>JAPPIE010000203.1:2022-17289 GCA_028874765.1 Gemmatimonadota bacterium
GTAATCACAAGCCAGCATGCCGCGCCCAACACAATCAGCAAAACATCGGCAATGAGGAAAATGATGAGGAATAAACCGCGATGTGAAATTAAATTCATAGGGTTAAAAATCAAAGTTTAGGGTGCCCACGCCAGTTCCCCAGGTACGTGAGTGAGTTAGAACTTGTCCAGAACACCAATAATCCGCCTTATCTGCCTTATCCGCTTTATCTGCGTCCATCTGCGTCCATCTGCGTCCATCTGCGGATCAATTACTCCACAATTTCGGAAACAGCACCCGCCTCAATTTCAAAAACAACAGGCACCCGACTTCCCTCGCGGAAAAATTCACCGCGAAAACGCCCGAGGTCGCGGTACAGAAAAATTTGTGCAATCTCTCCATTTTCATAAGCCTCAATCAGAGCCTCTTTCTCTCGCTTTCTCAAATCGGGAATAACCGCAGTCGCGAGTTCGGAAAAAACAGCAGCCTTGAGCGAATCGGGATCGGTTACGCCCAGCGTGTCTGGCGCAACAGCCTCAATATCGCCAACCTGGGCGTACAGGTAATCAATCTGTTTGCGCACCTCCGCGTGGAAATGCACATCCGGCAAATGCAATGCCTTGACAATCGCAAGTCCCTGACGATAAACGCGCAAACTGGCGATCACATCGCCGAGCGGTCTGGTATTGAGATCAACACCGGGCAGTGGTATCTTGTAAATCGCGACATAGCCTGGAACACCAGACTCGGGCACGCGTGAGTCTTCAAAACGACTATTTGTAACCACATCGGGCAAACCCGCTCGTGGCACAGGCAAAGGATCGGCTGTATCAATAGCTTGCTGAGTTCGCGCCTGCGCTTGAATATCCTGCCAGATCGCACCACTTTCAGGGCGCAAAGCATTGGTCGAAAGCAAAAAAGCCCCAAGGCGTCGCGCAAACCAATTGGTCTGATATTCGCTCCAGGCAACACCTGCACCGATCAAAGCGATGAGAACCAGCGTCACCATCAACGAACGCAGATACCTCACGCGACACAAAGCCACACGCACATCTCTGAGCCAGCGTTGAAAACGCGCGCAAAAATGGAAAAGCACTACTTTGATATTTTCGGGAAATCGAATCATGTGAAAACTAAAATGGCACTCGAAAGTCGGCAAGTCAAAGAAAATGTAGCATAGTACAATAACTTGCTTCAGGCAAAAGATGTATTACATTACGTCATACGTGGTTTTAGGAAGGGGAAACTTACCGCCAACAATACCAATTAAGGGTTGAAATCATATCATTCAGCGGGCGACCACAGGGGGTCGCCCCTACCAAACAGGAGCCATACCATGATAAAAATAGCAAAGGTCGAAACATGTTTCAAGAGTCCGGGACCGCAGCCAAATGGATTGCAAGCCGCGCCGGATGGCCTGTGGATTATCGACCAGGTAGATCTGAAAATATACAAAGTAGATTGGGAAACGGGCGACGTACTATTTGAGGCGCAAACGGACACAGAGCATTCGAGCGGGATAACAATCGGTGGCGGATATGTATGGATTGCATCCACATTTGAATTGCAAATAGCAAAACTCGATATAAAAACCGGCAAAACCATTGCAAAATACGATTCTCCCGGCGTTGGCGTCGCATCCTGGCGCGAAGGCATGGAAGGAGCCTCAGAAACCGGCGCACACGGATTGGAATGGCGCGACGGCAAAATATACATTGCGTCCCCCCCCTCCCAATTTGTACATGTGGTAGATGCCGAAACCTGGACAGAAGAACACGCATTTCGAACACCTGGCCTCCGCAACCACGGCTTGGCCTGGCAAGACGACAAACTATGGGTAGCGGACACATCCGCAGGGACGGTAAACTTACTGGGCACAGCAGATGGCCGTGTGTACGACGTAATCCGCGTAGAAGCACCCGACGAAGTACACGGCATGACCATGCACGACGGCGTCCTGTGGTATTGCGACGCTCACAATTGCGATATCGGTCGGTTGATTGTATAACAAAGGGAATCCAAAATGACCTCTAAAGACTGCGAAGTTGCGGATATTGAACACATCCTTCTGCACGTCCCATTTCATCCGCGGTGTGCAAAAGTAAAACAAACTCGGGTACCGTTTTGGTCACTTGTAGATGTGTGCAAAATAACGACCTCTGCGGGCGTAACGGGATATGGCGAAACCCTGACGCGATATACGTGGGGGCAATCAAATGAGAGACAATTCGCCCGCGTGCGCGGAAAGAACATATTCGATCATTTGTGGGATGACAGCCTGGGCGCGGGCTTGCAAATGGCACTCTTCGACGCAGCGGGAAAAACACTCGGCGTACCGTGTCACAAACTACTGGGCGCACAATATCGAGAAACATGCCCCGTATCGTGGTGGTCGCAGGACCGCACCCCCGAAGAATGGGTTATGGAAGCACTGGCAGCGATAGACCACGGATTCACCACAATGAAAGTCAAGGCTCGCCCCTGGTTTTATCCCGAAGAACAATTTGAAGCCATAAAAAAATCTGTACCGAATTATTTCAAAATCGATGCAGACTTCAATGGCCTATTGCTCGGCGAAGATTACGCCGCACCCTTGATCCGACGGTTAGAAGACACATATAGCCAGTTGGCAATGGTCGAAACGCCAATCCCGCAAAACGACGTAGCGGGCAACGCCCTGTTGCGGCAAAAAATCGCCAGCCCCATTGCCATGCACTTTGGCAACCCGCCCTTTATGACAGCCGTGCGCGAGGGCGTATGCGACGGATTTGTCGTAGGTGGTGGCGCGAGTCGCGTGATGAAACAGGGCACCCTCGCCGCAGAAGCCAACATGCCATTCTGGCTGCAACTGGTGGGATCGGGATTGACCACCATGTGGGGCGTGCATTTGGGCGCTGTATTATCTCACGCACGCTGGCCCGCGATCCCCTGTGTGAACATCTGGACGCATCCACTCGTCAAAGACTTTAAAGTAGAAGGCGGGCATATTCGCGTACCCAACACACCCGGACTGGGTATTGAACTCGATTGGGACGTCATTGAACGCTATCGCGTCGATCCAGATTTCAAACTCGAAGAAAAGCGACAAATTCACACAATATGCTGGCCCGACGGACGACGAACGCACTATCCAGACGGAAGCTATCGCGAGGACTTTCTGGCGGGCCGACTAACGGGCTTTCTACCCGGCATTCGCCTGGAATTAAAACTGGATGACGAATCGGACGCATTTGATCGAGAATATCGGAAATTATTTGGATAAAACGGAACAAAGGAGATCATCATGGCATTTAAACTTGGATACTGTGCATTGCGATGGAGAAATCCGGATTTGGAACCCGCCCTTGAAGCCCTTAAAAAATCGGGCTGGGACGGCTGGGAATGTCGGTTGCCGCTGGACTGGTTGGGGCCAGCGAGTCGGATTCGGCAAATATGCGACAATGTGGGACTGCCCATGGCCGTGTACACAGCGCAGGGATCGCCCGAAATATCCGGTTGGGAGCACCGGGAACGCAACAAGCGGCGGATTGATTTTGCCGCCGAAATGGAAGTGGATTGCTTTATGTACATGAGCGGTCCCAAACCCAAAGATCGGGACATCACCGAAGACGATATCAAACAGGCGGCTGAAGCAGCGGACAACTGGGCTGATTACGCGGCGCAATACGACCTGGAATTGAGTTATCACATCCACACCAATCTGCTGGTAGATTCAAAAGAAGACTGGACGCTGTACATGCAACACCTCAAAAAAGCAAAACTGTGTATCGACGTATCGCACGCCCAACTCTGGGACTATGACGCCGCCCAATCGTTGCGCGACTTTCAAGACCAGCTCAACTACGTACACTTGCAGGACTGGGCAGATGAGAACATCACGCGGGATGCAGAGGGACGATTCACGCCCCAATGGGTCTCTGTAGGCGTCGGCAGAGCACTGGACTTTCCCGACCTGGCAAACGTACTTGAAGACACGGGATATGACCGGTGGGTAACAGCCTGTCCCGGCGCGCCAGCTTACGAAGGCGAAGACGCGATAAATGAAGCGACCCGAAGTGCCAAAATGTACCAGTATTGTCGCGGTGCAGGATATTAACCATGCCGCGCAATACACCTGACAACCCCTTTTATCATCCCATCATCGATTGTGATATTCACAATGAACTGCCCAGTCTGAAAACACTGATTCCATATCTGGAAGAACACTGGGTTGCATACATCAACGAATCGGCATTTGTGGGACCCAATGCGAATGATTATCCCGCACGGGCACCCACATCTGCACGAAAAGGGACAAAGCCGAAAAATGGTCCACCGGGATCTGACTTTGAATTGCTAAAAAAACAGGCACTGGACACATGGGATGTCGAAATCGGGATCTTAACCTGTGCTTATCGCGTGCAAAGTGTACACAACGAAGACTTATCCGCATCGCTTGCAACCGCGGTCAACCAATGGCAAATCGACGAGTGGTTAAACAAAGACCATCGATTGCGCGCCTCTCTCGTAGTACCCAGTCAAAATCCAGTACTCGCCGCGAGAGAGATCGAAAAATTTGGCGACCATCCAGGCTTTGTGCAGGTCATTGTGCCGGTCAGATCATATCAACCTTATGGCAAGCGCGTGTACGACCCATTATTCAAAGCAGCGGTAAAACGCGACCTCGCCATCGGGATACACTACGGCGGTGCATCAAGCCTACCACCCACGCCCGTTGGTTGGCCTGCGACCTACGCCGAAGAAATGGTCGGTATGGCGCAAATATTTCAGTCTCAAGTCATGAGCCTGGTGGTAGAAGGCGCGTTTGATCGGTTTCCAGAATTGCGCATAGCACTCATCGAAGGCGGCTGGACCTGGATGCCCGCATGGATGTGGCGCATAGATAAGGAGTGGAAAGGACTGCGACGCGATATCCCGTGGGTCAAACGCCCGCCTTCGGAATACATCCGCGAACACATTCGGATGACACTACAGCCCCTGGACGCCCCGCCCGAAGCCGAACATCTATTGCAAATCATAGGACATCTGGACTCGGATGACATGCTGATGTTTTCCACAGACTATCCACACTATCATTTCGACGCGCCAATAGACGCAATCCCCAAAGGCTTATCGGATGCATTACTGGGAAAAATTCTTTACGAAAATGCAAAGGCCTTTTATAGATTTTAAGACCCCAACAGCGTCCATCGCAAGGAGCCTCCCCATGAAAGCCCTCTCGCTTTTGATCCTCACCTGTCTGCTCGCAGCACCAGCATGGGCTGCACAGAGTGAAGTAGATTCGCTGTATCACACTGCCCTTTCGCGCATGAACGAAATTGAACCCAAAGAAAGCGTGGAAGAATTTAAGCAAGTGCTCAAGAAAGACAGCAAATACGCCCCTGCGCTTGCACAACTGACCCGCCTCTACATTCGCCTGGACACACCCGAGTTTCGACGCCGGGCAGTAGAAGCAAGCGAAAAGGCCATTCGGATTGAACCGGAAAATTTGCAATATCAACTCTTACACGGCGAGGCATTGTGGAACAGGGGATTCCAGCGCGAAGCAAAAGCGCATTACGAAAAAGTCATAGAAAAATTTCCCAATGCAGCCGTAGCAGCCTACGATGCTGGTCGCCATATATTCGGCGAATACATGATCACAAGAGACCGGGTAATACCGCAGCGGCGAGCCATTCGAACTTTTGCCAAGAACGAATACGATCAAGCCGTGATGCTATTTGAAAAGAGTCTGGAGACCGATCCAGACTATCAGGACTCCTATTATCTATTGGGACTGGCGCATCTGGAACACAGAAGAATCCCCGCCATGCAACGGGTGATGCGACGAATGATGCGAAGATTCCCCGGCGACATCAACGCGCAATTGTTCATGGCCTATTCGCACCAGCTTCAGGGAGAGCTTTTAGAGGCGAACAAATTGTATGAAAAAGCCATCGCAGCCATGGACCCCGAACAGCGCAAAATGATGGAATCCGTAGATATCATCGCATCAAAAGAAGACAGCGCACGCATCGCAAAAGCCATGCAAGTCGGCGACGATGGCGAGTGGAAGGATTCTGCGGCATTGACGCAATTCTGGAACAAGAACGATCCGCTATTTCTGACTGATCACAACGAGCGGCGCATGGAGCACTACGGTCGCGTAGCCTATGCCAATCTGCGTTTTAGCGTACCTGCGCGGAACATCGAAGGCTGGAAGACCATCCGCGGCCAGACCTATATCAAATACGGAAAATATCAGCGACGAACAACGGGCGTATATCCCATGTTTAAGGAGGCGTGGTACTACGACGGATACCACTTCGTCTTTCAAAGTGTAAACGGCGTTGACGGTTGGGGATTTGCTGGCGAAGTGGGACCCAGCAGCACGGTAGATGTGACGCGAGCAGCCAGCAGAGGCTCGTTCGGAAGCAGCCCGAGGAGGTCGAGAAGCTCGAGGCCGAGAAGTTCGATACCGAGGAGCCAAAGAATCCTTGACGAGTATTACGACATACAAAACCGGACGGCATTTAAAAAAGTGGAAGCGCGATTTGTCGATCCATTCCACAGTCGGAAATACACCCTGCCGCACCAGATCACCGCCTTCCGCACAGGAAAAAATATGCGCATGGAAATCGCCTATGCCATTCCCACAAACAAACTAAAAGCAAACGACGACCAGATGATCGTCATGGACGACGGACTATTTATGTTCGATTACCTCTGGCGTGACATCTACCGCAAAGTACGACCACTGGGACAAAAACGACCATCGGGAAAAAATGCACAGCAGTACCTGTTGAGCCAACGCGCCATGACACTTCCTCAGGGCACCTATAATGTGGTAGTCGAAGTAGGCGACAGAATCAGTGGCTCCATCGGCACATTCCGCACAGAGCGCCTTTTGACAGTATCTGAATCAAGTCTGGACATGAGCGATCTGTTACTCGCCCAAAAAATTGAGCTGGTCAATCCCTTTCCCGAAAAGCGAACCGACCTCCGCATTGCCCCCAATCCCCTCCGCGCGTATCGCGCCGGACAATTGGCATCTGTATATTTGGAAATTTACAACCTGAAAAAAGACGAATTCGGACGCACACAATATCAGATAGTCTATAGCATTAGCGTGCCCGAAAAAGCAGAAGTAGATCCCTCAATGTTCGGTGCCATAGACCTTACAGAACTGGACGGATTGCTAATTGTATCGCCGCCTGGACAATCGACCAGAGAACAAGGACGCTCGGACAATAATAATAGTGGCAATGCACAAACGCGCACAAGGCGAGCAAATTTGAGAGTCCGATACGTGCTGGCCGAACGGAATCAAATGGCCGAATCCCTCGAAGAACTGCGCCGAGCCGGACAGCAGAGCAGCACATCGATCAGTTCCGTATATGCCGGCGATAAATCCGACGACTTCACCTTCCTGGAAATCGACCTATCGACGATGCCGCGTGGCATATACAAACTCGAAGTCGCAATAACGGATTTAAAAGCAAAAAAACAAGTAAAACGCAACGCCGTGTTTCGAGTTCGTGAATAAGCCAAAGACCCCTTCATATGGAGATCGCTATGAAAGCCCTCTCGCTTTTGATCCTCACCTGTCTGCTCGCAGCACCGGCATGGGCTGCACAAAGTGAAGTAGATTCGCTGTATCACACTGCCCTTTCGCGCATGAACGAAATTGAACCCAAAGAAAGCGTGGAAGAATTTAAGCAAGTGCTCAAGAAAGACAGCAAATACGCCCCTGCGCTTGCACAACTGACCCGCCTCTACATTCGCCTGGACACACCCGAGTTTCGACGCCGGGCAGTAGAAGCAAGCGAAAAGGCCATTCGGATTGAACCGGAAAATTTGCAATATCAACTCTTACACGGCGAGGCATTGTGGAACAGGGGATTCCAGCGCGAAGCAAAAGCGCATTACGAAAAAGTCATAGAAAAATTTCCCAATGCAGCCGTAGCAGCCTACGATGCTGGTCGCCATATATTCGGCGAATACATGATCACAAGAGACCGGGTAATACCGCAGCGGCGAGCCATTCGAACTTTTGCCAAGAACGAATACGATCAAGCCGTGATGCTATTTGAAAAGAGTCTGGAGACCGATCCAGACTATCAGGACTCCTATTATCTATTGGGACTGGCGCATCTGGAACACAGAAGAATCCCCGCCATGCAACGGGTGATGCGACGAATGATGCGAAGATTCCCCGGCGACATCAACGCGCAATTGTTCATGGCCTATTCGCACCAGCTTCAGGGAGAGCTTTTAGAGGCGAACAAATTGTATGAAAAAGCCATCGCAGCCATGGACCCCGAACAGCGCAAAATGATGGAATCCGTAGATATCATCGCATCAAAAGAAGACAGCGCACGCATCGCAAAAGCCATGCAAGTCGGCGACGATGGCGAGTGGAAGGATTCTGCGGCATTGACGCAATTCTGGAACAAGAACGATCCGCTATTTCTGACTGATCACAACGAGCGGCGCATGGAGCACTACGGTCGCGTAGCCTATGCAAATCTGCGCTTTAGCGTGCCCGCGCGGAACATCGAAGGCTGGAAGACCATTCGCGGACAAACCTATATCAAATACGGAAAATACCAGCGACGCACAACGGGCGTATTTCCCATGTTCAAGGAAACATGGTATTACGGCGGATACAGATTCACATTTCAAAGTGTGAATGGCGTTGACGGTTGGGGATTTGCAGGCGAAGTAGGACCCAGCAGCACGGTAGATGTCATAGGCGGGGACCCCAATGCGCTGAGAACGCGCAATGTGGATGCAACACAGGTAGATCGAACGCTCTTCAGGAAATCTGCTACCACGCGATGGGCGAGCGACAAGATGCGCGACGAGTATTTTGAAATACAAAATCGCGCGGCATTCAAGAAAAAAGAAGCGCGCTTTGTCGATCCATTCCAGAACAGAAAATATTCCATGCCACACCAGATCACCGCCTTCCGCTCGGGGAAAAATATGCGCGTGGAAATCGCCTATGCCATTCCCACGGGCAAATTAAAAGCAGGCGACGACCGGATGATCGTCATGGATGAAGGATTGTTTATGTTCGACTACCGATGGCGAGACATCTACCGCAATGTGCGACCGATTGCGCAAGAAAAACCCAAAGGGGGCAATGCCCCGCAGTATTTGTTGAGCCAACGCCCCCTGGAACTTCCCCAGGGCACGTATAATATCGTGGTCGAAGTGGGAGACAGGAACAGCGGATCCATCGGCACATTCCGCACGGAACGCCTTTTTTCTGTATCCGAATCGCGCCTGGACATGAGCGATCTGCTACTCGCCAAGAAAATTGAACTGGTCAAACCCTTTCCCGAATCGCGAATGGATTTGCGCATTGCACCCAATCCGCTCCGCGCGTATCGCACCGGGGAATCGGCATCTGTATATCTGGAAATCTACAACCTGAAAAAAGACGAATTTGGGCGCACCCAATACCAGATATCCTACACCATCAGCGTTCCCGATCAGCAGGAAGTCAATCCCGCGATGTTTGGCGCCGTAGCCCTCAAAAAGGTGGGCGGATTGCTGATCGTGCCTACTGCTGAAGAATTGGCGCAAATGGAAACAGAAAATGATCGCTCCAGCAGTGATATACTCGCCGCTGGCGACGCGCTCGACGGTGTAGATGTCGAAACTGCCGAAGGTGAAATGCAAGATCAGGACGACCTGGTAGGCGATGCCATGACCGGCGGTGAAGAAACTGTCAAAGCCCAAACCGTGGATTTTGAAGTGCAATACATGCCGGCCGAACGCAACCTGATGGCCGAGTCAGTCGAAGAACTGCGCCGAGCCGGGCAGCAAAGCCGCACATCGATCAGTTCGGTATATGCAGGCGACAAATCCGACGACTTCACCTTCCTGGAAATCGACCTGTCCAAAATGCCACGCGGCGTTTATAAACTCGAGGTCGCGGTAACGGATTTGCACGAAAAGAAAAATGTCAAACGCCGTTCCATATTCCGCGTACGCAACTAAACGATCACATGGATAACAACACGCTGGCGATTGCGGAACAGAATTTGTCTGCTGTCTCGTGTGATAATGTACTGCGCGACCTCGGAGCATTCTCGTCGCAGCGAGATGAAGACAACATCGTTCTGGATCTGTCAAAATTGGGTTTTGTCGATCCCTATGGCATGGGGATGTTGTGTTTGATAGGCCGACATCTGAGTGCCAAATACTGGGATATTACGTGCCGACTGCCCGAAAATTCAGATGTCGAGCGCTATTTGACGCGGATGAAAGTATTTGACGCCCTGAAGACTTATGTAACAGTAGCGCGCGTACCGCAAACGGGACAGCCGCGAACCCGCAACGAAAGCCTGCTGGAAATTACGACCATTGAACAGCGGAGTGATATCGAGCAAGTTCTAAGTGTAATTGAATCGCGGGTCGGCACCATCTTGAGTGAAGAGCTACACTATACCGTGCGGGAAATTACGGGATTTAAAAATGTCGTAGCCGAATTGTGTCACAATATCCTGGACCACAGCGGGGATAAAGGATTTGTGGTCGCGCAGCGCTATACCAATCACAGATTGAACAGAAAATTTGCAATCATCGGCGTGTGCGATCTGGGCATTGGCATTCGCGAGAGCCTATCAACAGGACACGATACAGCGCACTGGTCGCACGGACAGGCAATAAAAATGGCGATTCAGAAAACCGTCTCGCGGGGCAATACACGGGGACTGGGTCTATACATTGTCAAACAAATTTGCCAGGAAAACAACGGACGTTTACACATTCGCTCGGGAGATGAACGGGTGTACATCCGGGAAGACGACATGTGGGTGTATCCATCTGCACTATTCCCCGGCACACAGGTAAGCATCGCGCTTTATGAGAAAACGCGATGAATCGGTATCTTTTCAAAGGAGGGAAATCGTGAAACGCATATTTATAACACTACTGGTCAATCTGATGCTGGTGCCAGTATATGCCCAGCAATCGACATCGGAGTGGGGTCCCGAAGATGAACGGGGCGCCGCGAACCGGTTGACACCAGCCAAAGTCCTGGAAGCGACCAAATTGATCAAAACCGGCAAAGTCTATCAATTGGGAAAAGTATATGAACACGGAATACCGCTATTTGGCTCCCGGCACTACAGTTTGACAATCGTGGGCAACCCAAGTGGTGGACCGCTCGGAGAAAACAAACTCGTATGGTACGATGAAATGTTCAGTGGTGAAATCGGTCAAATCGGTACACAATTCGATGGATTGGGGCATATTGGCACGCGGGTAGGAAACGAGGATGTGTATTACAATGGCTTCAAAAGCTCGAACTTTAGCAAACCTTATGGCCTGGAAAAATTGGGTGTGGAAAAGGCGGGGTCATTTTTCACGCGCGGCGTACTGATAGACATCGCGGGATACAAAGGTGTCGAGCGATTAGAAGTCGGATACGTAATCACAGTAGCCGATACCGAGGGCGCGCTAAAAAAACAAAATGTATCCGTGGGAGAAGGCGATGTGGTAATCTTTCGCACGGGACACGGCACCCTGTGGATGAAAGACAATGAAACATTTAATAAAGGCCAGCCGGGTATTGGAATGGCTGTGGGCCAGTGGCTCGTAAATAAAAAAATTGTAATGGTCGCAGGCGATACCTGGGGCCTGGAAGTCGTACCCGGCGAAGATGCCTCGCTGGCTTTTCCCGTACATCAACTGCTCATCGCCCAGCACGGGATTTACATCTTAGAAAACCTGGACCTGGAAGAACTGGCAAAAGATCAGGTATATGAATTTGCATTTGTATTTTCGCCATTGCGCCTGAAAGGCGGAACGGGTTCTCCGGGCAATCCAATAGCTGTAAAATAGTGTCGCACCCGCCAGCCCCCAGTCCTCCGTAAGATCGGTAGGACTGGGGTTTTTCGATAGGAGAAATCATGGCAGAAACAAAAAAATTGGAATTTCCGGAACTGGCGGCGGCATTGCGCTCGCGGAAAATCGGCGACTTCTTAAAATTCTTCGGGCCAGGCGCAATTATCGCATCGGTAACCATCGGAAGTGGAGAAACCGTGTGGGCATCGCGCAGCGGGGCGATCTTTGGCTATGCGATGTTCTGGGCATTCAGCCTGTTTTGCATCACAAAAGTCGTTCAAGTGTATTCCGCAGCGCGATATATGACACTAACCGGCGAGCACCCCATGGAACGCTGGGCACAATTACCCGGACCGAGGGGATTGTTCCCAGCAGTTGTAGGCGTGGTCATGGTCGTGAGCTTCCCATTTTATCTATCCAGCTTACCCATCATGCTCGGCACAATCTCGTCCTGGATATTATTTGACGACCCCGCGCGATATCCGCATCTAATCGCCCTGATATTTATCGCATTCTTAATCCTGCTAACCCTGAAACAGAGCTATGGCCTGTTGGAAAAAGCGCAGACCTCACTCGTGGGATTGATGTTGCTGGTCATGTTAATCGCGACAGTAGCGGCAAACCCCGATTGGATCGCCGCGCTAATGGGCGCGGTAGTCCCCACATTCCCGGTATATCCAGAATGGGTATCGCGCAATCCGCTATTTGCAGACCGCACGCTAATCGTCGAAATGGTCGCGTATATGGGCGTAATCGGCGGCGGGGTACAGGACTATGTGGGATATGTGGGCATGCTGCGCGAAAAGGTGTGGGGAATGATTGGCAGACGCAGCAATGAGAAGGAAACAATCCTGGAAACTCAGGAAAATCTCGAATTGGGCAAAGCGTGGTTAAAAGCACCGCTGGTCGATACACTCGTATCATTTGCCAGCGTGTTATTATTCACAGCGGCCTTTTTGATCCTGGGTGCCGCCCTCTTACATCCGCGAGAAATCGTACCGTCCGGTATGGACCTCTACAACCACCAGGTCGTATTTTTAACGGCATTGCACGAAAGCACGGGCGTCAAAACATTTCTCGCCGGATTGTACAAGCTCGGCGTATTCTTCGCAATTTTTGGCACCGTGTACGGCGCGTATGAACTATATGTCCGCACCGCGCACGAAAGCATACGCGCAATAACCCCCAAATGGCGCGACCTATCATTGAACAACGTGCGAAAATGGACACTGGGCTACACCGCTATTGCGGGTGGCGCACTGGTCCTATACGCCTGGTGGACAGCCACCCAGGACCCGAATGGCATCGGCTGGAACCCAATTTCAATTATGACAATCCCTCTACACATCACCGGGGTACTTCTCGCTGGCCCCTGGTGCTTTGCGATGATCTATATCGACCGCAAATACGTCCCACCCCCATTGCAAATGGGCTGGTTTCTCGTCGCGCTCAATATAATCTCGGGCCTCGCCTTCACCTATTTTGGTGGCCTGGCCGTGTATGAGGATATATTGGGATTAATGAAATAGTGAGATAGCAATGTACACCACAAACAGCGTAATCGACAAAAACGCCAAACCTTATGGTGCGGACAAAACCCGGGACCTAATCGCGCAATTTCAGCGGGATGGGTATTTGTTCTTAAAAGGCGTATTAACTAAAAAAGAAGTACTGACATTGCGGGAAGCAATGGAGCGAAAATATCAGGACCCGAAAATGCACGAACCCGAAGGAGACCATATTCGGGGTATCAGCATGATGCGGATGTATGAATATGACATCAACTTCCGGGACCTGATCGCGCGGGAACCATTTGTGAGCCTATCAGAGGCGATCCTGGGTGATGATTGCCACATGATGTCGCAAAATGCCCTGCGTTACGAACCCGGTCAGGGCGGAGGATGGCATCTGGATGACCGCATAATTTTCCCATTACCAGACAATGTTCCCCAGCACAACAAAAAAATCCCCTTACCGTGCTTTGTGTTAAACGTCTTATTCCCGCTGAGCCGGGCCGACGCCATCGAATACGGCGTCACAGAAGTGGTCCCCGGCAGCCATTACGCTGGCAGACGACCGGACAAAACGGAAGCCCCCGAGTTCGATGGACAGGGTCCCGTGTCCATGATTGCCGACCCGGGTGATCTGTGCATGTTCCACAATCAAGTGTGGCATCGGGGATCGCAAAACAAATCCGATCAAGTCCGCTATGTAGGCTCCGTCGTGTACAGCCAGCGGATCATCGCCCAGCGATTATACCCATTCATCGATTACCGCATGCCAGAATACGTCTGGGCAGGAGCCGACCCGCGAATGCAACGGTTATTGGGACGGCATGAGAAGGGGGCCTATGGATAATTCTGACCAGCAATTACAGGATTATTTATTCGACCTGCACGGCTACTTGCATCTAAAAAGCGCGGTATCGGAAAAAGACGTACAGGAGATGAACCAATGGGTAGATGACCATTGGGAATACGTACATAGCAAAAAGCGTCGGGGTGCGAGTGATGATACGGGTGCGTGGATCGGCCATGTGGAAACGCATACCTACGGCGAAAAAGACGGATTGAACTTTCAGAACATCATCGAAGCCGGATCGGTATTCGAGCGATTAATCGATCATCCGTCCTGGATTGACCTCGCCAAACGCTACATCAACGCCGACGTAAACGGCATCTCAATCCACGAAAACTTTTTAACCGTACGCGGACCCGGTGGCTTTATCCATATCCACTGCGGCGGTCACGCGCCCCTGTGCTATCTCACCTTTCGGCAACACAACACCGGCGCGTGGATGGTGGGCCAGATCAACGTACTGGTCGCATTGACAGATATAGAACCCGGAGACGGACCAACAGTCCTGATACCCGGCAGCCATAAAAGCACAGAAATACACCCCAGATTACTGGTGGATGGCGAGGGAAAAGTGAGCTATGGCAAAGAACCCGCTGGAACAGCCATCGGAATGAAAGAAATGTACATGAAAGCGGGCGACGCGTTATTCTTCACAGACGCAATCTCACATGGATCAGCCGAACGTATGAACAAAGGGTATCGCCGCACCGTGGTCTATCGGTATTCCCCTCGATTCATCCGCACGCGGTTTCACTACGTCCCATCGGAAGAATTACTGGCGCGATTGACCCCCGAACAGAGAAAAATTATTCAACCAATACCACCGCGACGACCGCCGTAGAATACACACATCAACAGCAGTTAGATTTACGTCGCATAAGTGCCCGCTTAGAACGGGCTTTTTTTATTTTTTTAATAAGCCTGTATTTTTCTTGTTTTTTAATATAATTTAACACATGTTTTAGAATGATTAATGATTGGTTCTCTGTTTTGTCAATAAGCTTTTCAACTTGAGGGGGGATATAATGGATCAGGAACTCATGAGCAACGAAGAGAATTACTGTTTTGATATAGCTGGCTATCTCCATG
>JAPPIE010000378.1:0-3014 GCA_028874765.1 Gemmatimonadota bacterium
TGGATTATTTTGTTCCTATCATCCGCGGGATGGGCAACTTCCGAGGTTGTGGATTCGCTGTCTGTTCTGGAAGAAGCTGTGAAAGTTGCGCCCAAAGATGGCGATGCATGGGTTGTGTTGGGTAATTTGTATCTCAATGCGGGGGAGATCGAGAAGGCCGATAGTGCGTTTCGCAAGGGGATTCGGTATGCCGGGTCGGCAGAGGCTTATGTGGGGTTGGGGCGGGTGTATATGGCGCGGGGACCAACGCGGGCGCGACAGGGATTGCCGTATTTTCGGATGGCGCGGGCAAAGGATCCGAAGTTGATAGATGCCGAGTTGTATCTGGCGCGGGCAAAGGTGATGCTGCGCGATCTGGATGCTGAGGATGCGTTTCGCCGGGTGATTGCAATGGCGCCGGATTACGCGCCGGTGTATTTGGAATTGGCGGATTGGTATGTCAATAACAATTTTGAAATGTATTACGGCGAGATTCGCCTGTTGTACGAAAAGTATCTGAGGCTGAGGCCGGGTGATGTCGATGCGCTTTACGGATTGGCGGTGTCTTATACGGAGGAGCAGAATTACCGGTCTGTCGTTGGGATTGGTGAGATGGCGTTGGCTAAAAATCCGGGCGAAGCGCGACTGTTGGCATTGCTTGCACAAGCGTATGCGGGTATGGGCGATCCGGATCGGGCATTGGCGTTGTTCGCGCAGTACTTCGATGCGATTCCAGCCGAAGAACGGGCGATCTACAAAGATTTGCAGTTGGTGGCAAGGCCGGAGGAGTTGAAGGTATATGAATCGCTGCCCGAAGAAGAACGCGCAGCGTTTTTGACGACGTTTTGGCGCAAACGCGATTTGACGCTGATATCGGGTGGTCTTGCGCGAGAGGCAGAACACTATCGCCGGGTGTGGTTCGCGCGGACGCATTTTGCGAAGGGTGTGCAGCCGTGGGACAGGCGCGGCGAGGTGTATATTCGGTATGGGGAGCCGGATTATCGGTCGCGGTCGCACGCGCCCAATGCAGTGCCGAGTGCCGAGGCTGAGGTGGTGAAGGAGAGGCTGGCTCTGGATATTGAGGGTGGTTTTGTGGCGTCGGGCGAAATGACTGCGGAATCGTTTTTTGGCGGTGTGGATGATGATGAACAGGCGGTGGAGGATTACGAGGGTGTCAATCTCATTGAACCGGCTTATCCCGTGTCGTTTAACGGACGGTCTATGCCGTGGGAGTCGTGGATTTACACGCAGGTTGGCGGTGGTGTAGAATTTGTGTTTGTGGATGAGTTGCTCAATGGCAAGTGGCAGTTTCCCCCGTTGCCAGATGGGACGCGCATGTCGGGTGAGCGGTTAACCGCGCTTTTGCGATCCCATCCGGGCGCTGTGTTGAACGATGTGGTGGCTTCCACGCCGGAGTATTTTGATTTGCCGCCGGGGATTGAACCGCTGGAATTTTATTACGATGTGGCGCGTTTTAGAGCAGAAGAGGGCAAGACCGGGGTCGAGGTGTATTACGGGGTGCCGACGCTGGAGGTGGATATTGAAAATGAGAGTGGGCATGTGCGCCGTTCGGTGGTGATTTCGGACGATGAGGGTGAGGAGGTGTTTCGGACTCGGGATGATTTGCATTTTGGGGGTATTGATTCCACGCTGTTGAAGAAGGGGACATTTGTGCCCGATCTGGCTTATCTGGAAGTGCCATCTGGGACCTATCGCCTGGCGGTGCATTTGGCTGATGTAAATTCGGGTAAGTGGGGGGTTTATGTGCAGGATTTGGAAGCCCCGACATTTTCCGATTCACTGGCGATGAGCGATCTGGAGTTGGCGTGGTCCATTGGTGAGGGAGAGGCGTATCACGATAAATACCGCAAGGGCGATGTGTGGGTGATGCCGATGCCGTCGCGCAGTTTTGTGAATGATCGCAGTGTGTTTGTCTATTATGAGGTCTATAATTTAAAACGCGATGAATTTGGGCAGACGCGATACAAAGTGTCCTATACGATTCAGCAGGATGTGCGGTCGGGTTCTTCGATTTTTGGGCTGTTGAGTGGGGGATTCAAAAGATTGATGGCGAGGGGTAAAAAACCACAGGTGGCGGTGAGTTATGAGCATGTGGGGCGAGATGTTTGGGAACCAATTCATCTGGAGCTGGATTCAAAAAAGATGATCCTGGGCCTCAATCAGGTTGAGGTTGAAGTGACGGATTTGTCGAGTGGTCAATCCGTGAAGCGCGAGGCTATTTTCAGGTTGGAACCAGTGCCGCAGGTGGCTGAGAGACAACGGGGGATTCAGGGCGATGATGCGCGACAGGGCAGGCGCGGGAGGCGGGGTGGTGAGCGACGGCGGTAGAGGTGAATTTTCAGGGAAAAACGAGAGGCGGTCACGTACTGTGACCGCTTTTTTTATGCGATAGGTGGTGTCCATCCCAGATCACCGAACCGTCGGGAGGTGAGCGCGCGAATTTCACGGGCGCGGGCGAGGGTTTCGTCGCGTTCTTCCCGAAGGGATTCGGGACGATAGACTTTGCCAGCCCGGATGGTGAGTACGGGATGGATGTTTTTGCGCCCGATTTCCAAATTGTCTCTGACGTCGCGGAATTGGAATTCGCCTTCGCGGATTTCAAAAGCCGATAGGTCTGCGACGGTGCCGATTTTGAGGGTGCCCAGATGGTCGCTTCTGCCAATGGCGGCGGCAGCAGCGGTGGTGGTTTGGCGGATGATGTCGGGGAGTTCGATACCCAGATTGAGCAGTTTGGAGGCAGTTTCTGGGAGACTATAAACGGGATCGTTGATTGAACCGGAGTGGATGTCGGTGCTGATGACGTCGGGGAGAAAGTCCTGGGCGAGGGCTTTTTTGGCGGTTTCAAAAAGGAAACTGCCGCCGCCATGGCCGACGTCGAAGAGAATTCCCTGCTGGCGGGCATGGTGGACTTCGGGACGGATGTTGTGCTGGCGGTTTAAAATGGTATCGCCAATGGTGGCGTCTCCATCTCCGCGATAGCAGTGGGTGACGATGTCGCCCGGGCGCAGTTCGGC
>JAPPIE010000378.1:3114-17270 GCA_028874765.1 Gemmatimonadota bacterium
CGTCTCCATCTCCGCGATAGCAGTGGGTGACGATGTCGCCCGGGCGCAGTTCGGCTAGGATGTCGGAGAGGGCGACGCCTGCACCCATGTGAACCATGACGGGTGTGTGGGCCATGTCAGCGGCCTGAACGGCCAACTGTAAGGGGACGATACCGTTTTCTCCGGTGATGGTTTTGCTGATGCGTACTTTGACGCCTACGCAGGTTTCGGGATAGGTGTGGACGACGTAGGCGGTGCGTTCGGGGTCGGCATATTTGATGTCGGTCATTTCTCCAATGGGGCCGTAGGTAAGACCGATGCCGCTGATGTGGATAAAGGTGAGAATCTGGGTGCGAGCAGGGGTGGCGATGAAGTCGCGGAAGGCGAGAAAATTGGCCCAGCCGGGACTGCCAGCGTCAACGATGGTGGTGACGCCGGTAGCGAGACAGAGGGCATCGGCTTGAATGCCCCAGGTGGTGGCGCCAGCAAAGACGTGGGCATGGATATCGATCCAGCCAGGGGTGAGGATTTTGCCGGTAAGGTCCAGGGTTTCTCTGGCGGAATCGGTGATGGATTCGGAGAGGGCGGTAATCGTGGCGTTTTGGATGGCGACATCGCGGATGGCGTTGAGGTTCTGAGAGGGATCAATGACTGTGGCGTTTTTTAAGAGGAGGTCGTAGGGCATTGGGAGTCTCCTTTTTGTTGTGTTTATCCCCGGTAGGTGCGGTGCCCCTGTGCCCGCGCTAAAGTTGTTTTGCCAGCGCGACTGCGCCGAGAAGTACGGAGCGGTTTTTGAGTTTGGCGGGGGCGATTCTGAGGTGTGGACGGTGAATTGGCATGAGGAATTGACGGGTTTCTCTTCTCAGCGGTTCAAAGAGGATGCGCCCTGCGTTTGAGACGCCGCCTCCAATGACGATGATATCGGGAGCGAATGCATTTACAGCCATTGCCAGACCCTGTCCGAGGTCGGTGCAGATTTCATCGACGAGCGCTCTGGCATAAGGGTCGCCAGAACGCGCGGTGTCAAATAGGGTTTTGGCTGTGATGGGGTTGTTGTTTGCGGTTCGTGTGATTGCGATACTTTTGCGCGGATGTTTTTTTGTTGCTGTTTTTGCGCGTCTGGCAATGGCAGTGCCCGAGCACAGGGCTTCGAGGCAGCCGCGATTGCCGCAGCCGCATTGGGGTCCGTCGCGCAAGATGGGCACATGTCCGAGTTCGCCGGCATATCCGTTGCCGCCGCGGTAGATTTCGCCGTTGATGATGATGCCCGCGCCAATGCCGGTGCTGATCGTGTAGTAGATGATGTGGCGACTGTTTTGGCCCGCGCCAAAAGTAAATTCTCCCAGTGCGCCCACGTTGGCATCGTTGTCGATTATTGCGGGTACGCCGAGGTGTTGTTCGACAATTTCCGGCAGTGGGCAATCGTCCCATCCTGAGACGTGGGTGGAGTTGACGATGCGCTGTGTGCCGAAGTTGACGGGACCGCCAAATCCTATGCCACAGGCCGATACGGATGATTGTGAGGTCAGTGTTTTGCTTGCGGCGAGTATGCGGTCAATTCTTTTGTCGGCGTGGTCTGCGCGATCTGTTTGGTGCTGGATGTGTTTGATGATGCGGCCGTCGGGCGTGGCGAGAGCCAGGGCAAATTGGGAACCGCCGATGTCAATGGCGAGGATCATGGTGTGGCTCCAGATGGCAATAGCGTGCGGCGCACGAGCAGGGCAATGACGCCTGAGATGGCAATGGCCGTGACCATGGAGATGGATGAGGCGCTGTAGAACTGGCTGAAGAGGGTGACAAATAATCCCGCCGTGCTCATTTGTATAAATCCCATGAGGGCGGAGGCAAGTCCGGCTTTTTCCGGATAGGGTACGATTGCGCCAGCCATTGCCTGAGGGCGCACCATACCGCCGCCTATTGTGAATAAACACATTGGGGCGATGATGCTGATGACAGAAAATACGCCCGCGAGTTTGAGTCCCAGCAGGAGCAGGCCCGCGCTCGCTGCGATCAGGCTGCCAATTTGAATGATGCGTGCGCTGCCGAGGCGGTTGTTGAGACGGCCAGATAAAAATGCGCCGATCATGAGTCCCACGGCGACCGATCCAAAACAGAGGCCGTAGAGTTGGGGAGAGACACCCAACTCGGTGATGAGTACAAAAGACGAGTTTGTGATAAAGGCAAACATGCCCCAGAATAAGATGGCGACCATAAAGGTATATCCGAGGTACTGGCGGCTGGACAAGAGGTCGCGGTAATTGGCTGTCATGCGCGTTGGATTCATGGCTGTGGGGTCGATCAGGTTATTGGTTTCAGGCACTGCCCAGAGGTAGCCGAAGAAGAACAGGCCGCCCAGCGCGCTGAGTACGACAAAGACGGAATGCCATCCAAAATGGGCTTGCAAAAAACCGCCTATCACGGGGGCGAGTATGGGGGCGAGGGCAATGGCTGTGGCCATGTAGGACATTATTCTGGCGGCGTGGATTTCGCCGTATATGTCGCGTACTACAGCACGGCTTACAGAAGGACCACTGCCTCCGGCAAATCCCTGCAATACGCGAGCCAGGATGAGTGCGCCCACTGTGGGTGCAAATAGGCAGCCCAGGCCCGCGAGGGCGTAACAGGCAAGGCCGATGAGCAAAATGGGGCGCCGGCCAAATCGGTCAGAGAGTGGGCCAAAGACGAGTTGTGCTGCACCCAGTGCTATTAAGAAGAAGGTAACGGCGGGCTGGATGTGGGTGGGATGGGTTTGAAACTCCTCAACCATTGCGGGCATTGAGGGCAAAAACATGTCAATGGATAAGGGGGGCAGGCCAGACAGGCCAGTTAGCAAGATGGGTATGAGGATGCGAGAGGTGGAAGATTGTTGTTCTGCGCTCAAATTATGCCCTTTTATGGGTAGGAGAGGCATCCTTGCCTCGATTTCTTTTGTGAGAGAGGGCTAAATCAGAAATATGATAAACCAGATAATGACCAGGGCGACAAAGGGCGAGATGTCCAGCCCACCCATGTCGGGCAACAGACGGCGAATGGGTACGAGCACCGGATCTGTGATGGCATATATTATTCTGATGAGTGGATTGTATGGATTGGGGTTTATCCAGGAGATGAGTGCTCGCGCAATGATGATGTAGCCGTAAATTGTGAGGAGATTTGCCAGGAAAAACATAAGAGGACCTTTCGCAATAGGTTTTAGGGACGATGTGACAAATTATCGGTTTGTGCGAGAAAAGCAACGGAAAAGACGGGGCTGATTGGCGGGTGTTTTTTTAGTGCCAGAGACTTTTTGGACGTTGCACACGTTGGAAAATTTTGGTATTCTGATGACTACTGATCCCGGGGGACGGCACAGGGGCCGTTCCCTACTCGAACACGATCATTGCCTGTAATGTAGGGGCGGTGCCCCCGTGCCCGCCCACTGACCACCGAGAACTTTGTGATGCGCTCTGTATATTTGTCTCTTCTGCTCTGTCTTTTGCCGCTTCAAGTACTGGCAAGTTCACCGCCCTATCAAAAGGTCGCCGATGTTTCGCTTGCTGGCTCGCTTTCTCTCCAGCACTATCGCCTCGCCAATGGTCTTCAAGTTGCGATTGTAGAGGACGATACCCGACCCGTTGTGACGTGTCAAATTGCCTATCGCGTGGGGTCTTCTCACGAAGCACCCGGCAGGCAGGGCATGGCGCATCTGGTCGAGCACCTGGCGGTGGATCGCTCGTTCTTGGAATCGTTTCACCTTTCGGAGGCACCACATAGCAATGCTGGTACGTCGAAAGATGGTACGAGATACTACGCCACGGTTCCCAAAGCACAGTTGGACGCTCTGATCGCCAGTTTTGCACGGGGTATGACACAGTTTGATGTTTCTCAGGAAGCATTCGATCTCGAAAAAGAGGTGGTTCTGGCTGAATGGGCACGCAGCGCCAATAGTGCGCGTCGGCTTCTGTATAAAAAGCTATATGCCCGCATGTTTGCAGGGCATCCCTATCGGTACGATATTTTGGGTTATCGTGATACGATTAAGACTTTTACCCTGGAGCAAGCAATCGCATTTCACAAGCGTTATTATGTGCCTGATAATGCGTGTCTTGTAATTGTCGGCGATGTAAAAGGGGCTGATATTTTGCCCGTTGTAGTTCAACATTTTGGAAGGATTCCGAAGGCCGAGGGGTTTATTTCAGACGATGTTGATACGCTGGATGTCGCATCTGTACCCCAGGATTCCATTCAATCTACAACTGATCTGCATTCTTCTGTTTGGGGTGTCTGGCATATTCCAACAGATACACATCCAGACTCTTATCCTTTGTATTTGTTTGATAAAGCTCTTTTTGATGGTGAATATTCTCTTGCACGCCAAAGACTAATTGGTCCGGGAAAGGTTCTCGGGGTAAATTCCTATTTTCTCAATATGCGCTATAAAGATCTGTTTTATTATATAGCTGACTTACCTTCGGGTGCGCGTTATGAACCTGTGGTTTCGGCCATGCGACAAACTATTCAAGTAGCTATTGATTTTTTTTCTGAAGACCGTCTTTTAGTGGCTAAAAACGAAGCGCGTAAGAGTTTATATCGCATGATAACCAGTCAGTCCCGTCTGGCAAACGCGATCTCTTTTGGATTCATTCGCACCAACGACCCTGCTTTTGATCTCAAGTGGATGCAGAATCTCGATGGGATTACTGTGGCAGATGTCAAGCGGGTGGTGAAGCAATATCTTTTAGATCAGCCGCCCCGCACCTTTGTCCTGGTCTCATCTCCAAAGCGACCACCATCGCGGCGCGTGTGGCTTTATGTAGGTGTTGTGTGGGTTCTCGTGGGCCTGGGAGGATACTGGTACTGGCGATGGCGAGTACTTGCGGTTGGATTATTTGCCGTTCTTGGTAGTGTTTCGGTAGCAGAGGCAGAAATCCCCAATCACAAGCTGTATTATGTGCAGGATACGCGCGTGCCGCAAACGCGGCTTTCAATGAGGTATTATACAGGAGGAGATCTGCAGGAGACAATGGATACGCGCGGTTTGTCCTTTGCGTTTTTTCGCCTGAATGATCTGGCATTACACGGAGAAGATAAAAAGGAGATGGATCGGCTTGGCGCAGAGTTCTGGTTCAATATTTCTGATCGATACGTCACCGTTAACCTGACTGTGTTTAGTGAAAATTTAGATGCGGCCTTAAAACGCCTGAAAACGATGATGGAAGACCTAAAATTTTCTGAAGAATTGCTGAACAGAGAACGGGCGCGGATTATAGACGATTTTGAGGATTATGTTGATGACCATGAAGTGACAGGAATTTTTTCCTATCACTTATACCAGGGCAAGTACCGGCGAGAGGGCTCGCGCACAGCACTTGAAAATTTGACAGCGCAAGACTTGCGACAATTTTGGGATCAGACCCTGCGCGCAAAAGTTCTCTTTTTTAGAGTGACTTCCAATCTGAGTAAATCGGAAATTGAACGCAGTTTGCGCGTGATGACGGATGACCGACCTCGGGATGGCTTTTCGCCGCTTCCCCGGCCAAAACGCAAAGAGATCAGGGGTTTGCACGCTTTAATTTCCCCAAGTACCCATCTGGCTAATTTTTCTTATTGGATAACCAATGGCTTGCCCCGCACAAATGAGGATTGGTTTGCACAAGCGGTTTTGGTCAATGCGCTAAATCGCCTGTTGTTCATTCGGCTTCGCGAACAAAAAGGCTGGTGTTATTCGGTTGGCGTGAGTATTGGGGAATGGACATCGCCACCAGTGCTGTATTTTTGGGCTGATCCTCGAGATGTTAATACTTCTAAGCTGATTCCCGAGATGTTTCGGTTGATTTACCATTGTTTATCCGAGCCAGAGTTTTGGACAGAAGTGGAGAAAGGTCGTGAAAGGCTCAAGCGGGCATATCATTTGCAACTCGGTCCGCAGACCAGGCTCAGTCAGCAGGTGCGCTATGACCGCGATGGGGTGCCCGCTCTTTCGCTGGAGGAATACGAGTCGGCTATTGATGGCGTGACAGAGGAGGATATTCGCCGCGTTTTCCGGCGACTGTTGAACTATCAGGTCAAAAATTTTTTGATGCTTATTTACGGGGATGTCGATCACGTTAAAGACGCATTGAGGCGGGGGGATATCATGGGCAGAACAACGGTTTTTGATATTCAAACGCTGATTGAGTAATAATTTTCGTTTATAGTCTTGACGTTGTTTTTGAAGTTGGCTATGTTTTATATGCCGCGGGTTGCCTCAGCATTTCTGTTTATTTCCTCCCTCCCGATAAATAGATTGCTGTTGGCAGCCCGCTTTTTTTATTGACAGGGTTATTTTTGGAATTTATTTTGATTTTGTAGCAGAAGTACAAAGCCTTTGAGGGTGTCGGGAGGGAGCCCTCAAAGGTTTTTTTGTTTATAAATAAAAAAGAGGCGCTGGTTGGGAGGGTATAACCAACGCCTCAAGGGATGTTGCATGGTACCGGATTAGACGCATTTGTACAGAAAAGAGTTCCAAGAAAGAGTAACGGCGTTGACTCAGCCGGGGTATAGGAGTCAACGCCGATATTTTTGCGACACGCTTTGTCGCATATTCTTTTACTTTTAAAGGCTGGAAAGGTTCCCGAATGGTGTGATTTTTTGTTGGCTCAAACGAGTTTTGTCTTTTTGTGTTATGGTGTGTATATTGTTGGTTCTTTAAAAGATATGACTGTGGAGAATACATGCTGAATAAAAAAATAGAACGCTGGGGGCTGTGGCTCGGTCCGGTGATTGGGGTGGGCGTCACAATTTTTGGAGATCTCAAGCCGGGACATCCCGAGGTGACACATACGGCAGGTGTGGCCTGCTGGATGGCGGTTTGGTGGATGACAGAGGCCGTGCCTTTGGCTGCGACGGCACTGTTGCCCGTGGTGCTGTTTCCCCTGCTGGGTATTATGAGCGGGCAAGAGGTTGCGCCACTTTATTTGAATCACATTATCTTTTTATTTGTCGGTGGTTTTATGGTGGCACTGTCCATGCAGCGCTGGAATTTACACCGGCGAATTGCCCTGCGCTTGCTGCTTCTTTTTGGGGGGTGTCCCCGGTGTATTCTGACGGGATTTATGCTGGTAACGGCGTTTTTGTCCATGTGGATTTCCAATACGGCTACGACTATGATGATGGTGCCTATTGCGCTTGCAATTGTGGTCAGGATGGAAGAGCAGGGTGTGGCATCGGGTTCTTTTGGCACGGCGGTGTTTCTGGGGGTGGCTTATGCGGCTTCAATTGGTGGGAGCGCAACGCTTGTGGGCACGCCGACCAATTTGTCTTTTGTGAGGATTTTATCCATTCATTTTGCAGAGGTTCCCGAGATTTCATTTGCGACGTGGTTTGCGTTTGCTCTGCCTCTGGCATGCGTGATGCTCGTTTGTGCGTGGGGTGCGCTTTGTCTCGTTTTTGGTATTCGCGGTCGCGGCGATGATATTGATCTGAGCGTGGTGCGAACGCAATATGCCGAGTTGGGGCCGATGTCGTTTGCAGAGAAGGTCGTGCTGGCCGATTTTGTGTTGTTGGCGCTGTTGTGGTTGTCGAGACGCCCCATTCAAATTGGCGATTGGACGCTGCCGGGCTGGTCTCAGTTTTTCGAATCTGGCGGATTGATAACCGATGGGTCGGTTGCTATGGCAATGGCTTTGATTTTATTTGTCGTGCCCGCGCGAGATGGTGCGAAATCCAGGGTGATGGATTGGCAAACGGCTGGCAATGTGCCCTGGCATATTGTTTTGCTGATTGGCGGTGGATTTGCTCTGGCAAGTGGGTTTAAGGAGTCGGGGTTGTCGCTCTGGTGCGCGCAGCAACTGGAGGGTATGGGACGCTTGCATCCTCTATTTTTGGTCGGTGGTTTGTGTGTGATGATGACTTTTTTGACAGAGTTGACTTCCAATACGGCAACGGCAGAGATGTTTCTTCCGGTTTTGGCGGCGTTGTCTGTGGCTGTGGGTCTCAATCCATTGTTGCTGATGATTCCGGCCACCTTGTCGTGTTCTTGTGCGTTTATGTTGCCGGTAGCTACGCCGCCCAATGCAATAGTGTTTGGCACGGATAGAATTTCTATGCGCGATATGGCGCGCGTGGGCGTGGGGTTGAATTTGATAGGGGCGGTGATGATTACTGCTGCGATTGCTGTTGTTGGTCGCGTTGTGCTGGGTATTGAACTCGAAGTGATGCCCGATTGGGCGAAGATTCAATAGGTGGGAGGCAGCGTCAATCCGCGACCTGTGACTCGCGGGTTGTAATGCGCGATAGTATTTCTCCGTTGCGCGTGAGGTCTTGCGCCCGAACCATGCGCGCATAGAGTCCATCGCGGTCGATGAGGGAACTGTGGTTGCCCGTTTCGACTACGCGACCTTCGTCGAGTACAGCAATGGCAGGCGACCGGCGCACGGTGGAGAGGCGGTGGGCAATGACGAGGGTGGTGCGATTTTGCGTGAGGCGATAAAGGGCTTCTTGAATCAGTGCCTCGGTTTCGACGTCCACAGAAGATGTGGCTTCGTCAAGGATGAGGATGGGGGCGTCTTTAAGCAGTGCTCGGGCTATGGAGAGGCGTTGTTTTTCTCCGCCGGATAAGCGCACGCCGCGTTCTCCAATGACGGTGTCATATCCTTTGGGCAAGGCGCGGATAAAGGCATGGGCATTGGCTGCTTGTGCGGCTTTTCGCACCGTACGTTCGGTCGCATCTGGATGACCGAAGATCAGATTTTCATATACTGTGCCGTGAAATAAGAAGACGTCTTGAAGGACTGAGGCGATGTTTTGGCGCACAAAAGAGAGAGGCAGGTCGCGCAGGTCATATCCGCCAATGCGAATCGCGCCCTGTTGGGGGTCATAAAATCGGGGCAAGAGGTTGGCAAGGGTTGATTTGCCAGCTCCCGTGGGGCCGACGAGTGCGAGAATATCTCCTTCGTCAATGTACAGGTCGATGTCGTGCAAGACGGGTGTGTTGGGATCATAGCCGAAGGTGAGTGCGTCGATATGGATATCCCATGTGATGGTTTTGGGTGTGGTTACACCGGGCGCGTCGGTAATTTCCGGACGGATGGCGAGGAGTTGAAAAACTCGGTCTGTGCTGGCGGCGGCTTTTTGCAATACATCGTTAAAAGACGCCAGTTGCAAAAAAGGCTGGTAGATGTGGCCCATATAGACGATGAAGACAAATAGATCAGCTACCGAGATGCTGTCGCTGAGGGCCATATTGCCACCGCTCCAGATGACGAGTACAATGCCCAGTCCTCCTGTGGCTTCGATGATGCCAGCGGGCAGGAGCGAGACTGTGTTGGCTTTGATCAAGCGGTCGTGAAAGGTGGCACTGCGGTGGGTTACCTGGCGGGCGCATTCCCGTTCGCGAGCAAATGATTTGATGACGGCAATGCCCGACATGTTATCTTGCACGAGGGCGGCGAGTTCAGAGAGCCGCTCGCGCACAGCATGCCACATGGCGCGCACTTTGGATACATAGCGATAGACGAGAAATGCCGTGAGCGGGATGGGCAATATGGCGATGATGGCGAGTTCTGGGTTGAGGTAAAAGAGCACGGCAACCATGGATATGGGGATAACCGTGGCGAGCGCGGTTTCGGGTATGCCGTGTGCAATAAAGTCTTCGATGGCTTCGATGTCGTTGATGGAACGGGCCATGAGATTGCCGGTGCGCTGGCGATTGAAAAAGCTGTGGGATAGGTTTTGCAGGTGCTTGTACACGCGCGTCATAAGTGCGTGCATCACGCGATAGGCAGTGACGTGGGAAAAAAAGCCATAACCATAACGGGAGACACCGCGAAGCAGATAAATCCCGAGGAGTAAGAGGCTGACTTCTATGAGGTCCCCTGCGGGTTTTGCTTCGGTGAGCCACTGGATGAGTTTGCGGATGAGCAATGGTGGGATGAGATTGGCCGCTGCAAAGATAAGCCCACAGGCGATGCAGCATGCCATAAAGAGACGGCGCCCTTCGAGCAGGTCGTAGATTTGTTTGATAAAGGCCATAAGTTTATTGTGATTTGAGGTTCGTTATGGTTGTGACCCAAACCTATTATTTGATGGGATAGAAGTCAAGAAAATAGAATGGAGAAAACGACTATGGTGATTAAAACAGAAGAAGAATTGATCGATCAGATGACGACCCCGTCGCCCGAAGTGGTCGAGGCGGTGTCAAAGTTAGATGGTCCCGTGATGATTTTGGGTATCGCGGGAAAGATGGGACCGACTTTGGCAGAGTTGCTACTGCGCGCTGGCGCAGATGAGGTGATTGGCGTGTCGCGGTTTTCCAATCCGCTGGATCGCGATGATCTGGAGTCGCGGGGTATTGCGACGATCAAGTGCGATTTGCTGGACGATGAAGGGCTGGCGCGGTTGCCTCGCGTACCGTATCTCTATTTAATGGCCGGGCATAAGTTTGGAGCAACGGGCAATGAGCCGTTGACCTGGGCGATGAATGCGGTATTGCCCGCAAAGGTTATGCAACAGTTTCCAGAGTCGCGCGTTGTTTATGTGTCTTCTGGCAATGTTTACGAATTTGCTTCGGTGACGGGGTCGGGTGCTCGGGAGGATGCTGGTGTCAATCCGATTGGCGAATACGCCATGTCCCGGCTGGGCGGTGAACGGCTTGCCGAGTTTTATTGCAAAGAGAATCGAACGCCTCTGGCAATTGTGCGTTTGTTTTACGCGACTGAGTTGCGCTATGGCATCATTTTGGATATTGCCGAGAAAATTAAATCCGAGACGCCTATTGATCTGTCTATGGGCCATGTCAATCAGATATGGCAGGGCGATGCGAATGCGTATTTGGCGCGGATGTTTCCGCTTTGTGCATGTCCCGCACGGGTGGTGAATATGACGGGTAGGGATGTGTTGTCGGTGCGCGATTTGGCTTTGCAACTGGGCGAGCATATCGGTATTGATCCCGTGTTTGAAGGCGAAGAGCGCGAGACGGCATTGTTGGGCGATGCAGGGGTGCTGTTTGAGGAGATGGGGGTGCCGCAGGTTTCTGTTGAAGAAATTGTCTCGTGGGTTGCACACTGGGTTATGAGCGATGGTCGCACGTTGGGCAAACCGACAAAATACGAGTCGAGGACAGGGAAGTTTTAGGCGTGTGATCCGCAGATAAAAAAGAGGGGCTGTGAAGTGTGAACAACCGTAGGGGCGAGGCATGCCTCGCCCTTCATTAAGGAGTATAACATGATAAAAGCAGGGATTTCAGAGGTGAATATCACGCCGCCAGTAGGGATTTCAATGTGCGGATTTGCAGCGCGCGGAGGACCATCTGAGGCGATACACGACGAGTTGTACGCCAGGGTACTGGTGCTGGATGACGGCAAGACGCAGGTCGCAATTGTGGGGGCCGATGTGATTAGTTTTGCGCCGGATCTGGTCAATCGGATTCGGGATTTGGTTGAGCATTCGGTCGGGATTCCCGGGGGACATATTTTGCTCAATGGGTCTCATTCCCATTCGGGACCCTCTGTGATGGCTTTTCGATGTATGGGCGATCGCGATGCAGCTTATGAAGATGTGCTGTGTCGCAAGGTTGTTGGGGCTATTAAAATGGCGGCAGAAGGATTGATACCCGCATCGCTTTCGCATGGGCGAGAATCCGTGCGTATTGCACATAACCGCAGGGAGATGCGCGATGGTCGCATTGTGCTGGGCCATCATCCCAAAGGTCCCGAAGCACCCTGGGTTGATGTGGTGCGCGTGGATACAGCAGGCGGTGTACCTGTAGCTGTTGTATTCGCGACTGCGGCGCATCCCGTGAATTTGAATGCGCTATCGATCAGTGCAGAGTTTCCGGGATATGCCGCGCAATTTGTGAGGGATAATTTGGCGATGCCTCTGTTTTTGCAGGGTTGTTGTGGGGATATCAATTGTTCTCCAAAGGATGGGAAATTTGAGGGATGCGAGTTGTTGGGCACGCGTCTGGGCGCGGCCACGGTGAAGGCTGCATTACATGCCGAGAGGCTGGAGGGTGATGAGTTGACGGTGAATAACCGGGTTGTCGAATTGCCTCTTATGGTACCCGATGTCGATGAGGCAGAGAGAGCACTTGCAGATGCCACGGCGAATTTGCAACGCGTGCGAGAAGACAAAAACATAACGCCTTACCGACGTCGCCAACAATACGAGGGGATGGTCGGGTGGGCGAGAGATTATGTGCAGGCTGCGAGGAGAGGGGGAAGTCCAACAGAGTCATTTGAGATTCAGACCATGCATATTGGCAATTTGGCAGTGGTGGGATACCCGGGAGAGATGTTTGTCGATTACCAGTTGTTTTTAGATGGTGCTTCTCCTTTTGATAGAACTATCGCACTGGGATATACCAATGGATGTATTGGATATGTTCCGACTGCGGATGCCTATCCTGTTGGTGGATACGAAGTCGAACAAGCTTTTAAATATTATGGAACATTGATGATAGGTGCGGAGTGTGAAGATATAATTAAAACGACTACGGTTGATCTGCTAAAAGAGATGACATAATTGAAAAAAGTGTCTATATATTGTATAATAAAGCATTTATACCACTTGAAATTGTAGAAAATGCTTGACAAATAGTGTGTATTATCATAGATATATTTTTTGAGAGAGTATTTATTTTTTGTTGGTTCTCTATAAGCACAGATTATGTGTACACCGAGAGCCACCACATCGCATCAAGCCATATGCCGACAGTACACATGGTACGGGGAGCCATTATCGGTACTGTTGTGGAGACTCAATGTATCGAAACGTTTTCTATATGATGCTGATCGTGCTTTTTCCCCTTTCGGGATACGCGCAATCAGATGTCGATATTGATTTTGACGATAACGGCGTCGTTGATGAGCGAGACCTCGCGGCTCTAACCGCAGCTTTTGGGACAAATCAAGCGCGGTATGATTTGCACCCAGACGGCGTGATTAATTTTCAAGATCTCATTATTTTTGCCGGTGCTTACAACCAGAGAGATACCTCTGAAGTCGTCGTACCGATTACCGAGGAGGCCGAGAAGCAAGTAGCTTCTGCTCAGGTCGATTTTTTTGAGCTTTTGACGAATAGCCGGCCAAATGATCTGGCGATTGACTCACGAGGGTATATATGGTTTACAGAGGTGGGGGGCAATGCAATTGGTCGATTAGAGCCGCGCACAGATGTGATTCTCAGATTTTCTTTAACCACGACGGGTGCACAACCACACAGTATTGTCCTCGATAGCCAGGGGCACGTCTGGTTTACTGAAATTGCCGCCAATCGGATTGGTGTGCTGGCTCCTTTCTCCGGGGATATCCAGGAGTTTACTATTCCGACTCCGGGCAGTCGGCCAATGAGTTTGAAATTTGACGATCAAGGGAGGCTCTGGTTTATCGAGAGTGCAGCCGACCGCATTGCCCGTTTGGATCCCGTCACCGAAACGATAACAGAATTTTCAATTGGTGAACAAGATGTCGCGCTTGGTTCTCTTCAGATAGATGACAGTGGGCAGGTCTGGTTCGTCGATCGCGAGCAAAGCCTGTTGGGGAAGCTCGACCCGGATACCGAAGAGATTACAACCTTTTCGGTTTCAAATGATAGTCTTGCAATTGGACAAATGGGATTGGATTCAGTGGGGAAGGTGTGGTTTACGGATACGGATTCGACAAGGCTGGGCATGTTTGATTTTGTAACTCGACAAACGCGCTATTTCCGGTTTCCCGAAGAGATGGAATCTCCTTATGCTTTGGAGGTCGATTCGAATGATCGCGTGTGGGTCGGTGGACAATCGTCGGGATGGCTGACCAGTTTTAGTTTGCAAGATACGACGTTTACGCTCTATGAGATTTCCAATGATGATGTTGAGGTCACAAACTTGCGCGTTGATCCCAGAGGTGTTGTCTGGATTGTCGATTCAACCGGGAACCAGATTGGGCGTATTGATACGTCTAATTAGCTGTTTATCTCATCCACCAAGAGGAACAGATTTTAAGGTCGAGCGGAAATAGGTCTGCAAGCAAGGCACTCTATATTTAGAGTGCTTTTTTTATTTAAAAAGGCGTTGACACACCCGAAGGGGCATACTACTATACTTTATCATATGCTAAAGTTATAAAGGGTCAATGGTTATGAAATATTACAGTGCCATTTTTTGTTTTGCTCTTATCGGATCGCTGGTTTTGCCATGTGATGCCGATCAGTTGGTGCTGATGTCGCCGCACTCAGAT
>JAPPIE010000135.1 GCA_028874765.1 Gemmatimonadota bacterium
TAGAAAATCTGCCCGCAGGACAAATTGTAAATATTACAGAACCCATGCCCTGAGAGACGGGGTTTGCGAATATGGCTTCGGCACCGGAACCTCAAAGAAAAGCATCAACAGCATCTGAATCGCTCACCATTCGGGCTTTTGTACTGGGGCTGATCACAATTGCGGGCATGTGTTTGTACGCGACCTACTTCGGGCGAAATCTGATGAAGAGCTTCGTGCCCGTCACCGCGTTGCTACCACTGGTGTTGTGGGTGGGGATCAACACAGTTTTAAAGCTCATTTTACCTCGCTTTGCCCTGTCGCGCACAGAAGTGATGGTGATTTTTGGAATGGTCTGGATGGTGGGTACCGCACCGGCAGTGGGCTGGGCCGGGTACTTGATTACGGATATCTCGGCACCATCCGCTTTTTCTTCACCGGAAAACCGATTCTGGGAGGTCGTGGGGGCCTATATGCCCCGCTGGCTATTTTTTGAGCCGGGAGATATGGTAGTAGAAAAGCTGTACGTAGGACTGGGATCAGAGGAATCCATCCCGTGGCGCAACTGGCTAACCCCGCTGTTCTGGTGGTTTGCCGGAACTGTAGCACTCGTAATGGCCGGCTTTTTTGCAAGTGTGTTGTTTTACAAACAGTGGGTGGAAAGGGAACGGTTGACATTTCCCCTGGCGACAATGCCCCTGGAACTGCTCCGGGAAGAACCTTCACACCGATTGCCCATCGTGTTCCGAACACCCGTTTTCTGGATGGGTTTTGCGTGTACAGCCGGTGTGATTTTCTGGAATATTGCCGGGTATTTTATTCTCACAATTCCGCGCATTGGGATATACGATCACTATTTGACCAAAGCCGTACACATCGGGCGCGATTTTCCGACCTTATACCTGAGGATTCAGCCCCTTTTGATGGGATTGGCTTACCTGTGTCCGCTAAATATACTGCTGAGCGTGTGGACCTTTTTTGTGCTCAATATTTTCAAACAAGCACTGATGGACCGAACGGGATTTACAGTGGGCATGCAGGGGCAGGCGGCAACCTCGGGAGAAATTCGGATGCTTGAGGCACACGGCGCACTGGTCTTTCTCGTGATCTGGTCGGTCTGGGTAGCCAGAGGACACCTGAAAGAAACCCTGCAAAAGGCATTATCAGACGACCGGAGCAAAGACGATGGAACGCCCGTGACCTACCGCACGGCCTGGCTGGGATTCAGCGCGGCATTTGCATTTCTCACAGGCTGGATGATATCTCTGGACATGCGACCCGTCGCGGCACTGCTACAGCTTTCACTGTTTTTCGTGATCTACTTTGGCGTGGCCAAATACGCGGCAGCCACGGGATTCGTATTTCTATCACCCCAGGGGCAGAAAGGTGGACCGATACTCAAGACGCTTCTGGGAACAGCCAATTTTTCGCCCTCCGACCTGACGGGGATAATGGTGTTAAACCGCGGCGGATTGGCCGCGCATTCGGGTCGGATGCTGTCGATACCGGCCATTCCACATTTTTTTCGGCTATTGCAACAAGCCCTGAAACGCCGTTTTCTGGTCGTATGTGCTCTGCCCATCTCTCTGCTCACCGCCTATGCCATAGCCTGCGGTGCCCAGCTTTATTTGTGTTATACAGAAGGCGGTCTAAACGCGGCCTATATGTACGACTGGACTGTAATGCTGGGACAAGTAGGCATCATTGAGGGGACAGAACCCACATATTTTGATTTTCAGAAACTGCTGGTCTGGCTATTCGGAGTCGGAGAAGCGGGCCTGCTGACAGTCTTGAATACCCGGTTCGCTTCCTGGCCGATTCACCCGGTGGGACTCGCCTTCCCGAGTCATACGTACGGATTCGCTATTTTTGTCGTATGGCTCGTCAAAGCACTGACCCTCAAATTTGGGGGCGTGGGACTTTACCGGCGATCGATGCCATTTTCCTATGGAATAGTAGTGGGATACCTGTTGGGCGTGGGCGTATCGAGTGTCGTAGATGCGATCTGGTTTCCCGGAAGTGGACACTTTGTACACGGATGGTAAGTCTATTCCTCAATGACCAGAATCTGATTCGGCGACAAATTGCTCAGAGTTTGGGTGCGTCCAGAGGGCCACCAGATATCGAGACGATCAATCTGTTCGGCATCACCCAGACCGAAGTGGAGACGCGGATCTCCAGAAGAGAGATACCCGGATTGGCTTCGCACCTCTCGAGATTGGGTACGCCCACCTGCCGTAAGGGTGACGCGAGCACCAATCGCACTGCGATTCGCGCTCTTTAGCTCAACAATAACCCATGGATAGGCAGACGGCGTATCATTCCTGTAGAGATGCGGACGGGCATCGGCGACGAGCACAACCAGATCCAGATCGCCATCGGCATCTATATCGCCCAGCGCCGAACCCCGGCTGACAGCAGGCAATGTGAAACCCGCCGATTCGGAAACGTCTTCAAACACACCTGCGGTATAGCGGAAAAACTGATCGGTCTGAGGGTAGGACTCGGCAGAAGAGAAATCCGATACATTGGGAAAAATATGACCATTGGCCACAAAAAGATCCAGATCCCCATCGCTATCCGCATCAAAGAAATGTGTGCCAAAACCCAGAGGAAGCGTACTCGGTCCCACAAGACCCAGGCGGGCACTGGCCTCTGCAAAAACACCCAGTTCTGTGTGGTGATAGAAAGCATTTGACTCATAGGAAAAATTGGTAACAATAAGATCCGTGCGGCCATCGCCATCCACATCGCCAGCATCCACGCCCATGCCAGCTTGCGGGCGGCCTGAAGCACTTGTGCTCACACCCACTTTGAGGCCGACTTCCGTAAAGCGATCGCCGTCATTTCGGTAGAGAAAATTGGGCGTCGTATCATTGGCGATATAGAGATCGGTATCGCCATCCCGGTCGTAATCCAGCGTGAGCACGCCCAGACCCTTGCCATGAAGATCGGCGATACCGGCTCGCTGAGAAATATCTTCAAATGTGCCATCGCCATTATTCAGATACAACAAATCGGGAGCACCTCGAAATCGGTACGGCGCGCAATAGGTCCGCACGCCACTGCGTTCACACACCGGCTCGCGAGCGGGATCGTACGCGAGATAGCGCACCACATAGAGATCCAGATCCCCATCGGCCTCAAAATCGAAAAAAACCGCCCCCGCGCTCCAGCCGCCTGCGGTCACATTCGCCTGCTGTGAAGCGTCTTTGAAAGTGGCATCGCCATTGTTCACATACAGAATATTTTCGGGATAGCCGGTAACGTAGAGATCCAGATCGCCATCATTATCTACATCGCCCACAGTACAACCCATGCCGTAGCCCCGGCCAGGCACACCCGAAAATTCAGTAATATCAGTCAAGCGAATCGTTTTATCCGTATCATTGCGATACAGCGCATTGCTACCCTGAACCGGTTGCCCTGGCAAATTGGCACCATTGACCAGATAGAGATCCAGGTCCCCATCGCCATCCGCGTCGAAAAGCGCACAGCCGGAACCCATCGTCTCGATATAGTGCCATCCGCCTCTGGCTCCGGTACTGTGGACAAAATGGATACCCGCCTTCTCCGCCATTTCAGTAAAACGGATGGCATCAGCGGCGATAGAATGGGGCGCGCAAAACAGGAACAGGAACAACGCGACGCGAATCATGGTCATTGTCCCTCTTCCATGCGGCGAATAAAATCACGGATGAGATTTGCATCGGGATGATCTGGACGAAGCCCGAGAACCTTCCGAAAAGCGGGCAGCGCGTCTTCCGGACGATTCGCCCGCAGACAAGCCATGCCCAGGGCGTGCTGAATATCGGCATTCTCGGGACTGAGACTGGCGGCTTTGCGAAAGGAATCAATCGCTTCGTCCAAAAGCCCGGCATCCTCAAAAGCGCGGGCGCGGTTCAGATGGGAACTCACCTGCTCAGGCTGCTTCTGCAACCGCGCGATCTCGCGGGCAATAGCCAGAGAATCGGGGTGATCCGGATAGAGCGCAAGACCCGTTTTGAGAGCAGAAGTAGCCGCGGTTTTTTGCCCGGTATGCAAATAGATCATGCCCAGGCCGAGATGGGCTTCTCCATCGTCGCCCTTAAGCTCAATGGCTTTTCGGAAAGCCTGAATCGCATCTGGATACTGCTTCAAATAAGCCAGAGCCTCGCCCAGATAGCGGTGGGCATCGGCATTTTTGGGCGTCAAGCGCACAGCCTCTCGAATGGCTGAAAGACCCTGCTCATAGCGCCCCATATCCAGTTGCAAACTGCCCAGAGACAGGTGAATATCGGCCAGATGGGGATTGAGACGCAGCGCTTCTCGAAAAGCATTTTCCGCCTCTTCAAAACGCGCGGCATTTCGATACACAATACCCATATTGTGATAGATAAGCGGATCTTGCGGATAGATCCGGCGGGCAGTGTGCAGGGTGCGAATAGCCTCCTCAAAACGCCCGGCTTCGGTATGGGCAATGCCCAGATTAAAGTGCAAATCGGCATAATCGGGATTGAATTGAGCCGCCTGTTTGAAGGCAGCGACGGCTTCATCATAGCGGCCCAGTGCCTCATAAGCGCGCCCCAGATTAAAATGGGCATCGGCGTGCTCTGGATTGTGCGAGATGGCTCGCTCTAACACTTCGGTCGCCTGATCGCCATGCCCCATCTCGATATAGACAACGCCCAGATTGTAGTACGCGTCGGCATTTTCGGGAGACAGGCGAATCGCCTCTTTCAGTGCGTCTTCCGCGCGGGAAAAGGATTGCGTATTGGCCAGGACAATACCCAGGTTTAGATAAGCAACCGCGAAATCTGGCTTGAGACGAACCGCCGTCTGCAAAGGCGCAATAGCAGCCTCGTGATTGCCCTGAAGATAGTGTAGAATACCCAGATTGTAGTGGGTAATGGGATCATCCGGCACGAGGCGTATCGCATCCCGAAACGCGACAGCAGCGCGATCGGGCTGCCCCAAACTGGCATAAGTCACCCCCAGATTGTAGCGGATCAGTGGATCATCCGGCTTGAGACGCACAGCGGTCTGCAGGGCACCGAGCGCTTCTTTGAACCGGCGTTGCGCGACAAAAAGCAACCCCAGGTGGCTATGGGCATCGGCATAATCGGCATCCTCGGCAAGGGCGCGGTCGAGGTGATCGCGCACAACATCCGGATCCTCGGCATCGCCAGTCAGCATACTCCGGGCGCGCACCCAGTGGGCATAAGCCTGAACTGAATGAGTGGGTTTGCGAAGAATCGCCTCCCATTCGCTATCGGTAGCACTGAGACCAACACCGTCCAGGAAGCGGCGAATCACGCTATCCTGCAGGGCAAACAGGGACGCGGTCGGACCTCCCACCTCTCCCAGATCCAGAACCTCATCGGTATCAACCCGCAAAACGCGGGCAGAGATCTGAAGCTGGTCTTTCTGCAGCCGACAGGCACCGTACAGAACCAGTGTTGCACCCGCCGACTGGCCAATCTGCACAGGCATCTGATATTTAGACAGAGCGGCATTTAGCCGGTCGGAATCGACCATTTGCAGTGCCGACACGCGGCGGAGCTTATCCGACAAACTCCAGGCCATACCCTCTGAGAGCCAATCGGTATTCGCCTCTTCAAAAGGCAAAACCGCGACCACCGGGCGACTGTGAGCCGATAGAGGTATTAGCAAAATGAAAAATAAAATAATGACACGCATGGAAAGCTCCTGAACAGTTCAATCCACAATCTAAGGCGTATATGCAAAAAATGCAATTGCTGCCTTAACTGAAGAGAGACCAGCGCGAAAAAACAGCGATTCCATTTTGTTTTTTTGTTATACTTTAGAGACACCTTGCGAAGGATCACATCTCTTGTCAACACAACACAATGAAAAATTATTATTTCTATATTGCGCTTAGCCTTTTTATCGGACTGTGCGGAACCGGAACGGTACATGCCCAGGACGCCGAATCGATTTACGCCCGGGCATTACAAGTCTCGCACAAAGACAGTATAAAACAGGCCGTCAAAAATCTGGAAAAGATCGCCGGACAGCAACCCCAGCCTGCGCGGGTGCTGACCATGATCGGACAACTTCACCTCCAATCTAAACAGGCCGACGACGCTATCAAAGCATTTCGCAAAGCAGTACAGGCCGATTCGGGGTGGGTGGAAGCGCACCTGGGGCTGGGGCTGGCCTACCTGGATCTGAAAAACGACTGGCGGGGTGCCCGCTCTCATTTGCAAAAGACGGTAGCACTGGACTCGACCCAGGCAAAAGTGTATTACCACCTCGCCCGCCTCTATCGAATATCGGAAACCGGAAATGCCATAAAAGCGGCGGGACGGGCGATCCAGATCGATCCCGAATACGCACCGGGATATCTGCTACTGGGTCAGCTCTACCAGGACGACAAATTGGATCAAGTGGCAATTCATTATTACGACCAGTACCTCAAGCGCCAGCCCAAAGACCAGGAAGCGGCCTACCTGTTTATCCGCAGCCTGGCCGAATCGGGCAAAAAGGCAGAAGCCGAACGCCTGTTGGGTCGGCTGGAAGACCCGCGAGGCTATGCGATCCTGGGACAAATACTCATGGAGCGGGGCAACTTCGAAGACGCGCTCATCGCGTTTGAAGAATATATCTCTAAGCTATCCGAAGAGGAGGGAGGACTCTACTGGGATATTTCGATAGTGGCGACACCCAGGGAAGCGGAGGCCTATCGACAAACCCCACCAGAGCGGCAGCGCGATTTCCTGCGGCGATTCTGGCTGAGAAAAGACCCCCTGAAAGCCAGTGGCGGGCTGATGCGCTGGTGCGAGCATTATCGGCGGGTACTCTATGCGCGGGAAAACTACGGACGAAAGCAGTTCCCCTATGATCGGCGAGGTGAGGTCTATATCCGCTACGGGGAACCAGACCACCGCTCGACATCCCGCTCATTAAACCTCAACGTACCCCAATCTGTCGGAATCATCCAGACGGAACTCGCCCGCCGGCTCTACGGTCCCGATGGTGTACACCACACGTTTCTGGGACCTGTATATCCAGTGAAAACAGAACGATTTATAAACATCATCGACGAAGACAACCCCGAACTGGACGACCTGCCCCGCATGCCCTTTGAAGGCTCCATGCAAGCCCGCGCGGGCATGGCGGCTGAAGACACCCTGGGATTTTACGGGTACAAACCCGTGACAACGGGCATTGCCGGGATGACCGTAAAATGGGAAGTGTGGTTTTACACCCGCATCGGCGGAGGCATCGAAGTGGTATTTACCGACGAATTTACCTCCGGGCGTTACGATTACGCGCCACCACCCGTTCTGACCACAGAAGACCGGGACCGACTGGAACGTTTTGGACACGACCAGACACTGCGGATATCGCGTCTGTTCTCGGAATATTCGCCAACCGTCTTCATGCCCCGCATCACCCGGGATGTGCCCGAGGTCTATAACATCAGTTATTACGAACCACTGGATTTTCATTTTGATACAGTGGATTTTAAGGGAACAGACGACAATACAGAAATTCGGGTATTTATGGGAGTACCCACCCGCAACCTCTATGTACAGGGTGCCAGCGACACGGCGCAGGTACAGCGGCGGGTCGCCCTGATCAACGAGCGCTCTGGACAGGTCTATCGCGTACAGGGCGATGTTGAAGTCATGGCACCGCGAGGCAGCAGATCCGTACTGGTAGAAGAATTTCCAATGGACGTACCGCCAGGCGATTATACGCTCGCCGTTCAAGTCTGGCGACCAGAAGCGGATTTGATGGGCGTTTATCAAAAATCTGTACCGGTAGTTTCATACAACCGGGATACACTGATGGTCAGCGGCATTCAGGTAGCCCGCGCAGTGGCTCAGATAGATTCGGGAATCACGGGCCAGTTTGTGAGATCGGGCTTCCGGGTAGATCCCTCACCGGGTCGGATATTTTACCAGGAAACATCATTTTTTATTTATTTTGAAATCTACAATTTGCTGCGCGACTCGTTTGGACAAACGCGCTACGAAGTCGCCTATACAGTGCGAGACGCCAATCATACGCCGCTGCTGATCCGCGCGCTGTCCGGACTGGGTCGGATGCTATCGGGCGGTAGCAGAGAAGAGGTGACGATTCGATACGAGCAGACGGGCACACAAACGAAAAGCGAAAATTTTGTAGAACTGGATTTGGGAGACATCGCACCCGGACAACACGAAGTAGTCGTCGCCGTAAAAGATCTAAACCGCGACATTGAAGTGTACAAAACAGCCCGTTTTTACGTAGTGGATAAGCAGGGAGCAAAGGCCCAAAGCGAATGAACAATTCTATGGAACAAAATGGATTCCGCGCCTTTGTGGTACTCGCGCGCCCATTCACACTACTGGCACCTGCCGTGGGATTTCTCGCGGGATCGGCAATGGCCACCGGTGGAGAGATCCCAACAGCAGGCCTAGTAGGCACGCTGGCAGTTACAATCCTGAATGCGGGATCGAATATCATCAACCAGTGCTGCGACCTGGAAATTGATCGAATCAACAAACCCACCCGCCCCTTGCCCTCGGGGAGCGTTTCCATGCGGGGGGCAGCACTGCTGGGAACCGCGTGCTATATCATCGCCCTGGGCCTTGCCTATCTGGTACATCCCCGCTTGCTGGGCATCTTCGCGGTGGGCGCATTGCTCACACTGGCCTATTCAGCACCGCCCCTGCGGCTAAAACGGCACGCACTCTCTTCGAGCCTGGCACTGGGATTTGGACGGGGGTGTTTGCTACCCGTGGGCGGATGGGCGGCTGTGGAACCTATATGGCACCCGGCACCCTGGTTTGTGGGCCTGGTATTCGGCCTCTACGTGTTTGGCGCCAGCAATACCAAAGATTTCGTAGATGTGGAAGGAGACCGCGCCTACGGCATGAAGACCCTACCCGTGCTATTGGGACCTCGGCGAGCAGCCTGGCTGATACTGCCTTTTCTGGTATTGCCTTTTGCGCTCATTCCCATTGGCGCAATGTGGGAATGGGTACCGTCGAGCGCGCAGTGGCTTGGCTCTCTGACACTTTGGGGTGGGTATGTCGGCTGGTTGATGTTGAAGCGCCCCGAAGCATTGACATTTGAATCCAATCACATCTCGTGGAAACACATGTATTTGCTATTGATGGCGGGACATGTGGGGTTTGTGTGTGTATTTGCAATCGGCTAACGCGGAGGTTTGCCATGGCGGCGGAACTGACATATCACGACCATGCGCGAGACTTAAACCGGGAACTGCGGGCGGCAATACCAGAAGAACGGCTGACAGACCTGCACCAGCGGCGGCCCTGGCGGCACTTCTGGATCGCCTTCCGGCAGACAGCACTGCTGGTCGGGCTACCCATCTGGATTTATTATGTCGATTCATTCTGGGCCTGGTTTCCCGCAAGCGTACTATTGGGATTCGCGATTTTCAGCTTCTCCGTTTTGCTACACGAATCCGTACATCGGTGCATTTTCCGCAAGAAGCCCCGCCTCAACGACCTCCTGGGACTCGTGTACGGGTGGATTTCAGGACTGGCATTTTCACAGTTCAAGCGGTGGCATCTGGACCATCACGATCACCTGGGTTCGACGCACGCCGACCCCAAACGCGCGCACCTGTCCCCCCGCATCAACTCGCCGTGGTTCAAGCTGCTTTACTGCACGCCAATGCTATTCCCCATTTATTTTCGGGCAGTAGCCGAAACCTTCAAAAGCTATCCAGAGCAACTGTGCCGCCAGATCAAACGAGAACGCACAGTGGGAATCATCCTGCACCTGGGAATCCTGACGTGGTTCTGGACGCTGGACCCGTGGTTTGCTTTCAAAGCGCATCTCGTTCCAGTATTTTTTATCTTTCCCATTGCATTTACTGTCAACCGGTTGGGACAGCACTATGTGATAAACCCGGATGAAATCGCCAACTGGACAACCCTCATGCGATCCAATTGGATGTGGAATTTTCTCTATCTGTTTTCGACATATCACCTGGAACATCACTACTTCCCGGGCGTGCCATTTTACAACCTGCGGAAATTGCAAAAAGAACTGGAACCCTTTTTCCAGCGAAAACAGATGGTGTTTTTTTCCTACAGTCAGGTGCTCTATCTCTGGTTTATCAAAAACCACGCACCCCATACGCAGTCAAATCTCATAATATAAAACAAGAGGAGCCATGAAAACGCTTCTGCTTTTTGTGCCCTCTGCTGTGGCAATAGCCCTGCTGATGTGGCACGCCTGGTCCCATCGGGGCCGCCGCATTGCGCTGAGCTTTTTTATCTCGGCGTTTCTGTTTGGCGTCGTGCGGGGAAATGTGATTCACTGGATCACAGTAGAATCGCAGGGCGGCGTGATGCCCTATGTATTCACGCAGCCAGTAGTGCAGATATTTTCAGCATCTTTACAAGCGGTAATCGGATGGATTTTTGCCCTCTATGTAAGCTGGTGGCTGGCAGAGCGGGTGTTGGCGCGGATACCTGCACTTAAAGGCGATATGATGGCCACGGTGGGGATGGTCTGCGTGGGAATGGCAGCCGTGGGATATGGAGTAGAAGGCGGAGCGGCAGCCGCAGGCTGGTGGGTGTGGAGCATACCGACGCACAATCGTTTCTTTGCAGGTGTGCCAACTGTGGGGATAGCGGAGTGGTTTGCGGTGGGATTCGAGTTCTTTATCCCCTATTTTCTGGCATTCTGTACGCCCCATCGGCGCAGGGTCTGGGCGCACGCGTTGTGGGGCGTATTTCTTTTACACCTGTTTTTACATCTGTTTTCCGAACCAATTTCACGCGCAGTGCCCACGCAACCCTTTGTACTCTGGCACTGGATAAGCATCCTGACGCTGGGCGTACTGGCGCTGACCGGTACAGCCTCCACAACCGTGGAAACAGCCGAAAGCAAGCACAGGTCGCGGCACGAATTGATGTGGGTGTGCATAGGCCTGTTCACTGCGGTAATGGTCGTGGCGCAGGTGGGCATTGGCGGACGACCAGACCTGCTAATTTCGCTGATCCCCCTCGCCCTGCTATGCCTAATGGCATTGCCAAAAGTATCCATGCCCTATATTCTGGCCTCTGCGGTTATCGCCTGGATAGCTGAAGGATTCGGTACAGGTTTTGTCACATCACCGGTAGCTGCGGTCTTATTCCTGCAGGGCCGTGCCTGGTGGGGCAGACAATGGCTTTTCCGCATCGGCGTGATCGCATTATTTGTGGGCATCGAATTGGGCGTTTATCGCTCGGGAGTGGCATTGAGCCGGCAGTGCGAAGTCTATATGATGCACCTGGAGCGGGCGGCGCGCCATGCGGGAAATGGTCGGATGGACCTGGTCGCACGAGAGCAAGCAGCAGCCGACGCGCTGGCTCCCGGAGATGTAGAAGCCTATTTACAAATCGGATATGCACTGGAGCGGCGGGGATTTCTCGGCCTTGCCATTGCCCAGTTTCGAAAAGCCCTCGACCTGGAACCCACGCTTTTCACGGCGCATTACGACCTGGGAATGGCTCTGGAAAGATTTCGGGATACGGCGGGTGCAGAAGCGGCATTTCGCCGCTCAATCGAGCTGTCACCCCGGTTCTACGACGGCCATGTGAGGTTGGGAACGCTATTGCTCAATCAGGGCCGCGCAGACTCAGCACAGGTGTATTTCGAACGCGCGGTTCAAATCGACCCGACCCATTCGGACGCACGGCAGGGCCTGAAAATGATTCAGAACAAAAAGGTCAGATAAATCAATTCTTAATCACAAAAATATCATCCGCCACCAGAAAAGGTTCGCCCTGACCAATGACGGGAGCCGAAATAACCGTGCGATCACCAGTATCGATATCCACGCGGTAGATAACGGTGCGATCTGCCACCAGGAGTTGATCGAGCGTATTAAAAGCGAGACCAGAGGGAATATCGGGCAATTCCCCCCCACCCATAAAAGGGCTTGAAATGATGGTGCGGTCGCCACTGATAGGATCAACTCGGATAACAGCAGCCTGGCCGATATCCGTGACAAAAATGGTGTTAAGGGTGCTCAGAACAATGCCTTCCGGATCCATCAATCGGGGTCCCTCACCCATTTCTGGACCAGAGACAACCGCGCGGTCACCACTGTTGGGATCAATGCGAAAAATACGTCCCTCGCCCCCCTGCGAAACTGAGCCAACCACCAATAGGAGATTGCCATCGGCATCCAGGGCAAACTGCTTGATACGACCAGTAAAGGGGGGTCCATCACCTCGACTGGGACCAGAGACAACCGCGCGGTCGCCACTATTGGGATCAACGCGAAAAATAGTAGCAGATGGCTGATCGCCGACTATGAGTTGTCCAGATGATTCTCGCACCAGACCGACCGGTCCCAAAAACGCGGGACCTGAACCGATGACCGGAACATTGGGATCAACGGGGCTACCGCCTGAAGACACAATAAAAAGCTCGGCCGTTCGGACATCGAACCGCAGGACAATGGGCAGACCGCTTCCAGAGAGCGTCATCAGAAGGTCGCCATTGGCATCCCGGGCGATCTGCCGGGGAACACCGCCGATGCGGTCGGTGACAACGGTGCGATCTCCCGTACCGGGATGGATGCGAAACAGCGCGCGCTGGGCGGCATCTGTGAGCAAAATATCGCCCTCAGATAAAACAGGGATATCTTCGGGCTGGAGACCCTTATCGGACGAACCGCAGGCGACCGCGAAACAGACCAACCAAATCTGTAAGAACCGATTCATGAACGCATTCCCCATCGACAAACAGTTTGTGAATACCCAATGATACCGCAGCGGATAGTCGCTGTCAACATAAGACACAAAGCCTTTCTCAGGAGACGTATGTGATCACTAAAAGCGGTTTATGGCTAATTATTCTGGGCTTGCTTACCGCAGGCTGCGCGTCCAAAGCCGACGACTGGATACAATATCTAAATCACCCCAATGCTGCGGATCGCGCCCGCGCAGCGATACAGATAGGGGAAATAGGTGACCGGCGTGCGGTCCCAGCCCTCATCCAAACCCTTAAAGACCGAGATGCACAGGTGAGATTGGCCGCAAGCGAAGCCCTGGGCAAATTGGGAGATCGACAGGCAGTGGATTCGCTGATTGCGATTGTTCGCGACCCAAATGTCATGGTGGGGCTGACCGTGGTCGAAGCCCTGGGCAATATCGGAAGCGAAAAGGCTGTGGAGACCTTGCTGCGGATCGCGCAAGAGCGAGAAGGGCCCCTGAGCCTGGGTGCAATTCAAAGTCTGGGTACCGCAGGTGGCGACCGATCCGTCCAGGCACTGACCACAGCGCTAACCGATAGGGCACGCGATGTGCGGTGGGTGACCGCCTTGACCCTCGCCCGCACAAAAAGTCAACAGGCCCTGGCACCCCTGATTGAGGCTCTGCCACAGGCGGACAGAGAACTGCGCCGGGTAATGGTATGGGCACTCAACACCATCGACCCATCGTGGCGTACTTCTGCACCTGCTGAAGAAGCGATCAATCGGCTGATTGACGGATTGAAGGCACCAAACCAATCGCGCTACCAGGTAGTTCAGGTACTATCGGAAATGGATGCCGAATGGAAAACGCGTGCGGGTACTACCATGGACTTTTTTGTCGCACAACTGGCGACCGGAGACCTGATCGCACGGATGCAGGCTATTGAGGCTCTGGGACAGGTCGGAGACGCCCGGGTCGTTCCGTCTTTACTCGAGGCACTAAAAGATCCGAACTTACAAATACAGTACATCGCCATAAAAGTACTGGGCGAACTCCGCGATAAACGCGCCGTCGAACCACTGGTAGAAGCCCTCGAACATCGTGATCCCGGCATTGTTTCAGCCGCTGCACTGGCACTGGGCGAACTCCGCGATAAACGCGCCGTCGAACCACTCATGACCATCCTGTCCAATACAGAACAAGGCGTATTTCGCCTGGGAACAATACAAACTCTGGGTGTACTGAAGGACCCCCGTGCAACAGCTTTGCTAACTGAGCAATTAGACGATACATCGGTACAGGTCCGACGCATTGCAACCGAGGCTTTGGGAGAAATTGGAGACCGCGGTGCCATCGCTCCCCTGTTGAAAACGCTGAACGATCAGTCAGCCGAAGTGCGCTGGGCAGCGGCCGATGCCCTGGGATCAATCGGCGATGCGTCCGTGGCGGATTCCCTCATCTCGATTATCGGAAAAGGACGGATATGGGCGCGGCGAATGGTGCGGGTGCTGGACCGCCTGGATACCAACTGGCGGGAACGAGAAGCGACTCTGCGAATAGAAACCTATTTTCTGGAACACATCGACCATCCCGAGCCAGAAGTACAATGGCGCTCTGCCGAAGCTCTGGGAGAGATCGCCACGCCGAGGGCGCGCCAAAAACTCCTGCAAGCCACGGAACAGAAACGCACCCTGATCGTAGCAGCCGCGCACGCTTTTTTCATCCGAAACGGGATATCCGAATCAGAACCTCTGCTCGTCCAGGCCCTGCATCAGTATGGCACCGAGGAAATGGCCCTAACATACCTAAATGCCGACCACCCCGCACTCGCCAAAGCCGCGCACATTTGGGCGCGCAGGCAGGGAATGATATTGCTATCTTCTCCCGAACCGGGTAATATACGATGGAACAACAATTAAAAAGCAACTCGTTAAATAATGGAGGGTATAATGGGCAGTATATACGCAATAGCGACAATGGATACCAAAGGTGAAGAAATCGGGTATGTCGCCGAATGCATCCGAAACGCGGGCGCAGAGGTGACAGTCGTAGATGTAGGCACACAGAGCGACGCGCAGGGCGGCGTGCCGGATGTATCGCGGGAAACCATAGCCGCCTGTCACGCGGGCGGAACGGACGCCGTAATCGGACATACGGACCGGGGCGAAGCCGTAACAGCGATGGGAGAAGCACTGTGCGCCTACTTGCTGCAAGAATACGCCAAAGGCGACGTAGCGGGTATTATTGGCATTGGGGGCAGCGGGGGCACAGCACTCATCACACCGGCAATGCAGGCATTGCCCATTGGCGTACCCAAAGTCATGGTATCCACCGTCGCCAGTGGCAACACCGAACCTTATGTGGGGTGTTGCGACATAGCGATGATGTACTCCGTAGTAGATGTAGCCGGAATCAACCGCGTATCGCGGCAAGTACTGGGCAATGCAGCGCATGCAATAGCGGGAATGGTCGTAAACACCGTTGCAGAGGCCGAAGACAAACCCACGCTTGGAATGACCATGTTTGGCGTAACAACGCCGTGTGTAACCATGGTCCGCGAAGCACTGGAAAAAGACGGATATGACTGCCTGGTCTTTCACGCCACAGGGACAGGTGGACAGGCAATGGAAAAACTGGTCGAAAGCGGGATGATCGACGGCGTTCTGGATATCACCACAACCGAAGTGGCCGATGAAGTCGTAGGCGGCGTCTTCCCCGCCGGACCTGAGCGAATGGATTGCATTCTCGCCCGCGAAATACCTTATGTCGTAAGCCTGGGTGCGCTCGACATGGTAAATTTTGGCGCCGTAGAAACCGTCCCCGAACAATTTAAAAACCGCACACTTCACGTACACAACGCACAGGTCACATTAATGCGGACGACAGCGGACGAAAACCGCCAATTTGCCGAATGGATAGCGAACAAATTGAACCGATCAACAGTGCCAATTCAAATACTAATTCCGGAAAACGGCGTATCGCTAATCGATGACGAAGGACAACCCTTTCACGACCCAGATGCAGATAAGGCATTATTTGAAACTCTGGAAGCACAAATCGAACAAACGGAAAATCGCCAGATCAAACGGCTGGCGAACAATATCAACGACCCGGAATTTGCAGCAGCACTGGTGGCGAGTTTCCAGGAAATACGATAAACCACAAGGAGACAACAATGGCGGCAGAGAGCCGAACATCAATATTAGAACGCTTGCGGAAAAAAATTGCAGACGGACTGCCCCTTATCGGTGGCGGTGCCGGCACGGGAATCTCGGCAAAATGCGAAGAAGCGGGCGGCATTGACCTAATCGTAATTTACAACTCGGGACGCTATCGCATGGCGGGGCGGGGATCGCTCTCGGGCGTCCTGGCCTATGGCAATGCCAACGAAATCGTAAAAGAAATGGCTTATGAAGTCATCACAGCAGTAGAACACACACCCGTACTCGCCGGGGTGAACGGGACAGATCCATTCATGTTGCGGGATCACTTCTTGCGGGAATTGAGAGACCTGGGCTTCGCGGGAATCCAAAATTTTCCAACCGTAGGACTCATTGACGGATTATTTCGCGCCAACCTGGAAGAGACGGGAATGGGCTACCACCTCGAAGTGGAAATGATCGCGGCTGCCCATGAAATGGACATGCTCACAACGCCCTATGCGTTCAATGTCCAAGAAGGACAACTCATGACAGAAGCAGGCGCCGATATCGTCGTGGCGCACATGGGATTGACAACCAAGGGCACCATCGGCGCACACACCGCAAAAACCCTCGACGACTGCGTGGAAGAAGTAAAGGCCATTTGCAATGCCTGCAAAACAATCCGGGACGATGTCATCACACTTTGCCACGGCGGGCCAATTGCCGAACCAGAAGACGCTGCTTACATCCTCGAACGAGTTCCCGAAGTCGATGGCTTTTACGGCGCCAGCTCAATGGAACGCCTGCCGACGGAAGTGGCGATGACGGCTCAGGTCAAACGCTTTACGGAAATCCGGAGATGAGTTAAACGCATGACATCTCTACCGCTGAGCGAGGAAATACAAAAATACACAGTCCCATGGCTGCAACTGGATTGGCCGATAGATTGGCCACAGATTTTTGGACGGTCAGGCGACCTCATCCTCGAAATCGGATTTGGCAATGGCCATTTCCTATCCGATATGGCAGCGTCGCGTCCCGATGCACATTTTGTCGGAATCGAACGCGCCTGGGGATCCATGCGCCGATTATTCAAGCGGTTAAACGCCCTGAAATTAAATCATGTGCGCGCAATAGAGGGCGACGCCGCATTCTTATTACAACACGTATTTGCCCCGCAATCCCTCTCGGAAATATGGATCAATTTTTCAGATCCATGGCCCAAAGAGCGACACCACAATCGGCGTCTCATTCAAGATGCGTTTATAAAAATACTGGCCGAGCGATTAAAGCCAGGCGGCGAAGTAACCATAGCGACAGACCACGCAGAGTACGCAACGTGGATCACCGACGTGCTATCGCGACAATCGCACCTGCAATCCATTT
>JAPPIE010000251.1:0-12479 GCA_028874765.1 Gemmatimonadota bacterium
CCGACTCTCCCGAAGCCGCCAACCGCTGGATTGACGCGGGCGTGGGCTACATCTCACTCTCCGTTGACACCGGCATCTACCTCTACGGCTGCCGCCACATCCTCCAGGAAATCCGCGATTGATCTACTATCGCATAAAAAAGCAAAAAGGAGATACCAGACGGTATCTCCTTTTTTATAAATAGCTCGTAAAACCAGCTAACTGGACGCCTCATTTACGACAAATTGATTCGATGCTAACGAATCGGCCGCTACCTCCTCAGCAGAAAGACCAAGATACTCCAGAGCGTACTTGTAGCGAGGGCCTGAAGATTCTTTTAACATGGGCAAAATACCTCTCTTTTTAAATGCCCAATAAATTTTCTCCGTCACCTTTTTGTCTTCGTCCTGTGCGCGAACAACACTTTGTAAAATGAACAGCAAGGCATCCAGATCCCGGTCTTCGTCATAAGTCTCCAGAGCGACATCAATGTACTCATCTGCATACCTGGAGTCTTTGAGTTTTGGCATCAGATAATCTTCAAAAGGAATAGAGGCTTTCATAAGACACGCTCCTTGTAATCAGCCAAATATCGCTTTGCACGTTGACTGTCGCTACGCTGTGAACGTTTCGCTCCACCACACAACAAAAGAATGATCCTTTCTCCGACCCTTCCAAAGTAGATACGGTATCCTGGCCCACTGTGTATTCGAAATTCCAATACACCTCCACCGATCCCCTATGGATCCAAACGCTTTTCTTTTGCCCTTCTTATCTCTTGTTCTGTATCCAACTTAAAGGTGATAACTACAATAGATACCGTGTGGACAAAACTGTCCGACCTTGACTCTCCCAAAACTTCACCCATCCTTCAATAGCCTTCTCTCGACTTCTCCAGTGTGTGGGCTGAGACAGGTCAGCAGGCAGGGTTGTTTTATTATCCCTAAATGCTTTTTTAATCATATTGAGCGTTAAACCTTTTGCACCTTTAAGATTGGCTCCAGCAAGAAGTGCGTGCGATAGACTGGCTTCCGGAAGATCCGCGTGCAATATTCTGCGTATATGGTCCTCGTCCAAGTCCAATACATTATCTACTTTAAGGTCCACGTCCGATGGATTGCCTACCGAAAAGTCTGCATTCGATAGGTTGGCTTCCAAAAGGTTCGCACCCGATAGATCGGCACCTTGAAGATTCGTGTTCGATAGATTGGCTTGCTCAAGGTGTGCACCCGATAGATCGATATCAAAAAGACTCGTATCCGATAGATCAACTCGTAGAAGATTTGCACCCGATAGATTGACACGAAAAAGGGTTGCACCCGATGGATCGGCATTTATTAGATGCGTATCCGATAGATTGGCCATAATAAGATGCGCACCCTTAAGGTGGACTTCCGCAAGGTTCGCACCCGATAGATTGACACTAAAAAGGATTGCACCCGATAGATCGACCTGAACAAGGATTGCACCCAACAGATTGGCTCGCCAAAGGTTAGCTTCCCTAAGGTCGGCTTCCCTAAGATCCGCGCCCGATAGATCGGCACCTTGAAGATTCGTGTTCGATAGATTGGCCTGTTCAAGGTGCGCACCCTGAAAGTTTGCCCCAGTGAAGTCTGGTTGAGTCTCATCGTCGCTCGTGCTAGTCCATTGGCGGTTCTGTTCCCGACGGCTCAGTACCGTCAGGACCGCCGCTACATCGGAGCGAGCCGCTGGGGGATTTTCACGAATAGACTGAATCCATTTCTTCCGTTCCTGCCTTAACTCATTTCCTCTCAAACCTTTACTATCAAAAGTTTTAGGATCACTACAGTGTTCGCGAATATAGGCGGAGAGTGTTTCAATAATGGGGCCATAATCGCGCTCGCTGTCCTTTGCAAGCCGCTCTAGGGAATAGATTGCTCCGATCCGTATTTCAAGGGCAGGCTCAGGCTCCTTGCCCTGTACTTCACGGACTGCTCCAAGCTGCTCCACTGCTTTGGTGAAAAGCTCGGTGTAATGGCTTTCTTGATTGATTTGCGTTTGCTTGTCCGCGATCCTCGTGCGCCAGACAAGGAAAAACACACCAACCCAGGCTGTCAAGATCACCATATTCATGCGCACACGACTGAAGAGGTCTTCCTGCGGGTCAGCTTTGGAAAGGAGCAAGTTCGTCCAAGGCAGAAACGAGACGTAATCAAGCGACGATGGGAATACGCTTACCACGAGTTTTGAGGAAAGAACGATCAACCCCAGCAGCCAAGTAACGAATACTATAGCGTATATCATAACAGCGGCAAACCGCTTGATACGCCCGAACCAAATCATCCAAAATCGCCTATCCATAATGGTACAGTACAGCCAACTAATTGGACGGCTCACCCAAGACAGAATCGCACGGAGCCAGTGTAGCCATGTTTTTTCGCTTTTTTCGCTATTCATAATATAATCTCCACATCCGGATCTCCAGCGGCGAGGGCGTTCATCCATGCGAGGCAAAGATCGCGGGAAAGGTAACGGTCATAATCAGCAGTTTCCTGGCGCTCGACAATGGGAAAAGTGGAGTAGATGTAGCGAATATCGTCTCGGTCAGTGATGCCGTAGAGGTGGAAGAACAAGGCATCGAGTTTGGCGCGGAGATGGAGACGGCGATTCTCGTCCCATTGGAAGGGTGGGCCTTCGTAGCCGAGATCGCGGGCAAAGGGAGCCATGTCGTGGGCGGTGTAGGTGAGTTCGAGGACAGCGGCGCGGACAACTTCGGCGGCGGTTTTGGAACCGAAACTGATGGACTCGTAGTAGTCGGGCGGGACGACGGGAAATTGTTCAAGTATATACAGGTTCATATTGGTACTCTGCACTTTTTGACGAGTGACGTAATCAAGAATGATCGCGTTAAGATTAGCGAGAAGATACATGGCAGACCTGCGGTAGCCGTCCACATCGGTCGCGAGTAAGACAGGTATTTTGTTTCCCATCCCAACGGCGGGGACCGCTGCAGCAATCAGTGTCCGTCTATCGGTAGTGCGAACAATATCCCGAAATGCCAATACCCACTTTAGAGCGTCCGGAAAGGCCACCTCATCGGCGGGAACCCAATATTGCGGCGTCGCAAGGAAATTGGGGTCCTCTTTTTGCTCAGGTGATGTCTCCTCACTCAGAGCCACGTTGTGAATGTTGTCAGGATTGACCACAACCGAGGCAGCACGATGATCAAATTGATGGATCATTCTACCCTGATAGAGCGGCACCCACTCCCCGCTCGGACTGTTGAAGCGCTTGCCTCCGAGGGGATACGCACCTTCCTTATCTTCCAATTCCTCCCGCGTGCGAAACAGGTGCGAGTCGTTGGTCATGTGAAACATCGTTGAGTATCTCACCGGCCAAGCCTTGACTTCCTCACCTGCCGAGCGATTCACGAGTACAGGCAAATGGTGATAAATCGCGGTCGTCAGTTCCGCATCTCGACGAGTGCGGAAAATGGGTGCAGTGCCAGTGTTGGGATTGACGCTGGCAAAATCCTCTGCCGTCAGAGAGAAACTGCGGTCTCCATCTTCCAGTTCCGCGACATTATGTAGATAAAACGCGCAACGAGCTGAAGTAGGGCGTTGAGTTCGAGTAGCGACAAAGACACAAAACTTAAACGAAGCATGGATATCTGGAAAAAATACCTTTTTATTTTCAAAATCGTACAACGTCCGCAATCGTCCTTCTGTCGAAACCGAATGGAAAAACGGCGCAGCTGTCTTGTCAGAGGCAATACCCGAAGGCGTCAGCAAGCCTACCACACCATCCTCTTTCACCAGTGCCATTGCCCGCTCCACAAACAGCGAATACAGGTTAATATCGCCACGCGCCAAGAAGGGATAATCGCCCCATTTGCGCGCTACGCGACCCGCGGACTTAGCGCGTTCATCTGCTCGTTCAAACTCAACGAATAGCGGATCATCAGACTTCTGCAACGCCCCAATCATCCGCTTGCGATCTGCAGCACGTTGGGCACTGGCAATTTCGGGCTGTCGCGCCGCAAACCACTCCACCTGTTGCAACTTCACCCTATCCCACGGCGGATTGCCGATCACTGCGTCAAAGCCGCCATGCAGTGTAGCAGATCGCCAATCTTGCCAAATACCGGGAAACGCCACCTGCCAGTTCAGAAAGCCCTCCTGGGCAATCTGTTCTCGTGCTTCGGTCAGCAATTCCACAAACCGCTCTGCCTCCGGCACATCCATCCTCACCTCGACTGTACCCGCCGCAATCTCCACGGGATTGCCGAATCGACTGTCAAAAAAAGCGCGCAGAGCAATCTTATCCTCCTTCCCCCGCACATCCAACCACTCGAATGCGTGAATCAACGACAAAAACGCATCCAATGGCTGCGTACCCGCCTGCATATCGGCAAACAATTCCGCAGACCGCCCGGCCTCCTCAATCTCTGCATCAGTCAATTCTTCGATCAACTGCATCGCCTGTGCGGCCCCTGTTGCCCGCTGTATTGGCTCATTCAAAAACAGGGGGCTACCCTCTTCCATGGCCTTATCTATACCCTGACTAACCCAGCACCCAAACAAACTATCGCCACACCGCAGATGATGATCCAAAAAACTCAGCGGCGCGCCCGCAGTGAATGAGTGTAGCCACAGCGACACCTTAGCCAGTTCCACTGCCATCGGATTCTTATCTACCCCATAAACGCACCGCTTGAGCACCATGCGCCGTACAATATGCCGGTCATCGAGTTGCGCCTCATCTATGGCCCACTCGCGCTGTTCGGCATTTTTCAAGATCGTCTGACGAATGGCATCAATGCGCTCAGTCAGTGGCGAAACATAGCCCGTGCTATCTACTTCGGCCATTGCAGCAATGACGTGGTCGGAAAGATAATCCACCAAACTGACCAAAAAGTGCCCAGATCCCATTGACGGATCGCAAATTTTCAGATCAAGCAATTTCTCTGCTGGATCAACTTGCGCGAGAGCCTTCCGCTTAAATCCCTCGCCCACCTTACTGCGTGTAATTTCATCAACCTGTTTGGCAAAAGCATCCATACGTGCCTGCACCAACGGCTCAACCGTCTCCTTGAGAATCAGGCGCACAAGAGCATCTGGCGTGTAATAACTCCCCGACCCCTTCCGCGCAAACACATTTGGACGCACCACAATCTCGTCCCCTTCGCGCACGACCTCGTGTTCGAGCAACCGCTCGTAAATCGACCCCAGTTGCTCAACGCTCAGATCGCGGTAATTGATATACCGTCCATTCTCAAATGAAAGCGCATCAATAACATCGGCCACCACCTGATCGCCCAGCTTAATTTGAGCCAAAAGAGGTGTAATTTTCTGGTCAAACAGACCGCCGTTATACGGTGGCAGACCAATGGAGGAATCTCCCTCATCAATAGCACGGCAAAGGTCATCAATAGCCGAATAATAGCGTGCAGCAGTCTCGGAGAACACATCGTCTCGTGCCTTGCGCCTCCCAATATCATCGCGTACCCGGCGCAAACAGTAATCATCATAACGATCATCGCGCACCGGCAGCAGATTGCGATCCTCAGCATACAAAATAAAAAGCAGGCGATAGAGCAATATCAGGGCTGCATCGCGCACCTCTGACAAGGGCACATCCGGCGCAACAGCAGCAATGGTACGGGCCAAATCGGGAAAGACCCGAGAAAAGACCACCCCGGACAGACTGTTCGCCACGCGCTCCTGATAGAACCGTCCCTCGTCAAGCACGCGCTGGTGAAAAGTACGCGCATCCTCCGCATCGGGCAGAAACGCATCTCGCCCGAAAAACAGCGCGAACAACTTCAAACAATAGCGTCGCTCATCCTCGGAGAACGCACTGCCATCAAAACCGAGTACCGCCGCGAGATCTATCTCAAAAAACTGCTCGGAAACAGACCGCGCCCCCTGATAATAGAGCCGCCACTGCGCGCCATTTGTGAGAATGCCCCAGCGCAACTTGCCTTCCGTCAAATCATCCACCCGACGCAAATAGCGAAGCATCTGTGTCGAAGGCGCGGCTACATGCTGGTCAGACCGGCGGTCAAGTGGCAGGTCCCACCGCTTGGACTCCACAATTGCCAGCCCCCACTCGTAGCGTTTCCACTCCTCGGCGAAATCATTGGCACGCGCCTTGTGTGTATCGTCCTCAAACAAAAGACCATCAGGCACATCAGCACGACCCCGAGGCGTCAGATTTTGTTGCCGCAGGTATGCTTTCCATCCGAGTTGGTTGAGGATAGGCCAGATCAAATCATCTTCGGTCTGGCTTTCATTGGGATTCTGATCAATTGGGAAGGCATTAAAGATATTTTGAAGTTCGATCTCAAATACCGCCCCATCACCCCACCTCTGCCATTCGACCATCTCCTGAACAGCATCTATGAGAAAATCGCTCGTGAACAGACCGCCCTGTAACACGCGCCCAATATTCATAGAATGATTTACATTCACATCAATCACCCCCACCTGTGAAATAACTCTTGGTACCCTTGGCTTGCACCGCATCGCCGATTCGGTTCAAAGCGTGGACATAAGCCGCTGTCCGCTGGGAAATACCCTGTGTCTGGGCAATATCCCAAATGCGCTCTGTCTCCTCGACCATCTTCTGTTTCAGCCGTTGATTGACCTCATCCAGCGTCCAGTACAACCCCTGGCGGTTCTGCACCCACTCAAAATAACTCACCGTCACTCCACCGGCATTGACCAGAATATCGGGAAACACCACCACATCTCGTCCGCGCAAAATCTCGTCCGCCTCTGGAGTCGTCGGCCCATTTGCCAGTTCGTACACCGCCCGCGCCTTAATATCGCGGGCATTCGACGCTGTAATCTGGTTCTCCAGTGCCGCAGGCGCCAGAATATCGACATCGAGCGCGAGCAATTCCTCATTGGTAATCGTCTCGTGATCGACCGCATTGCACACACTACCCTCGCAGTAAACAGCTTTAAGCGCGCGGGTCGAATCCTTGAACTGCCGCACACTGGGAATATCGAGACCCTCTCGCCGATATATCCCACCCTGAGAATCACTCACCGCCACAACCTTATAACCAGCATTAAAAAGCAACTCGGCGATAATAGCCCCGGCATTGCCAAAGCCCTGTACTGCCACAGTCGTCGTAGCGGGCGAGCCACTCAACCCGAGCCTGGGCAAAGTCGCCTCCATCGTAAAAAAGGCACCCATCGCAGTCGCCTTGTCCCTGCCGAGACTCCCCCCCATAGTCAAAGGCTTGCCGGTAATCACCGCAGGCGCAATCTGCCGCTTAATAATGCCATACTGATCCACCATCCAGCCCATAATCATCTCATTGGTATAAACATCCGGCGCCGGGATATCGACATCCGGACCGATAAAATCGGCCACCGCGTCGATATAACCCCGACTGAGCCGCTCCAGTTCAAAAGGAGACAGCGACTTGGGATCAACCGTTATGCCGCCTTTCCCCCCACCAAAGGGCAAATTGGCCACCGCGCATTTGAAAGTCATCCAAAAAGCCAGAGACTGCACCTCGTCAATAGACACATCTGGATGGAAGCGAATGCCCCCTTTGGTGGGACCTCGCGTATCGTCGTAGCGCACCCGGTACCCCGGAAAAATACGCAACTCGCCGTTATCCATCCGCACCGGGATAGAAACTTTCAAACTCGACCTGGGCAATTTGAGCCGCTCAATCGCCTCCTCGGAAATAGAAGCATACGCCAGAGCTTCATCGAGCCGTTGGCTGGCATCGCTGAACAATGATTCGGACATGGATCCCCCTCAAACAGAAAGCCGTCAGGGATATATCCTGACGGCTATGAAATCACTAAAAAATTTCAGAATTACTCATCATCATCTGTAGAAATAGGCAAATCTTCGCGCTTCAAAACGCGGCGACGGGGCCGACTAAGCTGTTGGGGTGTACGCTCGAGCCGTTCCTGAACCTGCACCGTATAACGCGCCGTGGGCATAGCCTCGAGCCGCAAGGGATGAATGGGTTCACCGGATTCTTCGCAAAACCCATAAGATCCAGTTTCAATTTTTTGTAAGGCATTGTCAATCTCTGCCAATTCGCGTCGCTCGTGATTCCCCAGCGACGTCATCAACTCCAGCGACGACGCATTGCCAGCCGCATCGAGCGGATCGGCTGCGACATCGCCTCTAATTTCGTCAAGATCTTCATCTTGATTGAGCACTTGCTTGAGCAACTCGCGCTTGCGCTCAGTCAAAATTTTTTTATAAAACGCGAGCTGTTCATCACTCAAAGGTTCATGCTTTGTCATTACTTATCGGTCCTTTTTTATTTTATTTGTCAATACGCAGGGAGAGGTGCTTCCGCCCCTGTGAAAATTTGTCCGCAATTATATGTCAGCGGCAAAATAATGTCAAGTCTTGCAAAACAAAAAATTAGACGTTCTATCCCCCAAGCACAGCCAAAAAATCTTCTACAGAAAGTGCATTGAGCACACCATCAGCCGTCAGACCCCCCTTTCTGGCAATCCCCAACCCAAAGCACATATCTTTCAGTCCCTCAGTACTGTGGGCATCTGTATTAATCGGAATCTGAACACCCTTCTCCTGCGCATAAGATAAAAATCGCCAATCCAACTCCAAACGCGCGGGATTGGCATTGATCTCAATTGCCGTACGCGCCTCGGCCGCAGCATCAATCACAGCCTTCATATTGAGCGGATAACCCTCACGGGACAATAACAAACGGCCTGATGGATGCCCCAAAATATCGACATGGGGATTTTGAACCGCGCGAATCAACCGATCAGTAGCCTCCTTTTCAGTCATTGAAAACTTCGAATGCACAGACGCAACCACCAGATCGAACTCAGACAAAAATTCATCGTCAAAATCCAACCGCCCATCGCTCAAAATATCCACCTCAATACCCTTCAACACCCGAATACCTTCCACGGCATCGTTGACCCGATCAATCTCATCCCACTGCAACCGCACGCGATCTTCATTCAGCCCATTGGCATAAGCCGCGGCCTTGCTGTGATCGCAAATACCGATATACGCATAACCCAGCACCTTTGCCGCCCGTGTCATATCCTCCACGCTATGCCGCCCATCGCTATACGTCGTGTGAACATGAAGCGTACCCTTCAGATCGGATTGCGCGACCAACCCGGGCAGTGGTGCTCGTTCTGCGCGTTCGATCTCATCCCGTCCCTCGCGCAACTCGGGCGGAATATAATGCAAACCCAACGCGGCAAATAACGCTTTCTCATCGGCACATACCGCGTTTTCATCCCCCTTGAACAAACCGTATTCATTGAGCTTCATACCCCGGTCTTTTGCCCGCTGCCGCATCGCAGTATTGTGTTCTTTGCTCCCCGTAAAATGGTGCAATGCATAGGGAAACGCCGCATCCGGCACAATCCTCAAATCCGCGCGCATGCCCGAATCCAACACAACACTCACCTTTGTCTCCCCGCGCCCTGTAACCTCCGCCACGCCGGGATACGCGACAAAAGCCTCGGCAAGCGTGCCCCCATCTTTCGCGCTCGCAACAATATCCACATCCTTACTCGTCTCCATACATCGCCGCACACTGCCCGCCACCGATAGGCGAATCACCCCCGGTTCATCCGACAGATAAGCGCGCAACGCCTCTGCTTCATCCCGCGCCGTACGGCTCAAAAAACGCCCGCGGTGTTGCTGCAAATAAGACACCCCGCGCAAAATACTCTCAGCGGTCTTCTTCCCGAACCCACGCAATTTTTCGACCTCACCCGCCTCGCACGCCTTTGCCAGCGCATCCACATCGGCAATCCCCAACTGCTCGTAAATAGACCGCACCCGCTTCGCGCCCAAACCGGGTACCTCAATCATCTCCAATAATCCTTCGGGCAGCGCGGAACGCAAATCGCCCATACCCGGCAACTGCCCCGTCTCAATAAGTACTGCGATATTTTGCGCCATCTTCGCGCCAATACCGCGCACAGATTCCAATTCACCGCGCGTGCTCAAATTCGAAGCAGACTCTTGCAACAGCTCAATCTGCCGCGCTGCATTGACATAAGACCGAATGCGAAATGCATTTTCGCCATTCAGTTCCATCAACGTGGTCATATCTTCCAATGCCGCGGCAATATCTTTATTATCCATTCAAAACCACCGGGGAATGTAGTGGACATTTGACAATTCACATGGTTATTTTAACTTCAATCGCCTGCATCAAAATTTCGGAGAATATAGATACAGAATGGAGCTAAGTCAATGAATCAAATCACAAAAATCGCCATCGTCGGACTGGGGCGCATCGGCTGGCGATTTCACTTTCAGCAAGCCCTCTCATCCGACCAATTTGAACTCACCGCCGTTGTCGATCCCCTGTCTGAACGCTTATCCGAAGCACAGGCAGCAGCGGGTTGTGAAACCCACACCGATTTTGAATCTCTCTGGTCTGGCCCATTGCCCGACGTGGTCGCCATTGCCACGCCGACCACATTGCACGAAGACATGACCATTCGCGCCCTCAACGAAGGTTGTCACGTCATCCTCGAAAAACCCATGACCACCTCCCTCGCCTCGGCAGATCGCATGATCGCCCAGGCCGAAAAGAACAACCGCCGCATCTTTCTCTATCAACCCCACCGCCTCACACCCGAAACACAAACCGCGCGAGAAATTATCCAAAGCGGCAAGCTGGGACCCATCTACGCCATACACCGGGGCGTCTATCGCTATGTCCGCCGAAACGACTGGCAGAGCTTGCGGAAAAACGGCGGCGGCATGCTCAACAACTACGGCGCGCATTACCTCGACCAACTCATCTATCTCTCGGACGACTCGGCAATCACAGAAGTCGATTGCAAACGCTGGGCAATAGCCACCCGCGGCGACGCCGACGACGTGGTCAAAGCCTGGGTCAAAAAAGACTCTGGACAGCTCTTAGACGTGCAAATCAATCAGGCCTCTGCCTATACAATGCCCCTCTGGCATATTTGCGGGAAATACGGCACAGCCATTCGCGAGGACAACGTATTCAAAGTGCGATATTACGACCCCGCAGAAGCACCCCCGCTCAACGTCGTCGAAGGCGCAGCACCCGAACGCAGCTACGATAATAAGGACAGACTGCCCTGGCGGGAAGAAGACATCCCCATTACCCGGGACAAACAGCGCGACTTCTACGCCAACATCTACGACGTAATCGTCAACAACGCCACGCCCTATATACGCATAGAAGAATCGCGCGAACTCATGCGCGTCATGGACTTATGTCGCCAGAGTGCCAAATTCTGATCAGGAGACACAATGAAACTTTCACTCACTTCTGTCATGCTTCCCAGATGGGATTTAGAAACCACATTCAAAAAATTGGAAGAACACGGTTATGAAGGCCTTGAACTCCGCTGCCGATACAACGACCCTCATGCCGAATTGTCCAATTGGGGCCGCCACCTCACAGATGTAAGCCCGGACAATATCGTAGATAAAGCAGCGCAGATACGCGACCTCTCAAATCAAACCGGGATACGCGTTTGCACCCTCGCGTCTAATTTCACATATGATCGAACCGATATTATCGAAAAAATATTCAAAGGCGCACGCGCAATCGACTCCGATAACCCACCCCTCATTCGCGTTGGAGCCCAGAGCCACGACCGCCAAGCACCCTATATTCCCCAATTCCTCAAAGCGCGCGCGAGTTTTGCCGACCTGGTCGAAATGGCGCGCGATTACTATGAAATTCACGTTGGCACCATCGCTGTGAGCGCATCTCGCACCATCGCCCTCTTAGAAAATCTCGATCCCAATCACATCGGTGCCATCTGGGATGTGCCCAACATGATCCGCGTGGGACTTGAAGACAGCAAAATGGGCCTCGAACTACTCGGCCCGTATCTCGCCCATGTACACATCGGCAATGCCACGCCCGTGCAAACCCAGCGCGACGAGACCGGAAGCATGCAATGGCAATGGGATTTTAGCGATCTGCGAGAAGGCATGGCAGATATTCCCCAAATCATCCAGGACCTCAAAGACGTTGGGTATCGGGGTTATATCTCACTCGAAGAATTTGGTCCTGGCGATGACGAAGAAAAAATTAGTAGCCAGGGCAAATATTTGAAATCTCTCATTAATTAACAAGGAGCACACAATGGTCCCCCTCATCAGCAGCCTCGCTTATGGCCCGCTCGGCGCGTGTCAATTGCCCCGCACATGGTGGAAAGTACTCACGCGCAACGCCGGTATATTAGACGACGAATATCCCGACGTCAGCGATGGCCTGGACCGCAGAGTTCTCGAAGTACTCGGCCTGGACCGCGAAACCACATTGGCCTACTTGCGCGAAAACATGCCCTCGTACCTCGACTTTGAAGCCTGGGTCCTCCAGCAAAAAGGCGACGCCTTCTGGGGCTTTGAACAACAAGACGCCATCGTCCGATGGAATGCATTTATTCGCGCACGGCGACACCGATCGGATAAAATCGAAGAAACGTACACAGATACGGGCCTGCCGCGGGATGCGGGCATTGATTCTGCAACCGTACTTAACTACCTTCAGGATT
>JAPPIE010000251.1:12579-17073 GCA_028874765.1 Gemmatimonadota bacterium
CTGCCGCGGGATGCGGGCATTGATTCTGCAACCGTACTTAACTACCTTCAGGATTTGCAGTTATTTTACAAGCGCGACCTGCCCAAACTCAGCGGAGACATCGTCCCCCTCGTCGCCACAATCGACTTCGGTCCCCTCGGCGTGCGCCAGTTGCCCCGCACATGGTACAAAATCCTCCTCCGCGCAAAAGGCCTGCTACACCCCGACTATCCCGACATGACGGATAGTGGCCTGGACCCCCGCGTACTGCACGCATTAAATCTGGACATCGACGCCACATTAAACTACATCCGCACAAACCTCCCGTCCTATCTCGAATTTGAAGGCTGGGTGCTCGAACAGTGCGGCGGTCAAATCCCCGCGCAAGCCGTTGACGAATGGAATGACTACCTGTGCAATCGCATCCACAACGACGCCAAACGCGCAGAAATCCGCGCAACCGTGGGATGTGGCGACATATCCTCAGCCGTCGTACTCAACCACATCGAAGACTGGCATCTGGCACATCAGTGGCTCTCAATGTGAAAAGGAGAAAAGAAAATGTCCATCGAACTCGGCGAAATGTCCAATGGCGTGTCACTAACACAAGTGACCACAGACGCGCTTGAAAAATCCAACATCTACTGTGAACTACCCTACTGCTCTGCTGACTCGCGCGTCTTTGTCTATGAGCAGAAAAATTCAGACACCGCGCCCAATACCACCGAATATATCGCCTGTGAATTTGGCACATGGGAAACCGAAATAATCGGTCGCGGTCTGGGCGGACCTGGCATGACCCACAAGGGCATCTTCTTTTATCGGCGCATTATCCCCAACAAATGCCAGGAACTCGTGCGCGTTGACCTGCGCACGGGCAAACAGCGCGTCATCCATGAATTTCCCGAAGACCTTCAAACGCGCGGCCTGGGCACCCTATCGCCCGATGAACGCTATTACGCCTATGGCGTCACCATCAGCTATCACCCCAAAATGTTTGGCATAGAACTCGTCGATCTCGAAAAGGGAACGCGAGAAATCATCAACACCGACCCCGACATCTGCAATCCCCACACGCAATTTGAACCCACAGAAGGCAAACAAATTATGGTTCAGCACAACCGGGGTTGCGAATTTAAACCCGATGGCACCCGCCTCAAACTCGTCGGCGACGAAGGCGCCACCGAATACCTCGTCGATATACCCGACGGCAAAGTCACGCGCCTTCAGGTCGGACTACCCCATACGCCGAGCATCACGGGCCATGAAGCCTGGATCGCGGGCGCGAATGCAATCCTCCTATCCGTCCGCGCCGAAGGGGAGTATGCACCCGACAAGGGCAACCTCGTCAAAGTATCCGCAGACAACCCTCCAGAGCGCGTCGGCACGCCGGGCTATCGCTTCAACCACGTCGGCACCTCCCCGTGTGGTCAATACTTCTTCTGCGACGACTGGCAGGGTGCCAGCAAACTCGTCGTCGGCAATATCCAGACCAGCAAAACCGCGATCGTATGCGAAGCGCACACCTCCATGAGCACCGCGCAAAACACACACGGGCATCCCTATCTCTCGCCCGACCTCAAATGGCTCGTCTTCAACTCCGACCGCTCGGGACATCCCCAGATCCACGTCGCATCCGTGCCTTCTGATCTTATTGCTCGGTTGAATTAAAGGAAATAAGACATGGTCTATCCGGATAAAAATGCTATTAAAAGAAGCGGTCTCACTATTTACGATCGTATTCCCGCAGAAAGGCCAGACCTATATATCGCAAGCAAGAAGCTCGAGGAAATACTGCAAGAAAATCTAATTGGCATTTCTCTCAGTGGTCTTGCGTTACGGACCAGATCAAAAGTAGTTAAGACAGACGTATGCAAAGCAATAGGTTATCCAGTACCTCAATCTTTCAAGAGAACACAGCCGAGGTTCCCCGGACAGAACTTTGATGTATATATTCAGAAATCGAACAACCTGCAGATTTGGAACGAGGAACTGGACGCATCGCGCAGGTACGTCATTGTGCGGGTAGATGAGGACAATCGGATAGGAAATGTCAGGGTGATTGCTGGTGCAGAACTCGCGAAACTGGACAGGACGGGCACATTGACTCAGAAATATCAGGCTACTCTCGATGTTGGTACCGAGGCATGCGAGTTGGTGTCAAGGGAGGATGCAATACCAGCGGAACGCATTGGGCAGGAATCGTCAGCGCGTCTCATTGATCCGACAGAAGATCCGTCATTGCGTTCGCTTATTCCCATTCAAACACTCTTTGGCATTCTAAAATGCACGATTGGGATGGAAATTGACTATGTGGGGATGGATCAAGAGAGAAATCGCGGATCACTACTACACGAGATTGTCGCGAAGCTATTGGGCTACCCTGAATATGCAGACAAGGGCACATTTCCGGACATTCCGCATCAACTTTTGGAAATTAAACTTCAGACTTCGCGGACCATAGATTTGGGTCTTGTGACGCCTGACAGCTTACAGGCACTTGACTATCCAGCCTTGGATGGCAATATCGTTATTCGGCACTGTGATGTTAGATACGCTCTGTTTTATGGTGAACTGACGGGAAATCGCATAAGGATTACGAACTTTTATATGACCACTGGGAGAGACTTCTTTTCAAGATTCAGACGTTTTGAAGGCAGAGTTTTGAACAAAAAACTGCAAATACCGCTACCCTCGGATTTCTTTATCTGAGAAACCAAATGCTTTCCAAACCAATTTATCAACTGTGTACATAAGTTCTGTTTTTTTGTCGGATGTTGTGCATTCAAAAGTCTGTTTTGACATTTCGATAAGTTGGCTTGCTGGTACCGAATCTATTCTTGGAAGAGGGAACTGCTCAACATATTGCGTCATGAATCGTCTTCTTCCGGCATATAATTTATTGTTAAAACTGTGATCATAAAAGCACTCTATGAACGAGGAGTTGCCTACAGCAAGAGCCAGCCAGGTAAGTTCGTTTTCTTCAGAGCATGAAATCCAATAGCAGTCGCCGTTTACTACGGTGCCATTCAGGTCCAGCCAAAATGTTGGATGTTCAGCTATATCCCTAAAAACGATTTTGGCTTTTTTCCAGGCTTTTGGATCTTGAGGTACCCATATTTCATACCATTTTCTTCCTGACTCAATGACATACTTCCTGTCCTCAAGCTGATTTCTGTGTTCTTCGAGATAGGCTTTCGATTTTGGATAACTTGCCAGGTTGACTGCACAACGCTTTCCCCCAAGAATGGTGTGAGGATAAAGAATCTTGCTTTTTGGAGGCTCTGACCTGTACGGATTTCCAATGTGATGGGTTGTTAAATCTTTTAGCAATTCCGGTCGTTTATCCAAAGGCATGTCATCCCAATCTGATCTTATGAATACGCGATCCGCGGTGGTTTTAACGCCTACTCTAATTTTGCCAAGATCCTTGAATGTGGCGGCGGTGTTCCTACAAACTCTACTTAGCCATTCTCTACTTTCCTTTGTAGAGATCCGCCATATATCCTTTGGTCCTCGACCTGAATCCAATTCTCCCTTCAAAACCCTGAAGCATCCGTTAGATTTTGTTTTAACATACCCGCTGTGTCGAAGGGCTTCGATTGGGCTCTTGCACCTGCGTGCGTTTTTGACGGAATCAGATGTGTAAATTGAAGTAAATTTGGCAGTACTTTTGGATTTTCCAAAGGTTTTTGGCTTTAGCATCAGGACCGCTGGAAGCACAGCCGCCTCAAAAAGTTTTGTGTCGCCAAGATCCCAAATATGTTCAATATCATACAGTTCTTTAATTTTGGCTCTTACAGTTTCCCCGGATCTTGTCGTCATGAATCGATTAGATACGATTATTCCAAGAATGCCCTCTGGATGAATATATTGAGCTATCGCAATAATGAATGCATAATAGAGATCCACCCGTCCTGCCAGTCCGAATTGACGAGCTATATCCTGGGACTTTTTTGCTCCCATTACCTGGGTTCTCACATAAGGTGGATTTGAGATTACGAGATCGAACTGCTCTGGTCGTCGGCTTTGGAAAAGGTCAGGCTGAGAGGAACAGTCCGCTGATTGAGCGAGAAAATCCCGATTGTGGAACTCAGTAGCAACTTTTGGAAACTGGTCCTTTATTCTTTCTTTAGCAAAAAGCATCTCGGACTGATTGGTTTCGTATCCGCTTACGGATAGAGGCACATCCATTTCTTGTAAATTTTTCAGAACAGCAAGTAATAATTCACCGTCACCGAGAGCGGGATCAAATACAGTTACGTTGCGCGTGTTTTCTGGCGGTTGCCATAATTTCAGCATTTCTTTTGCAACGAATGCTGCCAGAGCAGGAGGCGTGTAATGCGATCCGGTTGATTTCTGTTCTGAATGGGCTTTTGTCATGATTTTCTTATCGCCTGGTTGGGTTATATTCTGTCCAGACCATACTAAACGTTTGGGCACTTGTCAATATCAAAATCGCTCGCTATATGCTAAACTTCACATCTCCTATTTCTTTATGGACGAATGGCTCTC
>JAPPIE010000134.1 GCA_028874765.1 Gemmatimonadota bacterium
ACTTCGCCGGCTCCTGCGTCTTGTGTTCCCAATCCCTCGGATCACCCGGCCAGCGAGCCGTGGGCCTGCAATCTCGCCATGCCTGAATGCGCTCTTCCCGCTCTGCCTCCCCCCGACCCTCTGCTGGCGACATCGTAATATACTGCGCCAAACGGGGCCTATCCGAGCGATTGTGCCCATTGCCGTGTGCCAGCAACCGATGCCAGATCAAAAGATCGCCCGCCCTGCCCGGAATCGACTTCACTTCCAGATCATCCAGATTGGGTCGCCGGGGATCGCGGTCCGCTGGCTGCGTCTTGACCCACTCCTCAAAAATATTATTAAACCCAGGCACACACTGAAACCCGCCCTGATCCTCCGAAGTATCCGTCAAATACAACACCCCCTGCACCCCAAAAGGCACTTTGGGCACAGACGTATCCGTATCCCAGTGAATCATACCCTCATTTTGCCAATCGGGTTTATCCGCCCGAGAAGGCGGCTTCATATTCGCGCGATCCAGGGACACCCACAACTCCTCCGTGCCCCAAATCTCCGAAAACGCCTGATGCAAGCGGGGATACTGCCGGTTATCCCACAACGCCTGATGCTGGTAAATCTCCACCATCCCCGACGCCGCAATCATCGAACACGGATTCCCGCGCGTATAGGGTTTGTACTTATACCAATCCTCCGGATTATCGCGATCCATATCCAAAAATGTCCAGATCGTATCCACCATCGCATCCAAATTTTCCTGCGGCACCGCATTGTGTACCACCACATACCCATTCTCACGCCAAAAATCCCAATCCTTCTCGCTCAAAACTGGCATCTTTGTTCTCCTTTAGTAAAGACACTACTCCCTCTTCACCTCTACCCCCGCAGTCTTCTCCGCCACCTTAATCGACGCTGTCTGATCTTCATCGCCCAATCCCATTCCCATCGCTATGGTCTGAATCTGATACGCCGCCGCGCCCATAAAATTTGTCGCACCCAGTGAAGCGGCCATCTGTGCAGCCAAACCGAGATCCTTGTGCGACAACTGCAACTTAAAATAGGGTTCAAAATTTCGCGCCAGAGCGCGGCGCTTAAAACTCCCCTGCAAATGCGACGAATTCGCAGCCGTATTCGACATCACATTCCACAGCACACCCACATCCAATCCCGCAGCAGCACCCATCGCAAAAGCCTCACCCAACAGCGTAGCAACCGAACACGACACCAGATTATTGACCAGCTTGGTCGTCACACCCATACCCAACTCGCCACAATAAAACTGCTCATCGCCCAATGTATCCAGCACATCTTGCACAGACGCCACCACATCGGCATCGCCGCCAATCATCAGCGTCAATCCCCCCCGTGCCGCGTCTGCCGGACCCTTGCCCACGGGCACATCCAGCATATACCCGCCCTTCTCCGCTATAGCCCTGCCAACCCGGCGCGTCGTATCCGGATCAATCGAACTCATATCGATATAAACCTGCCCCGCCGACAACCCGGAAACAATACCATCCGGTCCCAAAGCGACTTGCTCAACAGCCTGCGGCGTCGGCAGCGAAGAAATAACAACCTCCGACTGCTCGGCAACCGCCCGGGGCGTATTCACCCCCGTTGCCCCCTTCTCCTGCAAAACCTGCACCGCTTCATCGCGCAAATCATGAACCGCAACATCATAACCACTCGCAACCAAATGACTCGCCATCCCACCACCCATCATCCCCAGCCCCACATATCCCAATTTTCGTTTCACCATATCACCTCTCAAATGCTAAATGTCAATCACCTCTCGGATCCGAATGGATCGGATCGACCCAATACACTTCCTCAGGCTCTTCAACAACCGGAATATCCAGATTCACCACCACAGGCTCCTGATCGCTGCGCACCAGCACGCACTCCAGAGGCTCATCCACACTGGCATTGATCTCCTGATGCGGCACATAAGGCGGCACATAAATAAAATCACCCGGACCCGCCTCTGCCACATACTCCAACTGATCGCCCCATCGCATCCTCGCCTTCCCGCTCACCACATAAATCACACTCTCCAGCGCCCCGTGATGATGCGCCCCCGTCTTTGCATTCGGATGAATCTCAACCGTACCCGCCCACAGCTTCTCGGCCCCTGCACTCGCGCGATTAATCGCCGCCGCCCGGGTCATCCCCGGTGTCTGTGGCGTATTAAAATCCAACTGGTCACCTGTCACCACCCGCACCCCCTGATTTCGCCAATCCTTATTTTCTGACATAACACCTCCATCCAGAGCGCCTATCCAATCGCCTCGCGCTCGCGCCAGCGATACATCCGCAAAGCCGGATCACTGGTCTCCACCATCCACTGCTGCAACCGCACCTTTAATCGCGCCACATCACCGACATAATCGGGATCATCAATCACATTATTCATCTCATGGGGATCGTTCTTCAGATCGTACAACTCGTCTTGCCCCGTCAAATTACACCCGTATTTCAAATCCCCCATACGCAACATCTTCATCGACGTAGCCACATTGCCCAACCCCAAAAACTCCGTCACCACAGCATCCCGCCAACCCGTCGCCTCACCGCGAACAAGCGGCAACAGCGACGCACCGTGAATCGCATCCCCATCGTAATCTCCACCAGCCAGATCCAAAATTGTGGGATACATATCCGCCAGCGAAGCAAACTCCGCAACGCGCGCTCCCGCATGCGAACCATCCGGCAGCCGGATAATCATCGGAACATGATGCGTCTCTTCAAAATGATGCCATCCCTTATCCAGCAACCCCCCGTGACTGCCCAGCGTCTCGCCGTGATCCGCCGTAAAAATCAGCACCGTATTGTCCAACTCCCCACTCGCCTTCAAATAATCGTACAGCCGACCAATCTGACTATCGATCATCGACACCCGCGCATAATAATAGCGCACCGCCATCGCCCAATCTTCCCACGTCAAATTTTCCTTATCCCAGTGAATCTTCAAATGATGCGGACCGGGAATCTCCCGCGAGGGCCACTCGTAATTTCCCCACGGCGGAATCTCCACATCCCGATACCAGTCCAGAAACTCACCCGTCGCGTGATAAGGTCCATGCGGACCCCAAAAATTCAAACTGATAAAATACGGCAAATCCCGTTCCCGAAACGACCTGCTCATCTCAATCACATTATCCACCAGATAAGCCGGCACCGTCGCCTCCGTTGGCACAGTCAACTCACCCACCCCATTGCGGACCATCGTAGTCGCCTCAGCCCAGGGCTTCACGCCCGGCTCATAACCCTTTGCCTGTGCCCATGCCCGATAATCCGAATAACTCGAACCAGCCCCGCCGTGCCCGGCAAAATCCTGCCCTTCATACCCGATACGCGAAGGCGAAGATGGCCTGTTCGACCCCTGAAACGTCTGTGTCTTCTCAGAACCGAGATGCCACTTCCCCGTATATCCCGTCCCATAACCCGCCGCTTGCAGGCGTCGCGACAAAAGTTCGGGCCGGTCCTCCAACTCGTGAACGCTACACCCCACCTCGTGGATATTTGAAGTAATGCCATGGGTATGCGGATACACGCCCGTTTGCAGCGTACCCCGCGCCGGACTACACACCGGATAAACCGTATAAGCATTCTCAAACAAAATGCCCTCTGCCGCAAGGCGATCAATATTCGGCGTGCGACAAGGCGTCTCGCCATAAGCCCCCACGCCCGACAGCCGATGCTGGTCAGTCAAAATAAAAATAATATTAGGTCTATCAGCCATTTAATCCCTCCCAATACTCCCACATATCATCTGGCGTCTCGAACTGCAACTCATTCCAATTCTTCCACTTAAACCGCGTAAACAATCCCATGCGGATATTGCGACTGCAATTCTTACTCGCGCTGTGAACCATCAAACCGTGCCAGAAAATCACCGTCCCTGCAGGACCTGTGATCTCCATTGGATCGGGCAAATCGATAATCGTCCCCATGTGAATCTGACTGGGCGGCGCATTGGGATCTAAAAACTGGCGATTCACACTCAGCAAAGAATGCGACCTGAAATAATCCGCCATCTTTGCATGCGTGCCCGGCCACACGCAAAACCCGCCCGAGCGGGGCTTGATATCACAGAGATAAACGGTCGCGGCAATTGTAAAACCAGCCACCGTCAAATCCGTTTGCCCGTAGCCATCTACATGCCCACCCGAAGGCTTTGACCATTGATCCGTACCCGTGGGATAGCGGAACAACGGCGTCGGCTCAGCCCACTCGGTCAACCGCCCTTTGCCCGTCATCTCCTCGGCCATATCAAACACGCCGTAATCGTACACAATTGACCTGTGCAACGTCGGGTCACTACTCTCGGGCTTCTTCGGCTCTGCATTCACCCACGTCTGAGGATCGCGGCGATCTGCCCAAACACCGTGCCACAGGCCATCCACAGCACGTTCCATCAAATCTTCGGGCAAAACATCCCGCTTGACCAGATACCCATTATCCTTGAAAAACTGCTTCTCATCACGAGTGAGCAATCCCATGAAACATTCCTTCTATACAAAACATTTGCCAATGATATCACATTATGCTATCATCACACTTCCTACAACAAGCGGGAATAATACCATGAACACTATGACATATAAAGGATATGCCGCTCGCATTGAATACAGCGACGCAGACCATTGCTTTATTGGTCACATAGCGGGCATCAACGATATCGTGGGTTTTCACGGCGATTCGGTTGCACAACTGCGTACTGCATTTGAAGAAGCTGTAGAGGATTATCTCGAAACCTGCGAAAAATTAAATCGCCCTCCACAAAAACCCTATTCTGGAAATCTGATGTTGCGCCTTCCCCCAGAAGTCCACGCAGCAATTGCCACAGCTGCTGAAGTCAGTGGCAAAAGCATCAACCAATGGACAACCGATACACTCGCCGATATCCTGCAGACACAATCATCTTAAGCCGCCACGGCTTTCTCACCCAAATGCGCCTCAATCCACGCCTTCAACGGCACATCCTCGGGTTTGGGTGACGTATATCCAAAACCACCTGAAGGACTCGCCCCCAACAACTGCCTGCGAATGGGATCGCTGCGCTCCATAAAATGATCCACCGTCATATTGTCGCGGGGTCGCAACCAGCGGTAGCTATAGCCGTAAAACAGCGTACGCCTGGGCGAATTCCAATAATTGGTACTGCTCGAATGCCAGATACGCCGATCGAAAATAACCGCACTACCTTTCGGCACACACACCTGCATACCGCCCTCGGGCATTTCCGAGCGACTTTCGCCCGGAAACACATTGCCCAGATGCGAACCGGGAACCACAACAAAATTCCCGCGACCGGGTTGTGATGCATCCGTCAAAAAGAACGCCACCTTCAGCGAAATTCTCGGACGCGGATTCGTCTCAATATCGAGATTGAGGCGACCGCTATCCTGGTGAAATCCAAGCCCCGGTCCATCCTTCTCAAGCGACTTTCCAGGACCAACAGGCGGCGTCACAATCATGTGAGAATGATAAAGCTGAATATTCCAATTCAGCAACCCCCATACCTTTGGAAAAGTCTTATACCAATCGAGCAACTCCAAAAACAAATCGTCCTGACCGATAAAATCCAGCATATTCGACCGCTGATTCGGCCCCATGCCCTCTCGCTCTCGATGCGCGCCATCCACGCGATCTACAACCGGCACCAACTCATCCACCAGATCCTCTGGCAACACACTCTCGAGAATAAAAAACCCATCGCGTTCAAACTTCAACCGCTCCTCTTCGGTCACGCAATAATCCAGACATCTCGCGTCCATGACAAAAGCCTCCTGTTTTTGCAAAGTACACGATAAAAAACATTGCTACTGCAATACAAAACGCGAATAGACGAATAGACGAACCCCGCCCTACCACCCAACGGGCGGGCACAGGGGCACCGCCCCTACATTGATGAACTGTACCGAACCAGCTATACCCCGTTCCGTTGATTCGCTGATGAACTGGTCTGGAAAACGACCAGTTGTACACCGCTCCGTTGATTCGTTGCATCATTTCATACAACCTCCTCTTCAAGCTCTGCCAAACGCGCCTTTTGCTCCACCAGCATGCGCTCTCGCTCGCGGCGGAACTCCGTGTAATACCGCTCTCGCTTGCCCGTAATGCGGTAATCTAATCGCTCGACACCCAGTGCCCGCAACACCACCCTCTCCACCAGTGAAAAATCATCGGAATCCTCGCGATTGAAATTCATCTGCTCTTTAAATGCAACCGGCGGATTCGTAATAAAACGCGGACGCCCCGAAGGATTTGGCGCGGCAGAATGCAACATATACGGATGAATCAGATACACATCGCCCGCATTACCCGTCGCCTCGACAAATTCCTCACATCCCTCAATCATCTTCCCAAACGAACCCGGTTCCAGCCCCTCGGGATGATCGTACAAAAACCTCGCAACCCTTGGAACCGAATCCGGCGCGAGATACGTACCGCCGCTATTGGGCAACACATCATCCCACACAACCACCGTCAACAAACCCTGCTCTGGACTATCCAGAAAATGCCGGAAAAAATTCCCATCCTTGTGCCATCCCCCGCGCTTTGCCGACGGAACCCATGGATCATCGGCATCTTTGTGAAAATTAATAATAAACCCATCTCCCCACGAAGGCTCACCCTCAATGCGCTCTGCCCCGCCCATCACATCGCATATCCCATCCCATGCTTTTGGCGCGAGATCGGCAACTGCCCGTCGGTTCATCGACGGCATGTGAATGCGATCCTCTACCCAGGTCGTGGGATCATCCCTGTCATACCCCAAACGCAGATACGCCAGATCGAGCCAATCCTGAATCTCCGCCTTCTCAAAACACCCCTCTAACTTCACATATCCCTTCTCCACAAAATGCGCTGCCTGCGCGTCTGTCAATACCTTGAACGCCACAACAACCTCCTGTGCAAAATCCTAATTTTGGGCAGGTTTCAAACCTGCCCCTACATTCAAATGCTTGAAAAAGAACGCCAACATCGCCTGATTCACATTCCCCGGCGGTGGCGACCCCATCTTCGGCAAATACATCTCCACCTCAACACCCGCTTCATCGCACCGTTCTTTGATCGCAATTGCATGTTTGGGATGATGAACATAATGACCGCGATTTTGGGGCACCCCACCCCTTTGACTACAAAACAAAAACACAGGAGGGTCGTCTTTTGTAATCAACCCGCGCATATCCACATCCGCCCGAATCTGTTTGCCCTTTTCGGTCTCCGCTTCATCAAATGTAGCCAGGCCGTAAAACGACATATTCCTGGAATAAAATTTCTCAGCAGGCAAACCGAGCACAGACTCCCATTGAAATATATCATAGGAAAACTGACCATTGCGAGACCCCGCCGCCACAATGCGCGAAGACTGGCGAAGCACGGGATCTTCACTATCGGGATCGGCCAGATCATCGTGAAAAGCCAGCCAAATCGAAGTCCCCGCACCGGCAGAGCCACCATAAGAAGCGATGCGTTTGGGATTGACGTGCCACGCTTCGGCATTGTATCTGATAAACTGCACCGCACGCGCCGCATCGCGCAAAATATCCTGTATGGGTGCGGCGGATCTGAACCTGTAATTAATCGCCGCAAACGAAACGCCCTTTTCCAAACACGCTTCGACAATCACATTGCCGCGAACACTCCTTTTGTCGCCATTGACAAACCCACCCCCGTGAATAAAAATCAAAACAGGTGCTGGTACATCCGACTCGGCCCTCCAAAAATCCAGCACATTGCGCTCATAAGGTCCATACGCCACATTCTCCAGCGTGGGCGGCGTCCCTTTTCTCTCAGCCTCCTGAGCATATACACCTGTTGCCCCGAGTAAAATAAAGCATAAAATCCATCTCCCAACGCGCATTGCTCCCTCCTCTTTCTATATTCTGACCCCTCCCCCGACCCCTCCCCGACACGGGGAGGGGAGACATAACCCCACCTTCGCATAATCCGGTCTATTCCTAAACCTCAACCGTCCACGGAACCTGCTCCGGCGTCACCCCGTGTTCCTCTGCCCAATCAGTGAGCGGATACGTATTTGCCCTCGCGCTCAAGTTGGGATTATCGCTCAACTGCACATCCAGAAGTTGCTTCTCAATATCGCTCAAATCCGCCATCACGTCATCATCTAAATTCCCCAAATAAAAACCATTCCGAATCCACTTATAACTGTACCCAAAAATAACCACCCTGGACGTGCGACCGCTCAAATTTGGCGACTTCGTGTGAAAAATGCGATTCTCAAAAAACAGCGCATCCCCCGCCTTACACACCGGCTGCACCACCTCGGGCGGATCGACCTCGCCTCTCGGAATACCCAGCGGCTCATTGAGTACATGACTCCTCCTCGCAAACCGCGTAATCCCCGAATCCGGTCCCGGGAAATCCGTCAAACAATAACACACCTTAATCCCAACACGCGGCTGATACGCATGCCCGATCTCCTGCGTAATCCCGATATCCCGATGCCAGCTACGCATCGGCTCCGTCGTCTCGGCATCTTCTGGATCCTTGTAAATAACCGCCGTATTCTGCAAATGAATATCCGGACTCAACAGTTGAACCACCAGAGGCACTGTCCCCGAATGCGCGATCAAAGAGCGAAAAACAGGCTCCTCCACAATCCCGTCTCGAAACTGCTTATACGCCCTTCCCCGATCATCATACGACGCCATCATTGCATCACACACCTCTGTCAACCGCATAATTTCCTCAGCCCCCAGAACATCCTCCACCACCAGATACCCTTCCGCATCAAAAAACGCCCGCTGTTCATCGCTCAACTTTACAAAATCCATTGTCTTTCGCCTTTCATCTGTGTCCATCTGCGAAAAACGCTCAAATGAACTGGTCTGGGAAGCGACCAGTTGTACACCGCTCACTCGCGTTTTTTTCTGCGGATCACACTTCCCAATACTCCCACATATCATCCGGCGTCTCAAACTGCAACAGATCCCAATTTTTTGTGCTCATGCGACTCACCAGAGCCATCCGTATCTGATCGCTGCAATTCGACGTACCGCTGTGAACCATATACCCGTGCCAGATACACGCAGTACCCGCCTGCCCAACCAGCTCAACAGGTTCATTCAGATCAAAAATGCGGGTCATATCCCGCTCGACAATACCGCCGGGATGATGCATATTGAGACCCAGCAGGGAATGCGACTTGAAAAATTCTGCCACCGTCTTATGACTACCGGGCCACAGTGTAAAACCGCCGCCACGCGGAGCCACATCACTCAAATAAACCGTCACCCCAATCGTAAAACCCACGGTTGCACGCTCGCTCTTATTATAACCATCCAGATGTGGTAACTTAATCGCCCACTCATCGCTACCACTCGGATACACCAGAATAGTCGAAGGATCGGCATCATCGCTCAAATCGCCAGCCAATTCCCTGCACATCGCAAACAAATCCGTTTCGTAAAGCGTGGCGCGAATCGCCGGATGATCCCAACAATCTGGACTCCGCGGCCCAGCATCTACCCAGGTCTGCGGATCATCGCGATCTGCTTCAATATAACGCCAAAGCGTATCAACCGCCTCTTGAATTTGACCCTCACGCAACATATCGTGTCGAATGAGATAGCCATTTTCCACAAAAAAAGCTTTATCTTTAGCTGTTAAAAGTGACATACCAACCCCTTCCGGAGACTCACAATGCCCAAACAACCCAACATCCTCTTTTCCATGTGCGACGACCAGCGACACGACTGCATGGGATGTGCGGGACATCCCTTCATCGACACACCTGCTATGGACCGCCTCGCCCGTGAAGGCATTCGCTTTGCCAATGGCTTCACCGCCATACCCCTATGCGCGCCCAGCCGAGCCAGCCATCTTTCCGGTGTTTATGCTCACACCCACCGGGCAGCGCACAACCGCGCGCCGATACGCTCCGACCTCGTAACCTGGCCCGAGCAATTGCAAAAAGCCGGATATCGCACGGGCTTCTTTGGAAAAATACACTACGGAACCGAAGGCATTGACCTGCCCGGTGGCGACCCCAAACCCGGATTTGAGCGCTGGGTCAGCTTTCGCGGTCAGGGAGACTACGAAGACCCCATCTTTATCATCGACGGTGAAGAAGTCAAACATCAGGGATACAACACCGACCTCCTCGCCGACTACGTCGAACAATTTCTCGACCAGGACGACGACCGCCCCTGGGCAATCTGCCTGTGGTACAAAGCCCCTCATGGCCCCTTCACCCCACCGCCGCGTCATGCCCATGCCTATTCCGACGATGAACTGCCCAAACCCAATGCCCTCGGCGCATCTCGCGATGGCAAAGCCAGAACTCTCCGCGAACGTCCTCACAGCTTCGAAGACAACGAACGCTACGACACCTTTATGCGCAACTACGTACGCACCGTGCGCGGCGTCGATGATGCCCTGGGCCGGGTACTCGACAAAATCGACGCCATTGGACAAACCAACAACACACTCGTCGTACACACCAGCGACCACGGCTACTTCCACGGCGAATTTGGCCTCGGCGACAAACGCTGGATGTATGACCCATCCATCCGCGTGCCCTATCTCATGCGCTATCCCGACCTCATCGCCAACCCCGGGCGCGTAGAACACACCGACGCAATCAGCCTCGACATCCCGGCAACCATCATGGACGTATCCGGCCTGGGCGTACCCGATCACTACCACGGCCACTCTCTGCGACCACGCCTGACCAACACAGGCGAAATACCTCGAGAAGACCTCTTCTTCGAATACTTCGAAGACCCGCCCTATCCCTATTTCCCAACCATGGTCTGCTTGAGAACCCAAACCGAAAAACTCATCCACTACATCCGCGAAGGCGAAGGCGACGAATATTACGACCTCGTCAACGACCCCCACGAATACACCAACGCCATCGCCGACCCCGCTTATGCCCATCGCGTGGCCGACATGCAAAAACGGCTTTCAGACGCCCAGGAACGCTATAAATTCACCGTTCCAGACCTGTCGGACCAGTACTAACTTCCATCAAAGGAACACACATGACCGAACACCCCAACCTCTTACTCATCACCACAGACACCCAGCGCTGGGACACCCTCAACTGCATGGGCAGTTCGTTTGCCCATTCACCCCATGCAGATCGCCTCGCGGCCGAAGGCGTCATGTTCACACAGGGACACACGCCCTCACCGGTATGCAACCCCTCGCGCAGCAGCCTCATCACCGGCCTGCACACCCCCATACACGGCGTATGGGAAAACGGCATGACCCGCATGACCCGCCTCACCCACTTCCCAACCCTACCCGACCTCCTCAAAGAACAGGGCTACACCAACATCATGGTCGGCAAACAACACTTTGGACAAACCCCCGAACCTTCGACATCATCATCGGCCAGGACGACTACAGAGAATACATCCCAAAGTATGGATTCACACCCCAGGACTGCCACAAACAACCCACACCCGTACCCGAAGAACACTTCCTCGACACCTTTTTCGCCAAACAAACCATCGAACAAATCGACCAGGTCGTCAAGCGCGATTCGGGTCCCTTTTTCGCCTTCTGCTCATTCCCCGCGCCACACCCACCCGAATGTCCACCGGGAGACTGGCTCACCTTTTACGACAACTGCGACAACCTGCCCGACCTCAATTACACCCACCGCGAAGAACAAAACCAGCCCGCACACACCAAACGCCTGCTCGGCATCAAACCCGAAAACGAATGCCATCCAGGCGAAGACCCAAACACCATCACATACTGGCGAGAAGCCATTGGCCGCATCTACGACCCGCAATACCGCGACACCATCATGGAACTCCGCAAAATCTATTATGCGTATGCCGCGTACTGCGACGCCCTCCTCGGTCGCATCCTGAACTACCTCGACCAGAATAACCTTAGGGAAAACACCCTGATCATCTTCACATCCGATCACGGGCAACAATTCTTCGACCACGGCTTTAACGACAAACACAACTTCTACGATGAATCCTGGCGCGTCCCCTTTATCATGAGCATGCCAGGCACCCTTCCGCAAGGAGAAACGCGCGACTTCGCCATCTGGAACGACATCACCACCACCCTCCTCGCGGCTGCTGGCACCGAATGCCCCTCCATGCAGGGCTTCGACCTCTTCACCCCACTCGCCAGAGGCGAACAATCCCCCCGCCGCTGCGCCGTTGCCACCCTCTACAAATCCTGCGCCGTCGCCACCAAACGCTGGAAACTCGATTACTTTTTTGAAGAAGACGAAGGCCGTCTATTTGACCGCATCAACGACCCCCAGGAACAAAACGACCTCTACGACCATCCAGACCATCTCGAAATCCGCAACGAACTGCGCCACGCCCTCTTATCCTGGCGCGGCGACATCGCCGACCTCAAAACCGCACTGGAAGGCACAACCAAAAACAAAGGACCAAACGCCCGGGGATACACCAACGTAGCCCCTCGCATTGCCCCACACACCCATCAAATGCGCGGCACCGACGCCGAACAGCGCCTGAATGAAAAATGCGAACGGATAGACGAGATGGGGTAATAAAACGCAAAAGACTCGAGTGCTTTTAGGCACCCGAGTCTTTTCACTTGAAACCAGCGCATCTATCTACCGGTATTGAAACTCCGGCGACCCGATCAACATACTCACCACCTGTATATCTTTGCGCTGAGCATCTGCGGGAACCATCTCTTTCACCTCTGATGCAATAGCACTGGTATCCTGTGCTGGCAACAGCAACTTGCTATACCTCGCCAATGCCTCTTCAGTCGTTGGCGTATGCTCGCTCTGCCTGGGCAACTGCTTCAGTACAACCCCCCCAATCCTGCCCATCGCCAGACGCACGCCAAAATTCAATCGCGCAATCAGCGTACCCGAATTTGCCCACGACTCGGCATAATCCGGAAAACCCGTGGGCGGCTCATAACCATATAGCGGCTCGCCCATGCGGTAAAACCAGCTCATCAGCGGCTGTGGATTCTTCACATCGGCTTCCAATGCACGAAGAGAACTCACCACCAGTTCTAACGGCGACTTCATCTTGCTGCGCTTCTTCGCCTCTGCCCAAAACTCACGCGACTGCGCCAGCGTAGCCATCACAGCAGCGATATCCCCATCCGTCTTGCTAAATGTCTTCGCCATCCGCTCGACCAGCGCCTCGGGAGGACTGTCGTTCACAAACCGACGCGCCAACTTCGTAGAAATAAAACGTGCAGTTGAAGGGTGTTTGGTCAGCATATCCAGAACGCGCTCGCCCTCTTCTATGCCACCCCCTGCCGGGAACTGCTCACCCAACACCACCTTGGCCTTTTTATCGTGCCAGGCATTGCGGAACAGAAATTCGCCCTGGCGAACGAGATTCTTATTGCCATTTGTGATTGCCCTATCGGTATTCTTGCGCCCATTGCCATAAGGCATCGCAGTCCACCCCGTCAACACGCGCGCAACCTCGGTAACATCCCGCTGCGTGTATCCACCATCCACACCCAGCGTGTGCAACTCCATCAACTCGCGGGCATAATTCTCATTCAAACCATACTTGCGTCTTGGAGGCGTCTTCGGCTTCGCAACAGCCTTCGGCGGAGCCTTCGCCATCTCACCACCCATCATCTCACCACCCATCATACCGCCATCCATACCGCCATCCATACCCATCTCGCCCATTGCCACTTCCTTCTTTGGCTCAGGCCTGGGTTGATTCTGCTGCTCTGGCGTAGCCATACGCGACTGGGCATTATCCAGATAGTGCAACATCGCGGGATGCTTTGCCGTCGCGCCCAAAATCACGCGGAACTTACCCAGCACATTGGGGCGAATCGCATCGCGCTCATAGGTAAGCACGCGACTGCGCGCCCCACCATCGCGCGTGGTCACATTGAAGTGATTAAACCAGAAATCCGTCAACACCTCGGCGAGTTGATTCTCGCTATACACAGCCCGCATCACCTTCTGACTCCGAAGCTCCTGATTAAAAAGCGCGCCATAGGGACGCAACCCGTGCTCCTCGCGATACGCTTTCATCTTTTCCCGCATCTCTTTGAGAGGCGTCGTCGCCGGATCCATTACCCCTTCTCTTTTCATCTGATTGCGAAGTTGACCATCTGGCATATAGATTTCGGCTATTTGTAACTGCGTCATTTTCAACGCGGGAAATGCTTCCAATCGCTTGTCCAGCTCGGCATCTGGCAAATTGCCCTTCAACTGCTGAGCCAGCCACTTCTCGGGACCCATCGCCACTCTTTCCACTTCACCGGGCCGTGCACCAAAAGCAAAACGCTCTAAGAGATACGCCGCTGCCTGCTCCTTGCTCAGCCCTTCTTTTTTATAGGGCAATTTCAACCCGGCATCCGCCGCAGATCCCGAAAGCAACGCACCACAGCACAAAATAATAAGTGAAAAACGAAATATCATTGCAAACCTCCTTGAAAAAGCAACCACAGATGAACACAGATGAACACGGATAAAAGGCAACTGCATGCAGCTATCATAAAAGTTAAAAACCCCCATTCTGGCTGGACGCCTGCTTAAAGCATATAGGCGTGACGAGATTACTGACGTTGTACCTTGCTTCACATAGGTACCCATCCACCAGTTTATCGGTATTGAAACTCCGGCGACCCCAGCAGCATGCTGACCACCTGAACCTCTTTGCGTTTGGCATCAGCGGGAATCGTTTCTTTGACCTCTGACGCAATAGCACTCGTATCCTGCGCTGGCAACAGCAACTTGCCATAAACCGCCAGTGCCTCATCCGTTGTCAGACCATCGCTATCCCGGGACAAGCGCTTCAATTCAATCCCTCTAATTTTGCCCGCAGCCAGATGAACGCCAAAATTCATTCGCGCAATCAGCGTACCCGCATTCGCCCACGACTCGGCATAATCCGGATAACCCGTAGGCGGCACATAGCCATACAGCGGCTCGCCCATGCGGTTAAACCAGCCCATCATCGGCTGTGGATTCTTCACATCGGCTTCCAATGCGCGAAGAGAACTCACCACCAGCTCAAATGGCGACTTCATCTTGCTGCGCTTCTTTGCCTCTGCCCAAAATTCCCTGGACTGTGCCAACGTAGCCACCACAGAAGCGATATCTCCATCCGTCTTGCTAAATGTCTTCGCCATCCGCTCGACCAGCGCCTCGGGAGGACTGTCGTTCACAAACCGACGCGCCAACTTCGTAGAAATAAAACGCGCGGTCGAAGGGTGTTCGGACAGCATATCCAGAACGCGCTCGCCCTCTTCCATGCCACCCCCTGCCGGGAACTTCTCACCCAACACCACCTTGGCTTTTCTGTCGTGCCAGTCTCTGCGGAACACAAATTCGCCCTCGCGAATGAGTTTTTTACTTCCTTTTGCGATTTGCTTCTCGAGATTTTTCCGCGCATTTTTATAAGGCATCGCAGCCCAACCCGTCAACACGCGCGCGACCTCGGTAACATCTCGCTGCGTGTATCCACCATCCACGCCCAGCGTATGCAACTCCATCAACTCCCGGGCGTAATTCTCATTCAAACCGTACTTGCGTCTGCGTTGTGGAGGGGGCTGCGCCATAGCCTCACCGCCCATCATACCACCATCTATACCCATCTCGTCCGATGCCACCTTCTGCCTGGGTTGATTCCGCTCTGAGGGCGGTGCCATACGCGACTGTGTATTGTCCAGATAATACAACATCGCCGGATGCTTCGCCGTCGCACCCAAAATCACGCGGAACTTGCCCAACACATTGGGACGAATTGCATCGCGCTCATAAGAGAGCACATAACCGCGCGCCCCACCATCGCGCGTGGTCACATTGAAATGATTAAACCAGAAATCCGTCAGCACCTCAGTGAGCTGATTCTCGCTATACACCGCCCGCATCACTTTCTGGCTCTGAATTTCATGATTAAAAAGCGCGTTGTAAGAACGCAACCCGTGCTCCTTGCGATACGCCCTTATCTTTTGAAACATCTCTTTGCGATCCATCTTTGCGGCATCAACCACGCCCTGTCTCTCCAGTATTCGGCGAATCCGCCCACTCTGCACATAAGTTTCAGACATTTCAAACTGCGTCATTTTCAACGCCGGATACGCTTCCAGGCGTTTGTCCAACTCGGCATCTGGCAAATTGCCCGCCAACTGTTGAGCCAGCCACTTCTCGGGACCCATCTGCGCCACCTTTTCCACCTCACCTGGGCGCGCACCAAAGGCAAAACGCTCTAAGAGATACGCTGCAGCCTGCTCCTTACTTAGCCCTTCCGCCTTGTAGGGCAGTTGCAACTCAGCATCCGCCGTAGCCCCAGAAAGCAAAGCACCACAGCACAAAACAACGAGTGAAAAACGCAATATCATTGGCAAACCTCCACAAAAAAACTCGAGTGCCATACTTCGACACTCGAGTTTTCTCTTGCAGCGGTGTAAACTGCACACGCGCAACACAACGTGTCAGTACAGCAGTTCAAATGAGTGGTCAATAATGACTTTACGTCATCACCTTAAACCGCTCACCGTCCCAACCCGGGAACATCGCAATATCG
>JAPPIE010000051.1 GCA_028874765.1 Gemmatimonadota bacterium
GTCCCTTTGATGGACCCATGGCCCATTCAAATCACTATCTAACAGACCGGCTCAAGCCTTTTGAAAGGCGGCAATGGGATCAACGCGGTCAAAGCATCTTGCGCTGGGGACGAGCGACCAGATTGTTAAAATCCTGCGACAAACGCAATGCAGACGCCCTGAAAAATATGCTATCAGATCGCGTAAACACCCCCGTGGGAATATGCCGCCACAACGAAATTCACAATGGCGAAGCCTGCGGTCAGACCATTGCCGGCATCGTACTCGATCCCCCGGGGCGAAAAGCGTGGTTCACCAGAGGACCGACCGGTGAAAACGAGTGGGTTGAATATCGTCTAAACTAAAAAAGCCGCATTCCCGTTGAGACCGTTGCGAGAAGTGACCCTTCTGAAACGGTCTTTTTTCTTGAATAATATACAAATGTGCAGTATATTCACTCGGAATATTGACGGGAGGCGGAAGACATGCCATCATTGCACATTGACGAGACCAGTGTAAGGTCGGTACTCGTGCCTCAAAATCCACCCGGCGAACCCATAACAGAATACACCCTCAACCCCTATTCTGGCTGTGGCATGGGATGTGCCTATTGCTATGTGATGAAATTTCCATTCGCCTACGAATATCCCAAAGCATGGGGTGAGTGGGTACAGCCCAAAATGAACGCGCCTTTTTTATTGGGCAGGGCGCGTGCTAAAATTTACGGGCGAAAAATTTTCATGGGATCCGCGACCGACCCCTATCAATACATTGAGCGGAAATATCGATTGAGCCGACGCTGCTTAAAAGTGCTGGTGGACTGCAATTTAAAGGCTCTAACCGTGCATACGCGTAGTCATCTGATTTTGGACGACCTGAATTTGTTAAAGCAATTTGGCAGTCGATTGCGGATAGGATTTTCCGTGCCGACGAACGACGACCGAGTTCGCAAACGCACAGAGCCAAAAGCACCGAAAATCGGCGTGCGTCTCAAAGCGATGAAACAATTGCGCGAAGCTGGCATTCGCGTCACCGCATCGCTCGCGCCAGTACTGTATTGTCAACCGCGCCAATTCGCCGAACAAATAGCCGAAGCAGCCGACGGGGTATATTTTGGCAAGATGGATTATACGGACAGGACTGGAATCGCATCCATGCCAAGAGCGCGACGCTATTTTAACAGTCTGACATATCGAGAATTGATTGCAGAACTCAAAGCGGAATTAATCAATGTGGGAATGTTGAAAAACGAAAAATGATTTACCCTCATCCCCCTCCACTCGCCGCCGTAATAAATCGCCTCTCCCTTTGACTCTTGAGCACCTGTCGTTCAATCTCTTCTGGATCACCCCAAATTTCCAGTAAGCGTTCGCGCATAGCATCGCGTATTTCTCGGTGTTGTGCCGACTCTGACAGATCGTTAAACTCATTCGGATCTTCTGCAATATTGAACAACTCAAGCGGATCTCCCGGGCTCATATTGAGTTTGTAATCGCCCTTCTTGAGCATACCCACGGGATGGATAACACCGTGCGCGAGGTATTCGCAAAAGGCTTCATCCTTCCATGCCACAGTCTCACCATTGATCAGCGGCAAAAGGCTATCGCCGTCAAGAGGCGCAATATCCATCGAAGCGCCAGCGGCTTCCAGTATGGTAGCCACGAGATCCACGAGTGAAACATTTTGCGCGACGCGCAATCCACCCGAAATATGCCCGGGCCAAACAATCTGAAGAGGCACGCGGGAGGAGGCTTCATACATATTTGATTTGCGCCACATGCCGTGCTCGCCATTCATCTCCCCGTGATCTGAGGTATGCACGATAATCGTATTTTCAAGCTGACCGGTTTCTTCGAGCGCATCGATGAGCCGACCTATTTTTTCGTCCAAATACGTGATAAGCCCGTAATAACCCGCGCGTCCTCTGCGCACGAGTTCCTCGGGAAAATCAGTCATACCAAACATCAGGCGCAGGCGTTTGTAAACCGGGTGCATATTTTCCAGATGGCCTTCGGGGATATCGGGCATATCGATTTGATCCCGCGGATACATGTCCCAAAACCGCCGCGGAACCACAAGCGGAAAATGAGGCGCAATAAACCCCACATTGATACACCAGGGCTGTTCTTTGCGAGCGGGATCTTTGATATACGCGAGGGCGGCTTCTTCAACCTGATCATCAACCTGTATCTCAGTCGTTGTGCCCGGTCCCGCTTGTGCAATACCATTCCATGGCTTTTTCGCCTCAACAACCCCCGCATCCCAATTGCCCTCGCCGCGCGGGACACCGTTTTTTGTCCACAATTCCGCATGCAAATCGCGCGCGAGTTGTGTGCGAAAACCGTGCAATTGATCAAGACCACAAAAGTGCTGCTTACCCGATATCACAACATCGTAACCGACATTTCGCAAACGATGCGCCCACGTAACCGTATCCGACGCCATGGGAAACCCATTGTCATAAGTACCAATGCGATTGATATAACGCCCCGTCATAAATGACATCCGCGACGGACCGCAAATCGGCGAATTGCAATAGGCATTATCAAACGTGGCCCCCATCTCAGCCAGACGCTCCATATTGGGCGATTGCACCAGTGAATGCCCGTGAATACTGCTGTATTGCGGGGCGTGTTCATCAGACATAATAATCAGAATATTGGGCTTATCAGACATAAATACTCCTGTTAAGGTGAGAAGTAAAACGTGAGACGTGAGAGGGGTAGGGTGGTCCTCTTACCTCTTACGTCTCACGTCTCACGTCTCACCTTTATTACGCCGAAATCACATCCGTGGGTTCACCGGCTTGATCGGCGAGCGCGGTATCAAAGATATTTTCAAGCGTACACTGCGGTTCGTATCCTATCAGCGTGCGTGCCTTGCTATTGTCAGACCAATAGACCCACTGCATGGGAACCTCAACTTCAAAAAGAGGAACACCCGTTATCCCCGCGAGATACTCTGCAACCTCGGGAAAAGCGAGCGGCCGGTAAATCGGCGCATTGAACGCCTCACCCACTGCAGCGGGATGGTCCAGCGCGCAAAGACACGCCCGCGCAGTATCGCGTGCATCAGAAGGCGACCACATCCACGGACGCCCCTCGCGATCGGTGACAGCACATGGTTGATCGGGACGCTCGGCGCGGTCGAGCATATCCCGTGCAATAGCCGCGCCATCCGGATGGTAAATACCACTTTCCGGATTATTCGCGGCATCGCGGATGCGCCCTGCCACAAACTGAACATTCCAACGCCCCAGCACTTCTTTGCCAGCAAACATGCCAGAAGGGCGAATAATGGACAATTGGAGATCGTGACCATTCATATAGCCTTCAGCCATCGCTTCATTGATATATTTCAGCGTACTATAAAGTCCACGCGGGCGTTTGGGATGGATTTCATTCACCGGCTGATAACAGGGCGGAACATGCTGATTGCCCATCGGATAAACCGCGTCGGTGCTGACATGGACAAACCGGTAGAGGCGATCTGCCAACGGTGCTGCCGCTTCAAAAAGATTGTACGTACCCGTAACATTAATCTCGTAAAACGTCTGATTGTCCATACCGCGCGGTGGACCCAGAATATTCGCCGTATGAACAACCGCATCTACCCCATCCACAATATCGCGACACAACGCCGCATCTCTGAGATCGCCTTCGATCTTTTCAATATCAAATGGATCGAGCTTGAATTTCTTGGGATCATCGGGAAGAATCAGCGCGCGAACATCATCCCCACGCTCAACCAACTGCCTGACCACATTCGCGCCCAAACGCCCTGTAGCACCCGTAACAAGAATTTTGCTCATAGTTTACCTCTAATAAATTCTCTATACTCTGGACAAGCGATGTACAACTTCAAATCGCTCGGACTCAGTCGGCTGTGACCAGAGATCACTTGCGCCACTCATAACGGCCCCCCGCTCGGGACTGGCACGCCAGCCCTCGTAGATCTCTTCATTCTCCCAAATAACCAGCGTCGTAATCTTCGTCTCATCGGCGAGCGCGTGAAGAGTTTGACGGCTAACAAATCCGGGAGCCTGACTCTGGGCAATACCGTTGCGATTCAAAAGATCCCGGGCCTCATCAACACAATCATCTTTAGCCCAGTGATGCGTAAGTACGCCAATCATGGAAACCTCCATTCGCTGTCTTCTTTCTTACTTCACACTTCTACCTTTTCCCCCGACTCCTGCGACTTCTCGAGTGCCTCGAGCACAGCAACAGGCGTGAGAATTGAGCCATCTGTCTCATCTGTTTCTCCCGTACTGAACATGCGGCAAAAATCGAGAACACCTGTAAGATACGTATTCTCATCGTATCCAATCACGCGATCAGTGCGCCCCTTTTCCCCAATCACAGAAACGTGGAACCCCACGCGACCTTCGCCAATGAGATTCATCGTTGAAATCGCGCCACTCGCAGAATAAAGCGTCGCAGTGTGGTTTTGCTCCCCGCGATTGAGCTGTACATGCGTAATATCTTGATCGAGCAAGCGCACGACCATATCGACCTGATGAATCCCATAAAAAAAGACACCGCCGTATTCAGAATCAATATCGCAAGGCCCCGTCGAAACAACCGAAATAATGCGCCCGAGTTCTCGGACATCTTCTTGCAACTGCGCGAAAGACGCCTGCTTGGGCAAAACCGAAAAAGAACACACAGGCACATCGAGCTCACGCGCTCGAGCCAGAAACTCTCTGCCTTCATCAAGACGATAGCAAAACGGCTTATCGACAAAAAGTGGAATTTTGGCCTCCAGCAACGGACGCACCGCGGGCAGGTGATATTTGGGGTGGCGATGATCCACAATAGCCGCATCGACCTGCCCAATCATATCTTCGGGCTCCTCCACAATATTGGGAATCAGCCCTCGATCCTGTGCATCTTTCGCATCGTCCGGCGTCTCTCCCCAAACATGGGTAACACTAAAACCGGACACCAGTCTATCAATATTAATCGTCTTTGCAATCGCCACAGTATGGCTATTCTCCGCCCCAATAATACCAATAGTGGGCATAGTATCGCTCCTTTCGGTTGTCAGTTATCAGCCTGTTTTTTTCTCAACTCCACAGCCTGTCATTCACCTGTTCTTCATTCCACGCATCTGTCTGTTCAAAATAGCCCGGCAAATTGGGATTGATGTGTTCTTTAATCGCTTCCTCATTCAAATCAACGCCGAGTCCGGGCGCGTCGGGCACCTGAATATAACCATTTTGAACAATGGGATTGGGCAAGCCCGTAACGAGCGTATTCCACGGCGGATAATCAACGGCGTGGCATTCCAGAACCAGAAAATTATTTGTCGCAGCCGCGCAGTGCACACTCGCCATCGTCGCAACCGGCGTCGCCGCCATATGCAGAGCCATCGCAATGCCGTGTTCTTCCGCGTAATCCCCAATCCGCTTGGTTTCGAGAATCCCCCCCGACGTGGCGAGATCCGGGTGAATAATCGAAACGGCCTTATTATGGATCAACGGCTTGAAATGTTCCAGAAGATAAATATCTTCACCCGTGCAAACCGGGGTCGCCGTTGCGTTCTTAAGACCCACCCATTGATCGGTAAGTTGCCATGGAATCATATCTTCCAGCCATGCGAGATTAAACCGCTCGAGTGCGCGTGCAAGGCGAATACACGACTCCACATTGATATGCCCAAAGTGATCCGCAGCCAGAGGGATCTCATACCCCACAATATCGCGCACAACTCCCACATACTGAACGAGAACATCGATCCCCTTATCGGTAAACTGAATACCCGTAAAAGGATGCATAACCTGCGAAGTTTCCAGCATGCCCGCGGGGGAAGACACCGTACCCGGAATATCTTTGAGCAAACGCACACCAATATCCATCTTCAAAAAAGTAAAACCCTGCTCTATACGCGCCTTCAAGCGATTGCCCATCTCTTCGGGATCCGGCGTTGTGGGCGTATCGCAATAGATGCGGATCTGATCGCGGAATTTCCCACCTGCGAGCTGATAACAGGGCACGCCATAAGCCTTACCCGCCAGATCCATCAAAGCCATCTCCACGCCGCACACACCGCCCCCCTGCCGCGCATGCCACCCGAACTGTTTAATCTTGCGAAACAGCTTATCCACATTGCAGGGATTTTCACCCAAAAGCTGACGCTTCAGTTGCAAAGCGTAAATATGACTGGCCCCATCTCGCACCTCTCCCAAACCATAAATACCCTGATTGGTATCCAGGCGAATGAGCGTAGAGCGCATAGGCACACCGGAAATATTGACAACGCGCATATCGGTAATTCTGAGATCCGATGGGGATGAATGAGTATTCATAAAATTCTCCTGTGTCTTCTTATATCACGGCCGCATGGGCGATCCATCCGGAGCCCGCGTTTGCGTCCACTGAATAATCTCATCTTCGGGCGGATATTTTGCAGCGAGATCTTCGTCAATATCAATGCCCAGACCGGGATTATCGTTCGGATACATATAGCCCTCGCGCACCTCGGGCAAACCGGGAAAAATATCATAGACGAGATCGTTGAAACGACACCACTCCTGAATGCCGAAATTGGGCGCCCACAGGTCCAGATGTAAATTTGCCGCGTGACCAACAGGCGATGTATCGCCAGGCCCATGCCACGCTGTTCGCACATTGTACATATTGGCATAAGCAGCGACATTGCGCGCCGGGGTAATTCCCCCCATCTGGCTAACGTGCATGCGAATAAAATCAATAAGCCGATCCTGAATAAGAGGCATCCACTCGTGCGGATGATTAAAGAGTTCGCCCATCGCCAGGGGTGTGGCACACTGCGCGCGCATGTGGTGAAAATACGCATTGTCTTCCGGCGCGAGCGCGTCTTCCAAAAAGAAAAGTTTAAAAGGCTCCACGTCTTTGGCGAACTGGATCGCGTCAATCGGGCGCAAACGCTCGTGAATATCGTGCAAAAGCTCGACTTCAGGCCCGATCTCCGCACGCACATGTTCAATCATATCGCACATGCGGCGGCAATATTCTCGCGGGTGATAATAAGCACCATCGGGCGCACCATCGGGTTTTTGAATCGTATCTGACTGACCGCCGTATCCCCCCATCTGCACGCGGATGTGGCGATAGCCCTGTGCCATATAATGACGCACGCTATCCACCACTTCGTATTTGTCGCGCCCACTGGCATGAGCATACGTATCTGCTGCCTCTCGACACTTCCCACCCAGAAGTTGATACACGGGCATACCCGCGCGTTTGCCCTTAATATCCCACAACGCCTGATCCACCCCCGATATGGCATTATTGAGCACAGGGCCGTTGCGCCAGTACCCATTGACCATGCTCATCTGCCAAATTTCCTCAATGCGATCTACATCGCGTCCAATAACAAAAGGCTTGAGATGCTTTTCAATAGCCGTACGCACCGCGTGAAATCGCTGCGTAAATGTCGCACAACCCAACCCGTAAAGACCGGGTTCTGACGTAATGATTTTGACAATAACGAGCCGCGAACCCGCAGGCTGCGTCACAATGGTTTTGACATCTTGAATGGTTACAATTTCTGGCATATCTACTCCAATCTTTCACAGTCCTTCGGGCAACGCGAGATCAAAGCGCCGCGCGGCTTTGCGGAGTTTTTCCGCCGTCCCCACCGGAATGGGAATACCTTCGACAGAGCGTTCGGCAAGGGTGCGATTTTCGGGCTCCCCGGGCATGAGAATATCGTCAAAGCCATCTGCTCTGGGCAGGGCTTTGAGTTCATCAATCAGATTATCGACGTGGTCTTTATAATCATCCAAATCAACAAAAAAGGAAATATCAATCGCAGCGACAATGCCGTTTTGCTTTTTCAAATTTTCGCCCCCGCGCAATACGGGAACGAGCAGAGGATTATCGACCACCAAACTGGACAAACACTGAAAAATAAGGGCAAGACCCGATCCCTTAGGACCACCTGCCGGACGCAGGATAACCCCCTTACGCGCATCCGTCGTCGGATTGCCCGCGGCATCGAGTGCCCAGTCTTCGCCCAGCGGCACGCCCTTATCCTGCGCGAGCTGAAGTTTGCCACCCGCTGCCACACTTGTCGCCATATCGAGGCTGATGGGATCGCGTTTATTCGCCGGAACTGCAACGGCTATCGGACTATTGTGTACGCCAGCTGCCTTCGCGCCAAAAGGAGCCATATTGGGCGGACTACAAACAATGGCAATACCCGCAAAGCCCTCCTGTGCCGCCATCAAAGAATAATAAGCCATTGCGCCCTGATGCGTGACATCGCTGAGCAACACCCATCCGATCCCCACATTTTTTGCCTTCTCAATGGCTTTTTTCATCGCAGGAACAGTCGCCACAGGTCCAAGAGCGCGGTCACATGCGATATGGGCAACCGCTGGTGACTCTTTCACGACGCGAATATTGGGCCGAGGATTCATCGCGCCTGTCTCAATATTGTTGAGATACGAAATAATGCGCAAAACCCCGTGCGAGTCAACCCCGCGCAGATTCGCCCAAATGAGCACTTCTGCTTCTATGGCGGCGTCTTCGGGCGGCATACCCGCGTTTTCAAAAACCGATTGGATAAACGGTTCGAGGTGTTCTGCGCGAATGCGAATGTCCGACATGGCAATCCTTTCTAATAGGCTTCAAGAGACCTTGACTTTGAAAATTTTTTCCGCTATGCTGTCTGACAAATTAGTTTCGCGTTTTTGAAGCGTCAAGATAATAAATGCCAATGGTAAAAAAGAAAAACAACTTCTGGAGGGCCTACTTATGAAACAGAGCTTTGAACATTATCGGACATTGCGAAAAGAGATGGATGCGTGGTTAGATCAGAGCCGTCGCATGGACCCGCCGAGCAGGCATGGCGGAGGCGAAGACGAAGCGAACTATTCGCTGGCCTGGTTCCCCCACTATCTCATCACCGGAAATGACGGGGTGCGAGAGCACTTTGAACACCTGCGCGATATGCTCGCCGGATGGGTGGAACGGGACTGCCTGCACGGTTATGAACCCGAAGCCGAAGCCCATCACGGAACCGAACCCTTTCTGCTCTTTTTGCCGCGTTACCTCGGATTATTTCCAGAAGATGAAAAAGCAAACGCACTACTACAAGACGCTGCCGAACACATCGGCAACTGGGTCGAGGGCATCCCAGAATGGTTTGACTGGGAGCGCAACCGGTTTTACGGATATTATATCGGCACGCGCACAGTCGGGCGAGACGACGGCTACGACGCCGAAATTGCCGAGCACTTCCGCTTTGTCCACATTGCCCTTGCCGCACACAGAATGACGGGGCAAGACCGGTACCTGGACTGGGCTTTGCAATACGGCAAGCGCCGGGCAGAAATGATCGTCGCCATACCAGATGGCCCCTTGCCCATTGCCTGGGATGCAAATGGACAACCGAGATTTGGCAGGCAGGCAACTGGACAACAAAAAAAGGCGGCACAAGCCGGGCATCACCTCCCTGGCGACCCGCTCATCGGAGTCGAAGTCCTGCTGGCTTCCGGCGTCATATACGCCCTGGGCGATCTATTCGAAGCATCGGGCGACGCTGTATTCCACCAGGCGGCGCGGCGAATAGCAGAACCGATGATCAACGAATTGCTGGACCCGTATTCGGACCCCGGTGCAGCGGCGATCTCCCATTTTCGGCGGCAATTCTCCGATCCCTCCCTGGATGACGCAATCCAGGCGCAAATCGCGCGTTTTTCCGATATGCAAGAAGGCGAATTGGCAATGGTCTTCCCACAGGATCGCCGCCGCGATTGGCCCGGCGTGGGCAAGCGCGCCGACATGACGTATTGGGGAATATGGAATCGCGATGGCTCCGTAACGCCCACAACAGAACCGAGCACAGCGGCACTAACGCTGGCCTATCAGGTGACGGGTGATGAACACTATGCCGAACGCGCATTAAAACAGGCGGCAGACAAGCTGACGATGGTACGTCGGGTGCTGCGCGGTGGTAGAGAACACGCCGATATGGGTGGCGCAGTCTGTTCGACAGCGGCTGGACACGGACGCAACTGGGGCATTGGACCCGTAACCGGATGTTACGGCCCATTGCTTTTGGGCACGCGAGAAGTAAAAAGCAAAGTGACGCCAACAGTCGAAGTAAAACACGCCAATGGCGAGCGTGGCGTTCCCAATCAAATCCTTCCACTCGTGATCCATTCTGGGACCGATGTGGATGGCGTGATGTTTTACAATGGCGGCGACTCAGACATCTCATTCTCGTGGCGATTTGAGAACAACGGATGGCAGGTCCTCACCGTGGAAGCCGACGCAGTTGTCAATGTGGAACTGACAGGGGTCCTGGCATGAAATATCGCACACTGGGACAGACCGGCCTCGAAGTATCGGAAATTGGATTGGGTGCCTTTCCCATCTCTGGAAAACAACAGCGAGCAGATGGAAGCATTGAAGTGTGGTCGGGCACAAGCGATACGGAATCCATCGCGCTGATCCATCGGTGTGAAGAACTCGGGGTAAACTTAATCGATTCTGCGGAAGGCTATGGCGACGGGCACAGCGAAGAACTCGTCGGACGAGCACTACAGAGACGGCGAGATAAATGGATCATTGCGACCAAAGTGCAGCCAAACCGGGACATTGACCAGAACGATGAACAATCGGTACACAACCGGATTGTCGAAGCATGCGAAAACAGCTTAAAACGCATGCAAACGGATTTTATCGACATTTATCAACTGCACGCGATCCCGCACGAATGGGCCATGCCCGCCGTCATGCAAACCCTCGAAAAATTGCAACGAGAAGGCAAAATCAGATGGTACGGTATCTCGACCAACAACCGGGAAGCCATCGACAAACTGCGGGCATTGGGACCCATCCATATTTTGCAGATCGGATACAATTTATTGGAACGCAGCGCCGACGAATTATTGCACTGGTCAAAAAAAGAAAAAATAGGCACACTAATCCGCGTACCTCTTGCAAAGGGCCAATTGACTGGAAAATACTTTGGACAAAATGCCGAGCAAATACCGCAAAATGATCTGCGGTACGAACGGTTTCAGCGTCTCGAAGTTCAAGAAGGATTGAAGAAATTGCCCGAACTTTTGTTTTTACAAACAGCACAGAGAACCATGGCACAGGCGGCTCTGCGATTTGTGTTAGATCACCCCGGCGTTTCATGCGTCATTGCCGGCGCAAAAAATCGACAACAAGTTGAAGACAACACAGCGACATCAGACATGCCATCGCTCACACACGAAGAACTATCTCGCGCCCTTCCCATCGCAGATGTGATTGGCACAGCGGGATGGATTGGGTGACAGCGGTCCGCTATCCCCTGCAAACCGGGTCTTGAATAACTGAGGTGCAATCACATGCGTTTCTTCAACACAGCCGGTCCCATCAAACCGGATATGCATTACTATGTCCCACCGTTAGAACGGATTGGCTTCGACGAGGTCTTGCTGATGATCGAGCAGCAGAGGTATTTTGTCATGCATGCACCCCGACAGACGGGCAAAACATCCATACTGCTGGCACTGATGGATGAACTGAACAGCAGCGGGCGGTATCGTTGCCTGTACATCAATGTCGAAATCGGCCAATCCGCACGCGAAGACGTTGGCGCGGCCATGCAGGCGATACTGGGTCAATTGGCTTCGAGAGCAGAACGCATTCTGGGCGAGCGAATCGTGAAGAAGGTCTGGCGCGAGGCCCTTGAGAAATTTGGCCCCCACGGTGCATTGCAGGAGGTGCTGAGCCACTGGGCTGCGGCAGACGAGAAGCCACTGATATTGATGATAGACGAGATTGACGCGCTGATCGGCGACACACTGCTGTCTGTGCTGCGGCAACTCCGCGCGGGCTATCCCGACCGACCGCGCCAGTACCCGCAGACCGTAATCCTGTGTGGCGTGCGCGATGTGCGCGATTACCGCATCCAATCAACCGCAGAGAACGCGATTATCGCAGGCGGTAGCGCATTCAATATTCGCACTAAGTCCCTGCGTCTGGGCGATTTCACACGGGAAGAAGTGCAAACACTGCTGGCGCAACACACTGAGGAGACGGGACAAATTTTTATCCAGGATGCACAGAGTAAGGTTTGGGAACTGACACAGGGACAGCCGTGGCTCGTGAATGCCTTGGCTTACGAAGCTTGTTTTGATAACAAAGCCGGACGGGATCGCAGCCAAACCATCACAGCTAATGCGATATGCGACGCCCGCGAGCAACTCATCCTGCGTAGAGAAACGCACCTCGACCAACTCACCGACAAATTACAGGAGGAGCGCGTAAGGCGCGTCGTCGAACCCCTGTTGAGCGGTTCTGAATCCACCGAGGCGATTCCCCAGGACGACGTAGAATATGCCCGCGATCTGGGCCTCTTGCGCCGGGAAGGCCTCATCGCCATTGCAAACCCGATCTATCAGGAGGTCATCCCCCGCGACCTCACCTATACCACGCAGGAATATCTCGCTCAAGACACAGCCTGGTACATAGATGCAGATGGCCGCTTGTGTCTCGACGATCTACTAACCGCATTTCAGGAATTTTTCCGCGAACATTCAGAACACTGGGTCGAGCGATTCCAGTACAAAGAAGCCGGTCCGCAGTTGCTGCTCCAGGCGTTTCTCCAGCGCATCGTCAACAGCGGCGGACGGATCGAACGCGAGTATGGCCTGGGTCGGATGCGTACAGACCTGTTGATCTTATGGCCAGCCCCCAACGACGCCCGGCCAGATCAAGCGATTCAAAAGGCAGTAATCGAATGCAAACTGCTTCACAAAAGCCTGGAACAGACCGTACGCGAAGGCCTCAAACAGACCCGCGCCTACATGGATCGCTGCGCCGCGACCGAAGGCCATCTCATCATCTTTGACCGCACTGCTGGCAAGTCGTGGGACGAGAAGATATTCCGCCGTGAGGAAGATATAGAAGATACGAAAATCACTGTGTGGGGAATGTGATGAGAAAAGCATCCGTAGCAATGATAAGAGATAGACACATGAAAACCTCTGTTCTTCGTTTCGCCATTCTCGCATTGATGGGTCTTATTCTATCGCCGCTGGCCATCGCCCATGAGTTGCCTTCGCCAACCGATAGCGTGCATTTCCAGCCCCTCGATTACGACAGTGAGAGGCACGATCACCGCCCTGCGACCAAACGGCTGGCGGGTCTGAACGTCGGCGAACCACGCACGGTAAGGATGATCTACTTTTTGCCCAATGATCGCCCGTTTCGTGCCCACAGGATTCAGCAGATGAAAGATGAGATTCGCAATCTTCAGGCATTTTTCGCCGAGCAGATGCAGATGCACGGCTACGGCGATAGAACCTTCCGTTTTGAAACCGATGAACAGGACGAACCGCTGGTGCATCGCGTGGATGGTCAACAACCTGACAGTCACTATCTCTATGATACGACAGGTACTGTGCTTGACGAGATTGAACAGGTGTTTGATCTCTATACGAATATTTACTTGATCTTCATTGACAATAGTATAAATGCAATTGGTCGAGGTAGTCGGCGTGTGGGAGGTGTCGCGAGCCAGACGAGCAAAAATAGTGGCTCTGTATCGGTTCCTGGCAAAACTAACTGGAGAACAGTGGCTCATGAACTTGGGCACGCCTTCGGATTACATCACGATTTTAGGAATGACGCGTACATCATGTCGTATGGAGGCTATCAACGTAATTCTCTATCTGCATGCCATGCCAAATTTTTATCCGTACATACCTACTTCAATCCCGATACCCCAATTGAAGAAGGGTCGCTGCCCACTGTCGAACTCATTTCGCCATATGTATCCGGCAGGGGAACAAGAGTCTCTATCCAGCTTAAAGTTAGAGATCCTGATGGAGTTCATCAGGTGCTCCTCACTAACAGTGGCAGCAGCAGGAGAGCGTGTCGTGAATTAATGGGCAAAAAAGATGCCGTTGTTGAATTCTATTATTATGATGTTATTCCACCTGATGGTGTTACGAGTCTTCCCAACCCCACTGCACATCGGATTTCGGTACAAGCCGTTGATATGAATGGGAATCAAAACCGCAAGGCGTCTTTTGTTCTTGATGTATCTAAGTGGCCGCGCCCTCATCCTCAAATGCTGGAGAAAATCTCCGGCGAGGAGCAACAAGGATCACCCGGTGTACAATTGGCCGAGCCGTTTGTGGTTTCGGTACTGGATCAAAACGGATCGGCGATTGCCGGGTTGGGCGTCACCTTTGTGGTTACCGCAGGCGGGGGAACGCTCTCTGTTGAGACCGCCTTCACCGATGCCAAGGGCCGCGCCTCCGCCACACTGACACTCGGGAACCATCCGGGGACCAACACGGTTGAGGTAACGGTGGCCGGGCTCGTCTCCGAAATCTTTACCGCAAAAGCTTTGGCTACTCCCGACTTTGATGGCGATGGTACTGTTGGTATTCCCGATTTCTTGCTCTTTGTAGATCAGTTCGGATTAAGTCAAGGTGATGAGGGATATGACGTGCGGTTTGATTTGGATGGTGATGGCACAATTGGGATTGGCGATTTTCTAATCTTTGTCGAAGACTTTGGTAAAAAAGTGCCATCCAATTGACCTGTTTGCGCGTCCCCACTACAACATTAATCTGCAGGAGGATTATCATGAAAATCACTGCGTTAAAAACATTCATTGCGCCCACAACGGGAAATTTTTTCGTCAAAGTCGAAACAGACGAAGGTATTTATGGCCTGGGAGAAGCGGGCGTAATACGTCGCGGAACCGCGATAGCCGAAGTGATCCGTTCGTTTTCCCCAGACGTTATCGGGCAAGACCCCTTTCGGATTGAGCACCTGTGGCAGGTCATGTTTCGCGGCGGATTTTTCCCGGGCGGCGTAGTACAGTCATCGGCAGTGAGCGCTGTCGATATCGCGCTCTGGGATATCAAAGGCAAAGCTCTGGGCGTACCAGTCTATGAACTACTGGGTGGCAGAACCCGCGACAAAGTGGCGTGTTATCCGCATGTTGGCGATAAGTACAATATCGACCGCCTGGTCGCAAATTGTGTGCAACGACAGGAGGAAGGCTGGAAATTTGCCCGATGGAGCATGAGCGACCCCACAGACCCCAATGTATTTGAACCTTCGCGCGCCGTGCGTTACGGCATCGAACAGGTAAAAGCCGTGCGCGAAGCCTGTGGCGATGAATTCGAAATCTGCGTCGATGTACACACGCGACTGGACCCCGCCTGGGTCATCGCATATTGCAAAGGCGTGGAACCCTATCGCCCATTTTTTATCGAAGACCCATTGCGAAGTGAAAGCACACAGAGCCTGCGCCTCGTGCGACAAAATACACATCTGCCCTTAGCCATTGGCGAACAATTCGATAGCAAGTGGAAATTTCAGCAGGTAATCGAAGAAGATTTGATGGACTATTGCCGTGTTGACCTCTGCATTGCGGGCGGTTTGACCGAAGCGAAAAAAATCGCGGGCTGGTGCGAGGCACATTATATTCACCTGGCCCCTCACAATCCGCTGGGACCCGTGTCAACAGCCGCTTGTTTGCACCTGTGTCTATCATCTTCTCTCGTCGGCGTACAGGAATTGCCCAGACCTCCCATGACCACCTTGACAGATGTATTCCCCAAACAAATGCCCTACGCAAATGGCCATCTGCTCGTCCCCGAAGGACCGGGATTGGGCATTGAATTTAACGAAGACGCGATTGCAGACGCATCCCCTCCCGAACCATTTACAGGATGGGGTTACCGCCGCGAAGACGGATCGTACGCAAATTGGTAAAAAAGGAGTATTAAAGATGCGGATACAACAGTACCCCGGCCTGCTCGCATTGATTTATTTGCGCGCCCAACGCACAACTTTAATACAACTCAGCATCTGTATGTATCCATCTTTTTAGGAGAATAATCATGAAAATCACTGCATTAAAAACATTCGTCGTTCCCACAACGGGAAATTTTTTCGTCAAAGTCGAAACAGACGAAGGCATTTACGGCCTGGGAGAAGCGGGCTTAAAGCGTCGCGGAACCGCGATTGCCGAAGTAATCCGCTCGTTTTCCCCAGACGTCATCGGACAAGACCCCTTTCGGATTGAACACCTGTGGCAAGTCATGTTTCGCGGCGGATTTTTCCCGGGCGGCGTGGTACAGTCATCGGCAGTGAGTGCTGTTGACATTGCGCTCTGGGATATCAAAGGCAAAGCCCTGGGCGTACCCGTCTATGAACTCCTGGGCGGCAGAACCCGCGACAAAGTGGCGTGTTATCCGCATATTGGCGAACGGGACAATATCGACCGTCTGGTCGCAAATTGTGTGCAACGACAGGAGGAAGGCTGGAAATTTGCCCGATGGGGCATGAGCGATCCCACAGACCCCAATGTATTTGAACCTTCGCGCGCTGTGCGTCACGGCATCGAACAGGTAAAAGCCGTGCGCGAAGCCTGTGGCGATGAATTCGAAAT
>JAPPIE010000044.1:0-11065 GCA_028874765.1 Gemmatimonadota bacterium
ATCCGGGATCGCCTGCACCATGTGGCCCAATCCGTGCGCCGCAAAGCACCTGTACGCCGACTGGCAAACCGCCTATCTGAATTGATCACCAACCTCTCTTTTAAAGCCGAAGCAGCCAAACCCGGGCATCTGGCAATAGCCCCGCTCGCACGCGCGGGATACACCAATCGCGCACATATTTACATCACGGGCATGGACGAAGCCACCTTCCCCGGTGGCGCAACAGAAGATCCAATATTATTAGATGGCGAGCGCTCGGGCGTATCCGGTGAACTGGAACTGCGCCGCACGCGACCTGCCGAGCAAGTGTGGCATCTCATTCGCGTATTGAGCATGGCATATAGCAAAGTGACATTATTGTCCTGCCACCGCAGCCTATCCGATAGCAGGGAACGCTATCCCGCCGCACTCTTTCAGCAAGCAGCCGAACAGATGAACATCGCCCCTGTAATTGCACGCGCACTGCCCGACCAAGCTGCACAGACGCTGGACGATGCAGAGGCATTGCTGGCACATTACCCCTCTGCCGATTACGAATCCGTTGTGAATCGGACATACCCCTATCTGGTCTCTGGACAAAAGGCGCGACGCGCGCGTGAATGGAGCGGATTGACGACCTATGATGGATGGATGGGCGCGTCCACACCAGAGTTGGCGATTACCGCACAGCACGGCATTATTTCACCCTCAAAATTGGAAATGCTCGCCCGATGTCCATACCGGTATTTTTTAAACCATGTGCTCGAAATTCAGCCCATAGAAAAAACTGAACCCGACCCCACGCGATGGCTTGATCCCCTGTCTTATGGCGCGCTATTACACAGCTTATTCCACAAATTCATGCAACTCCTGAAAGCGCGAGGCGAACGCCCCGACCGCGAACGACACGGAACACTGATTCGTGAACTTCTGGAACGAGAAATAGAAGCCAAAAAAGAAACCCATCCCGTTGAACACGAAGCGGCGTATCGCGCCGATGTCAAACGCCTATCGCAAGCCGCGCAAGTATTTCTATCCGTCGAGTCCGATCAAAAAAACACCGACCCCATCGGATTTGAAGTGAGCTTCGGATTTGGCGAATCGGGTGGGCTGAATAGCGAAGCACCCGTAACACTCGAACTCGCAGAAGATGTCGCATTTCGCATCCGCGGGCGCATTGATCGCGTCGATCGCGTTGAAAATAAAATAATAATCTGGGATTACAAAACCGGATCCATGGCGCAATACGACGAACAGGACCTGCTCAAACGCGGCACGCATCTGCAATGGGCACTGTACGCCTATGCTCTGAATTCAATTTTAAGACAACAACAGGAACCTGCTCGCGTACAATTATCCGGTTACGTCTTTCCCGGCGACAGAGAACACGGGCGTCGGCTTGCAGAAACGCCGCCAGCACCCGAAACACTCGCCAATGTGTTGCGCCCCCTGCTCGAACTGGTAGCTCAGGGCGGCTTTTTTCACATACAAAAATCTCAGGAATGCGACTACTGCATCTACAACCGCGTCTGCAGCAAAGAACGCCTGGACGCCAACGCCCTCGCCGATGCGCGTGAAAAAATGGATGACGATCCCGACTTTGCGCCATTACTGGACAGCCTCAATCGCTGGATGGGAATATAGGGCTGGCTGACCACCGGGACGGCACAGGGGCCGTCCCCTACGGCGAATTTTCACATGTGTTGTAGGGGCGACCCCCTGTGGTCGCCCACTGACTACTGACTGCTAATCCTATGAACCTTCGAGATCAACAAGCACGCGATAAAATATCCGAAGCACTGCATCGCAATATGATGGTGCTCGCAGGGGCCGGTGCGGGAAAAACCCATGCGTTGATACAGCGGATGGCGAACGCGGTGGAAAAAGGTGTCGTACCCGTAGATCAACTATCCGCCATCACCTTCACGCGCAAAGCAGCGGGTGAAATGCGCGGGCGCTTCTTCAGTGAATTAAAATCGCGCGCCCATAACGCAGACGGGGAGGACCTGGACCGCATTCAAAACGCACTCGAAAAAGTAGATCAATGCTTTATTGGCACCATACACTCATTCTGCGGCCAGTTATTGCGCGAACGACCCGTTGAAGCGGGCCTGCCACCCGACTTTTCAGAAGTCGAAGAGCGCGAAGAAGCCGTCATGCGCCGCGAAGCGTGGGACGCATTTGTCCAACAAAGTTTTCTATCCGAAGACCCGCGACTCGTCAAATTTGAAGAACTGGGTCTGCGCCCGGAAGACCTGTATGGATTCTTTCAAAGACGCTACCAGTTCAGCGATGTACCGCTCGTAAGCGAACCAGTACAAAAACCCGATTTATCGACCGCAGTTTCAGAACTTGAATCCTTTCTGCAACACACAGGAGCCTTTATCCCCGATCCACTCCCCGGCAGACGCGATGCCCTCCAGACAGCATTGGTGCGCGCGCGATCATTCCTGTCGAACCGGGAAATTCAGTCCGACGCGGATCGCATCGAGCTCCTGCAAATACTTTCCGGAAACCTCGGTGTCACCCTGAAAAGCTGGACGCCCAACCAGGATTTTGCAAAGCACTTGCGGGACACCTTATTATCCGAATTTCAAACCGAAATACTCGACCCCACCCTCACCAAATGGCGGCAATACATCTACCGATTCGCTGCCCCCTTTGTCGATGACGCAGTTGCAGAATACGCCAGAACCCGCCGCGAAACTGGCCGCCTCACATTCCAGGACCTGCTCGAACTCGCTGCGCGATTATTGCGCGATCACCCCGAAGTCCGCCGTCACTTTCAGGATCGCTATCGCTGCCTATTCGTAGATGAATTTCAGGATACCGATCCCATCCAAGCCGAAATATTGCTGTATTTAACCGGCGAAAACCTGGAAGAGACCGATTGGCGCAAACTCACACCCCGCCCGGGCAGCTTATTTTTAGTAGGCGACGGCAAACAGTCTATCTATCGCTTTCGCCGTGCAGATGTCGAAACCTTTGACCTCGTCCGCAACCGCATTGACGATACCAATGGCGATATTGTCAGCCTGAACACGAACTTCCGCTCATTGGGCCACCTCTGTGATTGGATCAACGCGGCATTTGAACCCCTGTTCGCCGCGCATGAAAAACCTTATCAAACCGAATTTGCTCCGCTATTCAAATACAGATCAGATGGCGAAAATATGGCAGTACACCGAATCTCAATCCCCAAAGTCTATCGCAACAGCCGAAGCCAGATCGCAGAGGAAGACGCCAAGCGAATTGCAAACTTCATCGCAGCGGCCATAGAAGGCAAAACAGAATTCAATGGCGAAGACGCCCACGCATCGCCGGGCGACTTTCTCATCTTAACGCGCACCTCTGGCTATTTGTCCCATTACGCCCAGGCGCTGGAGGAACGCGGCATTCCCTTTGAAATCACGGGAGGTGATCGCCTTGGCGAAGCAGACGTATTGCATACACTCGTGGATTTTTTAGAAACCGTTTATATGCCCGACAATCCGCTTCCGCTACTCGCCTATCTGCGGGGAGACCTCGTCGGCCTGGGAGATGATACCCTCTATGCGCTCAAACAAGCAGGCGGTGATTTCAACTGGACACGCGATTTGCCCAGAGGAATGGATCGAGAATTACACCAAACCTTCGAGCGCGCTTATGATCATCTCAAAAAAGCGTCGGAATGGTTGCAATCCCTATCGCCAGATACTGCCATAGCGCGCTGTGTAGAAAAACTCGGCCTCCTGCCTTTTGTGCGCACCCTGCCTATGGGAGAAACACATGCCGGCAATCTCATCCGCATCTTATCTCTCGTCCGCGAGTGGAGCGCTCAGGGAATGCACTGGGGGCAGGTGGTGAACGAACTGCGCGCCCTCATTGACGACAGAGACTACAAAATTGAACAAATGACCCTCCCCTCCGCACAGGAAGACGTCGTGCGATTGATGAACCTGCACCAGGCTAAGGGATTACAGGGCAAAATCGTCTTCCTCGCCGACCCTTATGACACGAGTTACACGCGCTATGGTCCCGAATTTCACGTATCCCGCACCAGCGACGAACCCTTTTTGGCATTGCCCATTACAAAACCCCGCGGACCATATCAACGCGAGGTCGTCGCCGAGCCAGTGGGTTGGGAAGACGCCGAAACCGAAGAAACGCGATTTTTGCAAGGCGAAGAACTGCGATTGCTCTACGTAGCGGCAACGCGCGCAGAAAATTTGCTCGTAGTATCCACCTACGAGGAAAAACCCGACCATGGACCGTGGTCGCCCCTCTATCCCCATCTAAAAAACGTGCCCGAACTGGCGTACGACGACCATTCATCGCATCCCACCTCAGAAACGCCATCAACCAAAACGCCGTCTGTAGAATTGGAACGAGAGCAACGGAATCAATTCTGGCAAGTTGTGAAAAAAGAATCGTTTAAAGTCGCGCAGGTGACAGATGATCGACCGGACATCACATATACGGACGAAAGGCGAACACCAGCGGGAAAAGGAGCAGCGTATGGCACCGTAATCCACCAGATATTCGACGACGCCATCAACATGCGATTGCCCGATGATCCCACACCTTATGTCGCGCATCTACTACAGGAAACAGGAGCAGACACCGGGTTTCTACCACACGCACTGGACGCCTTGCAGCACTTTCGCAACTCGGAGATCTGGACGGAAATACAGGCATCGGAAACCGTCTATACCGAAGTCTCCTTTGCCGTATCGCAAGCAGAGGACAACGCCAGCGAAATTATCCGCGGCATCATCGACCTGGTCTATCGCCTGCCCAAAGGATGGAAAATCGTCGATTACAAAACCAATGCAGTGAAAACCGACGAAGATGTACGGGCACTGTGTGAACAAACAGCCGACCAGGTGAACACCTATGCGGAACACTGGGAGAAATTCACCGGTGAAACGGTTTGTGCAAAGGGTTTGTGGCTGACCGAAAGATGTGTATTTTTAACCATTTAAGTTGTTGTTTTTTTTTCTGATAATTCTTTGGGACACAGAGGGTTTTAAGATAAAAAGTAAGGTTGACAAAATCGTTAAAATTCAGTAAATTATGATGTTTGTAATTGGGTAAAAAATCTATCGTTTTTCATCCCCCCAGAACACACTATTCCACGCTACAAAAAATCATTCACAAAGAGCTTCACGCGCTTGGGAGAGACGCATTCATGAAAGTATCAATAGAAAAAGATGAACTCCTCAAAGGTATCCAGGCTGTGATCGATATTGTCCCCTCTAAAACCGCATTGCCAGTATTATCCAACATCCTGATAGATGCAAACAATGGTAGCGATGTGTGTTTGAGTGCCACAGATCTCGATATATCAATAACATGCAAACTTTCAGCCACCATCGAAGACGCTGGGGCAACAACGGTGCCAGCGCGCAAATTCTCCGAAATTGTGCGCGAGTTGCCCGAAGAATCCCTATCCCTCACCGCCGAAGAAGGTCGTGTAACGCTTCAGCGCCAAAGTGGTGCCGAAGGAACTTATGCCTTGATGTCGGTGCCATCTGACGATTTTCCCGAACTACCTTCAGAGATTGAAGGCCCCGAGATCGCGTTTCTATCCGATGAAGAAGAGGATGCTGAGGACTCTTCGGCTGATAGCAATGTTCTCAGCGAGATGATTTCTAAAACGGTCTTTGCCGTATCTCGCGATGAAACTCGCCCGGTACTCACAGGAGTGCTCTGGCAGGTTGGCAATGGACGCATGACCATGGTGGCAACAGATGGTCACCGCCTGGTCAAATATTCGCGGATTCAGGATGGATTACCCGAAGAGAATAAAGAGGCGATTGTTCCCCCTCGTGCTTTGAATCAGGTAGTTAAACTCATGGGTGGGGGAGTAGATCTTCAAAAAGTCCAACTCGGGCAAAGCCATGTGCTCTTTTCACTGGGCGACGAAGACGCCATCCAGATTTTCTCTCGACTAATTGAAGGTCCTTATGTCGATTACGAACAAGTGATTCCCCAAAACAACGGCAAGCGCCTTCGCGTTTCGAACAGCCAATTGCTACCTGCTGTGCGACGCGTATCCATTCTGGCAAGTGCCCAAACCCATCAATTGCGGCTCGAACTCCAAAAGAACGAACTCGCATTGTCGGCTACCAGCCAGGAAATAGGAGGCGAAGCACGCGAATCTATGGGCGTTGAATACGATGAAGATGAAATGACCATTGGATATAATTCCGGCTATCTACAAGACGTGCTCCGGCGCATCAATTGTGACGAAATCCTCTTTGAACTCGACAGCGCTGTTGCCGCGGGAATTATCAGACCTGGAGAACAACTCGAAGGCGAAGACTATCTTTGTCTCCTCATGCCATTGCGACTCAATGAATAATGTATGTCTCCTCACTTAAACTCACCAATTTTCGAAACTTTGAGCATGCTGAATTTACATTTGATCAGGCAAAAACGGCAATTTGGGCAGATAATGCCCGCGGGAAATCAAATGTTTTGGAAGCGTTGTACTTTTTGGCACTGGCCAAATCGGGCCGAGGTGCCAGAGATCGGGACGTGCTCAAATGGGGTGCTAACTATTTCGTGATCGACGCCCAGATAGAGCGCGAAGATCGTTCCTTTCCCATTCGCATTGCCTACGATCCCCTCGTCGGCAAGAAACAAGCCTCTCTTGCAGAGACATCTCTTCCCCGCCTTTCAGACCTTATTGGCGCATTCAACGCTGTTTTATTTTCCCCCGAAGATGTAGATCTCGTATTGCGGGAACCGGCTCAGCGCCGCCGTATTTTAGATATTCTCGTTTCGCAATCAAACGCATCCTATTTAGCTGATCTGGAAGGGTATCAGCGCGTTTTGGCGCAGCGCAATCGGTTGTTAAAAGACCGCCGTTCAGCATTATTATCACATCCCGAACAAGTTAAACCGTGGAATGAGCAATTGTCCAATTTGGGTGCTCGCATTATATCTCGCCGTCTCGAAGCACTGAATGATATACAACATCTTCTATCTGAATATTATCGGGCCATCGCGCCCACACCCGAAAAAATGAAAGCGAGTTATCGCAGTCCCATATCCATGGAAACGCGCGATCAGGGCAGGGAAATACTCTTCGAAGCACTGACGACCCGATTGCCACAAGAAGTCGAATTGCGATATACACTTACGGGACCACACCGCGACAATTTGATTTTTACACTTGATGACAAAGCTGTACATCAATTCGCGTCCCAGGGCCAACTCAAAACCGTTCTCCTTTCCTGGAAACTGGCCGAAGCAACATTTTTAGAGCAACAAACCGGGTGGCGCCCTGTTTTGCTGATGGACGATGTGTTTTCAGAACTCGATCCCAATCGGGCAAAAGCTGTATTGAACCTGATCCCCGATTTTGGGCAGGTGGTCGTAACCTCAGCACGCGATCCGGATTTGGATTTTGAAGCCCAGGGGTTTCGGCTGTTGAAATTGTGAATAACGTTATGGATGCCGAGATTGATAGACGCAAGAGTGGTGTTTACAAATATCGGGCTGGTGGGACATCCGAGCCGGTTTCCGCAGGTGATGCCATTCGCCAGTTGGTGAATAATCTGGGAATTGCGGAAAAATTAAAACAACAACGCGTGTTGTCACTATGGGAAGAGATCGTTGGAAAAGATATTGCTTCTGTAACGCGAGTCGATGGGTTTCGAGGGGGGCAATTAACGGTCTCAGCACAAAACGCCACCCAGAGTAATTGGTTGCGCTATCAATGCGATACTATACGTCAAAATTTGAACCGCGAGGTTGGCGGTGAGGTTGTAAAAATAATCCGGTTAAAAGTTGATCCGTCTATTCGTTGATGAACTGGTCTGGGGATGATGTACAATGAGCCGTTCTTCAGGCTCATTCACCGACCAGTTGTACAATGTTCCGCTCACACAGGAGTCATATATGGCAGATGCAGTTGAAAATGGTTATACCGCCGATGATATTCAAGTTCTCAAGGGACTTGAAGCAGTGCAGAAACGCCCGGCAATGTACATTGGCGATACTGGCGTTAATGGTCTGCACCATTTGATCTGGGAGGTTGTTGACAACAGCATTGACGAAGCCATGGGAGGGCATTGCGATCGCATCGAGGTTTCTCTCAATACAGATGGCTCGGTTACAGTAAGGGACAATGGCCGGGGTATTCCCGTTGATCAACATCCAGAAGAAAATCGCTCTGCCCTGGAAGTCGTCATGACCGTGCTGCATGCGGGGGGAAAATTTGACAAAAAAAATTACGCGGTTTCGGGAGGCCTCCATGGCGTGGGCGTCTCTGTGGTCAATGGCCTATCAAAATGGTGTGAAGTTGAAGTGTGTTCCAAACTCATTGATCCTGAAGGGCGGTTGTATTCACAGCGTTATGAACGCGGGATACCCGTTACAGAAGTAGAGGATATTGGTGCGGGATCAATGACCGGAACCAAGACCACATTTCAGCCAGATGATGAAATTTTTGAAACCGTTGAATACAGCCAGGAAATTGTGGCGCATCGATTGCGCGAGCTGGCATTTTTGAATCGCGGACTTACCATTGCACTAAAAGATCTGCGCGACGATTTCGAAGAATTTTTTCACTATGACGGCGGCTTGAAAGCCTTTGTGGAATATATGGATGAGGGGCGTTCATCACTTCACGATCCCGTGCATTTTGAAGGTGAACGCGATGGCGTGGTTACCGAAGTGGCATTTCAGTACAATGATTCCTACCAGCAAAATATTTTGAGCTACGTCAACAACATCCACACGCTTGAAGGTGGAACACACGAAACCGGATTCAGAACAGCCCTTACCCGGACATTAAATGCTTATGGCAGCAAAAACAATGTGTTTAAAAATGAAAAGTTCGCGCTTTCAGGCGAAGATACCCGTGAAGGACTTACCACTGTGGTCAGTGTAAAAGTACCAGAACCCCAGTTTGAAGGCCAAACCAAAAGGAAACTGGGCAACAGCGAAGTGCGCGGCATTGTTGAATCACTGGTGGGAGAAAAATTGGGCGAGTTCTTTGAAGAAAACCCCAGTATGGTAAAAAGGGTTTTGCAAAAAGCCATTGATGCTGCTCGGGCACGAGAAGCGGCGCGCAAAGCACGCGAGCTGGTGCGTCGCAAAGGCGTACTCGAAGGGGGTGGACTGCCGGGTAAGTTGCTGGATTGTTCTTCAAAAAATAAAGAAGAAACAGAAATTTTTCTGGTGGAGGGTGACTCGGCTGGCGGTTCGGCAGCGCAGGGACGCAATCGCGCATTTCAGGCGATATTACCGATGTGGGGCAAGTTGCTAAATGTAGAAAAGACGCGGCTGGATCGGGTATTGGGTAACGACAAATTACAGCCCGTTATCCTGGGACTCGGCGCAGGCGTTGGGGAAGACTTTGACGTGGAAAATTTGCGCTACGGCAAAATTATCATTATGGCAGATGCCGATGTAGATGGTTCGCATATTCGATCTTTGTTGCTCACCTTTTTCTTCCGCTATATGCGTCCTATGATTTTGGACGGGCGCGTGTACATCGCACAACCACCCTTATATCTCGTCAAAAAAGGGCGCACAGAACGCTATGCTTATGACGATGCCGAGCGAGACCGCATTTTGGAAGAATTAGGCGAAGAGGGAAGAGGCGTGACGGTTCAGCGCTACAAAGGTTTGGGGGAAATGAACCCCGAACAATTGTGGGAAACCACCATGAATCCCGAGACGCGCACGGTGTTAATCGTTACGGAAGAAGATACAATGGAAGCAGAGCACGCATTTTCAATGTTTATGGGTGATGACGTCGCTCCCAGGCGAAAATACGTCGAAGAACACGCGCTGGAAGCGGAGTTGGATGTGTCGGGACCTTAAAAACTGGCGACAGGCGACAGATAATACCAAGGAGACGATAAGACAATGATGATAGAACGATCGCGAGTGATCCCTGTTGAAATTGGTGACGAGTTAAAAAAATCCATGCTCGATTATTCGATGAGCACACTGGTCAATCGCGCATTGCCGGATGTGCGCGATGGAATGAAGCCATCGCAAAGACGCATTTTAGTGGCAATGAATGACCTCGGCCTGGGCGCAAACCGGCAGCATCGAAAATGCGCTCATATTGCCGGTCACGCTTCGGGCAATTACCATCCGCACGGTGAAGACATTGTCTATCCAACGCTGGTGCATCTGGCGCAGGATTTTAAGCTGCGTTATCCACTCGTAGATGGACAGGGTAATTTTGGCTCCATCGACGGATATCCTCCCGCTGCGATGCGCTACACAGAAGCGCGTATGGCAGGACCGGGGCAGGAGATGTTGAACGACCTCGAGAAGGAGACCGTTGATTATCGCCCCAACTACGACGAGCGCCTGGAAGAACCCAAAGTATTGCCTTCTGCATTTCCAAACATGGTTTGCAACGGTGCTGTAGGCATTGCCACGACAATGGCGACTGCAATCCCACCGCACAATTTGCAGGAGGTCGTCGATGGTCTTGTCGCATTGATCGATAATCCCGAATTAGATATCGCGGAACTGATGGAATATATCAAAGCACCCGACTTTCCAACCGGCGGCATCATTTATGGTATAGGTGGCGTTTTAGATGCCTATCAGACGGGACGCGGGCACCTGCGGATTCGGGCAAAAGCCGATATAGAAGAAGACAAAACCGGTCGAGAAACCATTATCATCACAGAAATTCCCTATATGGTGAACAAGACAACGCTGTTGGAAAAAATGGCGGATCTGGTACGCGAAAAACGCATTGAAGGGATTTCAAATATTCAGGACGAATCCGACCGCGATGGGTTGCGCATCGTGGTGGAACTCAAACGCGATGTCGTCGGGGATGTGATATTGAACCAACTCTACAAAAACACCCAATTGGAAACGACATTTGCGGCCAATATGGTTGCACTGGTCAACGGCCGACCGCAACAAGTGACCTTGAAGCACATGTTGCAGTGCTATATCGACCACCGCCACGATGTCGTGAAACGACGCACAGAATACGAACTGCGGGTGGCTGAAGATCGCGCACACATTTTGGAAGGATTGATAATCGCGCAGGCCAATATCGACGAAGTAATCCGCATTATCCGCGGTTCAAAAGATACCAATGAAGCGCGGC
>JAPPIE010000044.1:11165-16332 GCA_028874765.1 Gemmatimonadota bacterium
TCCGAACGCCAGGTACAGGCCATCTTGTCCATGACATTACAGCGATTGACCAACATGGAGCAACAAAAGATAGAAGACGAATACTCCGACCTGACGCAAGAAATTGAACGCTTGCGCTCTATTCTGGACAACCGCGAATTGCGTATGAATATTGTCAAAGACGAATTGGGTGCGATGCGCGAAAAATATGGCGATGAGCGGCGGTCAGAAATCGTGTTCGCGGCCTCTGAGTTCAGTATTGAAGATTTGATCCACGAAGAAGATATGGTCATTACAATTTCTCACAACGGGTATATTAAACGCATTCCCGTATCCACTTATCGCGCGCAAAACCGGGGCGGGCGTGGGATCACGGGTATGCGAACAAAAGATGAAGATTTTGTAGAAAGCTTATTCGTGGCTTCCACGCACAGTTATATCCTCGTATTGACAGACCGCGGGCACTGCGTGTGGTTAAAAGTGCATGAAATTCCGCGGGGCACGCGTCAAGCGCGCGGTCGCCCCATTGTCAATGTGGTAGATATCCCCTATGGGCATAAGGTAGCCGAGGTCGTGCCAGTACGCGAATTTGATGAAGATCGCTATCTGCTGTCTATAACCCGAAAGGGGCTAACGAAAAAGACCGCGCTGTCTGCTTATAGTCGCCCGCGCAAGGGTGGCATTATTGCGATGAATGTGCTGGAAGACGACCAGTTGATCAAAGCCGCGATTACAGGGGGGGATGACCGGGTGGTCATTGCTACAAAGCGCGGTCAAGCTGTGTACTTTGACGAAAACAAGGTGCGGGCTATGGGGCGCAACTCACAGGGGGTGCGCGGTGTGTCCTTGCAAGGCGATGATGTGGTAGTGGGCATGGTGGTCGTTAAACCTGAAGAGGTAGAGCAGTCTCATTTATTGACGGTATGTGCCAATGGATATGGCAAGCGCACGCCGGTCTCGGAGTATCGCCTGACAAACCGGGGTGGCAAAGGTGTGATCAACATCAAGACCACAGATCGCAATGGTCCTGTGGTATCGATGATGGGCGTGATGGAAGACAGCCGCGACGATATGGTGATTGTAACACAGAATGGCATCTTGATCCGGCAAAAAGTAGCGGAAGTGAGCGTGATTGGGCGCAATGCACAAGGCGTGCGTTTGATCAATCCGGATGACGGCGATCAGGTAATTGATGTGGCACAGGTGATCAATCAGGATGAGGAAGAAACAGAAGGAGAAGAAGGCGAAAGCGCGATAGACCCAACATCTGAAGAAATAAGTGAAAGTGGGAATGAGAACACTGCTGAGGAGAACGGAACGATGAAGACGTTATGGCGCGAGGTGCAAAAGCGAACGGGATGGAAATAAATAACTCAATCTTTTGAATTGAAATACGCAGCGGCAGAGAAAAATCTCTGCCGCTTTTTTGTTTTCTCATCCTCTCATGGATGCAAAATCCGAATAATCTGCGGTTTTTCTGTCACAGCGGACAAATTCCCGATGCGCGTGATGGCGCGTTGCATCGCTGCTTCGGGAGCATCGTGTGTGATCATGATCAGGGGAACCGTGCCACCTTCTGTTTCCGAACGCCCGTGCTGAATGACCGTTTCTATACTGATGCCTTCTCCGGCAAAGAGTGCTGCAACCTGCGCCAGAACGCCGGGTTTGTCGTAAACAGTAAGCCTACAATAGCTGCCGGTCTGAATATCGCCGATGGGAACGAGGTCGGCTTCGGTCAGCGGAGCAAGCGGTGCTCCCGCAGGGCCAAGACCGGCTTTGCGCCGCTCGGCAATGGCGACGAGATCGGCGACCACCGCACTGGCTGTGGGCAATTCGCCGGCGCCTTTGCCGTAAAAGACCTGGGCGTCAACCGCACTGCCGACAATTTCCACAGCGTTAAATTCATTGCGAATATCGGCCAAGAGTGCATCGTGAGGCACAAAGGCGGGATGTACGCGCGCCTCAATGCGATTGCCCACCACGCGGGCTATGCCGAGCAATTTTATGGTATAGCCGAGTTCGCGGGCAAAGTCGATATCTAACGCAGTGATGTGAGAGATCCCCTCTTTGAGAATATCGCCGGACGAGACGCGCTGGCGGAAGGCGAGGCGACAGAGAAGCGCGAGCTTTTGAGCCGCATCTGTGCCGTCGATATCCATGGTGGGATCGGCTTCGGCGAAACCTTTGTCCTGTGCTTCTTTGAGCATGGGACCAAAGTCCTCTCCGGCTTCTGTCATCCGGGTGAGGATGTAGTTCGTCGTGCCATTGAGAATGCCGTAAAGCGATTGAATATTATTCGCCACCAGACCCTGACTGAGTGTCTGGATAATGGGAATGCCCCCACAGACACTGGCTTCAAAGCCGAGTCCAACATTGTTTTTTACCGCAGCCTCAAACAGGCTGTCCCCGCGTTCGGCAAGAAGGGCTTTGTTCGCCGTAACCACATCTTTGCCATTTTGAAGCGCCGCGAGAACGAGATCATAAGCCGCATCAACACCGCCCATCACCTCGACCACAATCTGAATTGTCGGATCCGCGACCACATCCATAGGATTGGTCGTAAAACAATCGGGTATCAAATCAATTGCGCGAGGTTTGGACAGATCCCGCACAGCGATTTTGCGAATGTCGAGGTCAAGGCCCCGAACGTGTTTGAATTCGTGTTCCCGATCACAAAGGATGCGAGCTACGCCGCCACCGACAACACCCATGCCAATCAAGCCGATACCAATTGCCACTTTTGCCTCATAAAGTTAGAGATGAAAATTTTTGCGTTTTTCTTTATACTGTCAAACTGTTAAAGTGTATCCTAACGTCTTTCTCTTGTCAAGAAAAGGATTCGATATGGGTGATCTGCCAAAAACAATGCCCGTAGTAATGTGCCGCGCGCCCGAAGATTATCGCCTGGAAGAATACGCAGTGCCACAGGTAGATGCGGGTGAGGTTCTCATTCGCGTGCAATCAGTCGGTATATGTGCAAGTGACTTGAAGTGCTATCTGGGAGCACCCATGTTTTGGGGCGACTCCCGCCGCGGGGGCTATTGCCAGGCACCGATTATTCCCGGGCACGAATTTGTCGGAGAGGTCGTTGCTCTTGGTGACGGAGCGGGTGATAAATACGGGTTGGCGATTGGCGACCTCGCCGTATCGGAGCAAATCGTGCCATGCGGCGCGTGTCGTTATTGCTTGCGTGGGCAATACTGGATGTGCATGGTACACGATATTTACGGCTTTCGCCAGGCGACATTTGGCGCAATGGCCCAATATTGCAAATTGCCTGCCAAAGCCTTGAATTATCGCGTGCCAAAATCCATACCCGCCGCGCATGCGGCGTATGTAGAACCCCTCGCCTGTGCGATTCACGCGGTCGAACGCGGCAATATTCAGTTAAACCACACAGTCGTCATTGCCGGCGCAGGACCGCTGGGCCTGGGTATGGTCGCTGCTGCGCGAATGAAGAATCCCGCTTTGCTAATTGCCTTAGACCTAAGTGATAAACGGCTGGAAATAGCCAGAGCCTGTGGGGCGGATCTGGGGTTGAATCCAAATTCGGTGGATGTGATTGACGAAGTGCATAAATTGACAGAAGGTTATGGTTGCGATGTGTATATCGAGGCGACCGGGCATCCCGCGGCAGTGGAACAGGGACTGCTTATGATTTGCAAACTCGGCACATTTGTCGAATTCAGCGTAATGCGCGAACCCGTGACAACAGACTGGACGATTATTGGCGACACCAAAGAACTCAATATTCACGGCGCGCATCTGAGTCCGCATTGTTATCCCATTGCCATTCGAATGCTGGAACAAGGTCTTCTCCCAATGGACCAGATCGTAACCCATCAATTGCCACTTGAGAATTTTCACAAAGGCATTGACCTCGTCGCAGACGGAACGCAGTCCGTAAAGGTGACATTGAGGCCATAGGGACGGCACAGGGGCCGTCCCCTACGATGATATGTTATCCGGTCTGTAGGGGCGACCCCCTGTGGTCGCCCTCTGATTTGATTGCTGACCACTGGAGAAAAATATGTCAGAAATATATGTAATGGATTTATTTCGATTGGATGGAAAGGTCGCCTTGATCACCGGGGGATCCAAAGGGTTGGGCGCATCCATGGCGATGGGATTGGCGCAGGCCGGTGCAAAAACCGTCATTTGTTCGCGGACGCAGGCAGATTGTGACCGCGTGGCCGCAGAGATCGCAGAAGAAACAGTACAAGAGAGTATTGGTATCGCTGGAGATGTAACCCGTGAAAAAGATGTGGATCGGGTATTTGATACAGTCATCGAGAAATACGGCAAGCTGGACGTGTTAATCAACAGTGCGGGGATTAATATTCGGCATCCCGTAGAGGATTTTCCCCTCGACGAGTTTAAGCAAGTGATCGATATCAATCTGACTGGCGTATGGTTGTGTTGTCGAGCAGCTGCCCGGGTTATGAAGCCACAGGGATCGGGTTCAGTGGTAAACATCGCGTCGGCATTAAGCGGCGTCGGATTAAGAGAGCGCTCGGCCTATTGTTCGTCAAAAGCGGGATTAATCGGAATGACAAAGACAATGGCTCTGGAATGGGCAGAGTCCAATGTGCGCTGCAATGCCCTGTGTCCCGGACCCTTTTTGACAGAGATCAATGTGCCGCTTCTAAAGACGCCCGAGAAAGTGAAGTCGCTATTGGAATTGACCGCATTAAATCGCTGGGCAGAGTTGCATGAAATTCGTGGCGCAGCGTTGTTTTTGGCGAGCGATGCGTCCAGCTTTATGACGGGAGCATCGCTATATGTAGATGGCGGATGGAACGCCCAGTAAACAACTATTTTGAGGAAAATCAAAGTGATAGAAAAAATCAACGAATCGGAAATAGAGGAAATAGCGCGCCAATCGCGCACGGGCAAATACGGTTTGTCTCGAAAGGATATTTCCGGAGCATTGGAAACTTCAGGACAACCTTTTGAGGTCGAATGGGTGCGCTTGCCGCCGGGAAAGACAAATTTTCCGTGCCACGCACACCAGGTACAGTGGGAATTTTATATCGTGCTCCGTGGCCAGGGCACTGTGCGCCGCAATGATCATACATTTGAGGTGGGAGCAGGCGACGCATTTGTTCAGCCACCCGGCACTGCGCATCAGATTCGCAACACAAGTGCGACAGAAGATCTGATTTATTACGTCATTGCCGACAATCCC
>JAPPIE010000296.1 GCA_028874765.1 Gemmatimonadota bacterium
AAAGTTACATCCCCAAATCTCAGGCAGGCACGCGATGTCGCCAGGCACATCATCAATTGCGGAGGCGGAATCGGACACCCTAATTGGTGTGGATGGCGTATCGGGAAAACCCAGTGTTTCTGAGGGGAAAGACCAGACGGTTAACAGTCCTATCTCTGACGATTCTAAACTTAGTGGTCTGGCAATGGAGGATCACAAATGGGGCATTTACCCAGCACCCAATCCTTTCAATACAACCACTGTATTGGGTTTTTACACGTCGGGAGGCCCTGTTGATGTGACCATATATAATATCCTGGGCCAACCCATCCGTCAGTTGGTACAACAGCATTTGCCAGCCGGATATTATCGGCGTATATGGGATGGAAAAAATGACTTTGGAGTATCTGTGAGTTCTGGAATCTATATAGTCTTTCTAAAAGATAAGAAAGCGACATTTACACAGCGCGTCGCGCTCTTGAAGTGAGAAGCAAAATCCAATAGAAGGGAGGTGAAACAGGATGGCACAACCCGAAATTACATTCCGTCATGGTCTGTGCAGTGCTTCGATTTTCGAAAATGAATACACGCGTGGTGGAGATTCTTTCACCGTACGCACGGTTTCATTTCAGCGAAGTTATTTGGACAAAGATGGGAATTGGCAAAGGACCAATAGCCTGAACGTAAACGACATACCCAAAGCCGTATTGGTGTTAAATAAAGCGTATGAGTTTTTGACATCGAACAGCCAGGCTGAAGCAGAAGCAGATGATGCGGCTGCAATAGCAGATGAACAGGTTTGAGGCATTGGTGTACTAATACCTCATACCCTTTCATTTATCAGTCCGATAATTCAAATACAAAAAGGTCCATCTAATAGCATAGTTGGACCTTTTTGTGTTATGAACCGTTATTTTATTTTTTGTATGGTTTGCTTCGAGCATCTACTCGTCCAAAGGCTCATGCAATGCTTTCTTGATCAGAACGCCAGCTTTGAAATAGCTCTTTCGCCGCGCAGGAACATAAACAATCTCGCCTGTGCGAGGGTTGCGTGCAGCGGGTTTTGGTTTGGTCGGCTTGATGCCCAGCACACCAAATCCCCTGATTTCGATTCGGTCACCGGCGATCAGGTTTTCGCGCATCGTGTTAAAAAGTGTATTTACAATCTCATAAGCGAGTTGTTTTTTGATTCCCAGACGATCGGAAATTTTTAACGCGATATCTTTTTTTGTCATTGTCATTCGGTCCTCCCATTTCACATATATTGTCACGACATTGGCTAATATAGCCCTAAACATCTAAGATGCAAGACAAAAATGTCTCACACCCGTCACAAAACTGAAAAATTGCTTTTGCTTTGTATGTCGCTTATTTTATTATTGTTAGCGAGGATAATATACATGAGAACAAAATCGGAAACCAGTGTAATACACCGCGTCACGCGGTATGATGGCTCTACGGGCAAATCCGCGGATGATGTACTCGTCGTAGAGGAACCACTTGAAATTCGCGTTGCCGGAGAATCCGTTGCCGTGACCATGCGAACGCCGGGAGCGGACCGCGCCCTTGCGCTGGGATTTCTGTATGGTGAGGGCATCATCTGTGAAATCCGCGATATCGGGCGTGCAGAACACTGTGGGCGCCCGGGGACTCCTGAGTATGGAAATGTGATCGATGTTCTCCCTCGCCCGGGCGAGATGCTTGACCCCGAAAGGATTCGGGCGGGACGAAGAGGCACACTGACTTCATCGGCGTGCGGAGTATGTGGGCGCGAGCAGATAGAAGATATGATGCAACGGTGCCAACCCATTGGCGACGCTCGTGCCGTTCAAGCGGCAATGATTTTTTTTGCACAGGAGCAAATGCGTCAATCTCAATATGTGTTTGCACAAACAGGGGGCGTTCATGCTGCTGCCGCATTTTCTGAAACAGGGGATATGTATTGCTGTTTTGAAGATATTGGCCGGCACAATGCAGTAGATAAGGTTGTGGGGCATTTGCTCGAAACGCATAACATAGTAGAAGGGGAGGGAGTTCAGATACTCGCGGTGAGCAGCAGAGCGAGTTTTGAAATCGTACAAAAGGCCGTTGTTGCACGCATACCTGTCGTGGTTGCCGTATCTGCGGCGAGTTCATTGGCAGCAGATCTCGCACAGGCGATGGGAATAACTCTTATTGGCTTTGCGCGCGGCAACAGGATGGTCATTTATACAGGGACTGTGCAATAGGGTGGGGAAGAAGGTATAGCATCCCTCTATAAGCGGTTGGGCCAATTGGCCCAACCGCTAAATTTTGCCGTCTATGGGAACACTATTTGCAAATTTCAGGTCTAATCGTTGGCAAAGGCAAATGAGGAGCCATACGGATGATCATTCGGATTTCAAACCTGACAAAAATATATCGCCGTGGCGCGGTTCCCGCCCTGGATGATGTCACATTGACCATTCCTCACGGAACATTTGGTCTGCTGGGACCCAATGGTGCGGGCAAGACAACGCTGATTAAAATTTTATCGACTCAGATGGACGCATCGAGCGGCAACGTGACCATGGATGAGTTTGACCTCGTAAAAGACCGCACAGAAATTCGCCGGCGCCTGGGATATTTGCCCCAGCACTTTGGGACGTATCCGCAACTGACGGCCTGGGAATTTCTCGATTATATGGCTGTTTTGGGCGGCATGCATAATAGAAGTTCGCGTTTGAATCGCGTGGAGCAAGCTCTAAACGAAGTCGGCTTGTACGAAGCGCGCAATCGGCGTTCGGGCACGTTTTCAGGTGGCATGATGCGCCGCCTTGGTATTGCACAAACCATTTTGACCGATCCAGAGTTTCTCATTGTCGATGAACCCACCGTAGGACTCGACCCGGAAGAACGCATCCGATTCCGGGGGATTTTGGGACGCTTGAGCAGTGATCGTGCAATTTTGATTTCCACGCATATTGTGGGCGACATTTCAAGCACCTGCGAAGATCTTGCGGTTTTGGATACCGGCCGGCTGATCTTTCGCGGTTCTCCCGGAGAACTCATTTCAAAAGCCGATGGCAAAACGTGGGAAGTACAGGTTGATGACGCTGGCTTTGAAATGCTGTCGCGTGTGTTTCGCGTGGTCACAGTAAATGTTGAGGGCGACATGATGCGTTTGCGTATGGTGGGCGATGGCGAGCCACCCGCTGATGCCGAAGCAGTCGCGCCCAATCTCGAAGATGCCTATGTCTATTTTGTCGGAGGCGATACCACAGGCGAAATCGCCGCGTAAAGGATTAATGCCATGTTATCTATTTTTTACAATATATGGGGCGTTGCGCGTTATGAGCGCAAAATGCTCTTGAGAACCACAAAATTCCGTATCTTGGGCGGCCTGGGTATGAGTATTCCCGTTTTGCTCGGCATCGGCTTTGCCATAGCAGAGGCCAACGGTGCTGAGCTACCTGTGGGCATTGATTCTTATGTTCCATTTTTGGTGTACAGTTTCTTACAGACCATTGTCATTGCATTTATTGTGGGGGATTTTAGAGCAGCGGATGAACAGGCACATATTTACGAAGTTGTAGCCGGGCGTCCCATTTCAACTGCAGAGCTGGTTGCGGGTAAGTATCTGGGCATTGTTAGTGCGCTTATCTTTTTGAGCCTGGGCGTTCTACTTTTAACCCTGAGTATCCAGGCTGCAAAAATCAGCATGACGGGTAATCCATTTACAATAAAACCCTATATCAGCTACCTCGTGCTCATGAACCTGCCCGCCCTGATTTTTATGTCTTCTGTAACATTTTTCCTGGGTGCAGTGTTGCGACGACAAGCGGCAGTTGCTCTGATAGTGATCGGATATTTGCTGGCCGTCCTGTTATTCCTGGGCAGGCGATATGACGGCATCTACGACTTTGGTGCTTTTTTTACGCCTCTGTATTATTCCGACCTGATTGGTCTGGCAGATATTACGCAAGTGGGACTACAACGCCTGTTTTACATCTTACTCGGCATTGGGTTTTTTGGCTTTTCAATTGATTGGTATCCCCGTCTTGCACATTCCATAGTCGCGCGGTGGTTTGGCCGAGGATGCGCGCTGACCGGTTTTGGTCTGGCTGTGGGCCTTTACTTTTATATGGATGCAGACGCGCAAGACGGGAAAGCGTATCGCACCTCGTTGTTAGAGCAACAGGAAGCAGTTGCGAATATTTCCGTCGCGGAAATAACCCATTACGATCTGGCATTGACGCTTTTGGGAGAGGAACCGCTTGCTGCCTCAGGTACGATTAGATTGAAAAATCCCCACGAAGCGCCACTCGATACGCTGATTCTTTTGCTCAATCCCGGATTTAAAATCCAGAGTTTGATGCGCGGCGATGGTGGCACAATAACGTGGGAGCGGATGGGAAGTGTGATCCGCGTCGTGCCTACTACCCCCCTGCAATCGGAGCAAGCACTCGATCTGACATTGGCTTATGCGGGTGATATTAACACAGATGGTTTTGATCTCCAACGAGAAAAAGCCAGACCGAAGTTACGCAAACGCGAAGGGCCATTTGGTATATTTAATAAGGGCTCTTTGACGGCGTGGATTCGCGACAATTCCATCTTTTTGCCTCCGCGCAGCCGATGGTATCCCGTAACAGGCGTTGATTACGGCTATGAAGATGCGCGTGCGGTCTCTTTTTCAACGGCAAATTTGCAAATAACATATCCGCAAGGCATCGAAGTCATTACTCAGGGGCAGGTAGGCGAGGCTGATACGCTCGGCACACAGATAACGCGCCAATGGATCGTCGAAAAGCCCGTGCCCGTCCTGTCGCTAAATGCAGGCGAATATCGCGTTTATCGCGCGACCATTCACGACGTCGAATGCGCCCTTTACGCCCATCCATCCCATCTGCGTCCGGTCCGATTTTTTGAAGGTGCCGAAGAAGAGATTTTGCGTGCACTTGAGCAAATCATGGACGCAATGGAACAAGAATCGGGCATGAAATATCCCTATCCCAGTCTTTCTTTAGTAGAAATCCCCTTCCATGTTCAATGGTATTACGAAGGCTGGGAAGAAAAGGGCGGGTTGACACAGCCCGGCGTGTTGATGATTGAAGAGGATGTGTTCATGAGGCAGCAATTTACCCGCGATTTTAAGCGTTCTCAAGAGCGCTCACGCGGCAATCGTGAACCCAAAGATATTAAAAAAGATCTTTTGGTACGCGCTGTTTTTTCGACCTTTTTTTCCAGAGAAGGAAATTCGGGTAGGCAGGGACAACCCGGTGGGTTATTTCGCAGCCCTGTTGTTCAACTCTGGGCTTATGACAAGCAGTTTGTGGGCGAACATCATTCCCTTCTCAAAAAGGGCATGCCCCTGTATCTCCAAAATGATTTGAGTTCCAATATGACCTCTGCTTTTTATTCGAGCCAACGACGCGGTGGTGGTGGCGATAGGGGGCGTGGCGGTCGCGATGGTCCCGGTGGACGCGGTGGTCCCGGTGGGCCCGGTGGGCGCTTCGGGTCGGGCGGGGGATCTGCTGCCTGGGATACGTTAATTGCGAAAATGCAGCGAAAGTCGTTTGCCGATTTGAATCCCGAAAAGCAAGCCGGTCTCTACCGCCAGGTTCTCGACGCCAAGGGACCCGCACTTTTTCAAATGATGGAGTCTTTTTTGGGGGAGGAAACATTTCGCACGGTCTTAGACGACATAGACCACAATCACAAATACGAAAACATCGATTTTTCGACCTTTGAACGCGCTGCTGTGGGCGATACCACAGAAAGTGCAGAGAGCCAAAAATTGCAACGCCTCGTCAACGACTGGATTTTTAGTACAGAAATCCCGGGCTATACTCTTACAAGGGTAAAAGCCCTGAAAATGGACGACGGATTTGGAATGGTGGTCTATCAATTGATTCTGAGAATTAAGAATAGCGAACCGGGCAGGGGATATGTGCAAATTACGGCTACGGGGCGAGGCGATGAAGCCCTGAAGGGCGTAGAGATTGAAGGCGGACAGGAAATTGAAGTGTCGATGGTCTTGTGGGAACAGCCCTTCAGGGTGATGGTCGAACCCTTTTTTGCACGCAATCGACGACCTCTTATGTCACCCGTGCGCGTTCCCGAAGATGTCACAGAGGGATTTCCGGTCGCTTATGTCAAAGACGTGACGGGCGAAGAGTCTGGTCCTGTTGAGATTATTGTAGATAATGACGACGATGGATTTTCTATGCCCGTGCGACGTGCAACGCGCTACTTCCGTCCGGGACTCAAAGGCGGCAACTGGCGCGAACAAGGCCTGCCAATGGCTTTCGGGCGATTTGAGACAAATTATCGAAGAAAGTCTCAAGGGGATGGTGCACAGCCTGCGGTTTGGGCAGCGCAAATGCCCAGAGACGGCGAGTTTGATGTAAGTTTCTATTTTGTCGATCCCGCAATGGCCAGGCGCATTCGAATTGCATCGACCTTTACACTCACGGTTTTTCACGGGGGCAAAGCCGATACACTCGAAATAGAACGCGACCAGATGAAAGCGGGATGGAATTATCTGGGGCGATACAAATTTACCGAGGGCGAAGAAGCCTCAGTCGAATTGTCTGACCGCGCGGAAGGGCGAGGGGGGCTCTATGCCGATGCCGTGCGATGGCGCTTTTTTGATCCGGAAAACCCCGATGCCTACGAAGATGAAATGCCCACCTTTACTGGGCGCGGCAGAGGTGGACCAGGTGGCGGACGTGGCGGTGGCGATCGTGGCGGGGATGGTAGGCGAGGTCCCGGTGGTAACAGAGGTGGCGGCGGATTTTTGGGATTTTAATTTAACGGAGGAATGGACGTGAAGGTTGATTTTTGCCCAAAAGTATTGTTGGTAATTGTCTTTTGTGGGCTGGTCGCCTGTGATCAACAGGCGGAACAGCGCACCGTTGACCTGACGGTTCCCGTTACTGTTCAATCCGTAGAGACGGGAACAATCGAATCCATTGTGACGGCTACCGGGACACTTAGACCTGTGCGCGAAGCCCAGATTACAACGGAGATTCGGGGAAGTCTGTACTGGAGCAAGGGGAGTAATAACCGCCTACTCGCCAAAGGGGCAGAGGTTAGAAGGGGGCAGACCATAGCGCGACTCGACAGCGACGAATGGGTTGTCGGCGCACGGGTGGAAGCGCGCAAACTGGCGGTTGAAACAGCCAAGCGAACACTAAAGGAGCAGGAAACCCTGTTTAGCCGACAACTTTCAACGGAAATGGACGTCGAAAGTGCGCGTAGAGCCTGGGCCGATGCAGAAGCCAATTATCAGGATGCCCTCATCAAGATCGACAAAACCAGGCTTTTAGCTCCCATACAGGGTGTGTTGTCGGAACTCGCGGATATTACGCAGGGAACGCTGGTGACGCCGAATACCGCAATCGCAAAAATTATGGATTATTCACAGGTATTTGTCGATCTGAAAATTCCCAATGCCCAGATTATTAACGTGAAATTGGGCCAGGGTATCCGCGTGAGCAATTACGCTTTGCCCGAAGAAGTTTTTGAGGGCGAAATTGTCGAGATGGATCCGGCTATTGATCCGGTCACGCGCACGGTTCAGGTCGTCGGAATGGTCGATAATCCCGACTTGCTGTTGCGGGCGGGGATGTTTGTCAAAACAGAAATAGTCACGGAATCGCGGCAAAACGTCGTACTTATTACGCGCAATCTCGTTTTGCGGCGGCGAAATCAGAAGGTCGTTTTCGTCGAAGAAGAAGGCCGCGCACAACAACGCGAAGTCGAAACAGGTCTGGAAGACCGAGACCGCGTGGAAATTGTGGTAGGACTTGAACCGGGTGAACAGTTGATCACGAGCAATTACGAAACGCTGAGGCCGCGCACTCGAGTGCGGGTCACGGGAGATAGACGATGAATTTGCCTGAATTTTCAACGCGATATCCCGTGACAATTGCCATGGCGACCCTCGCTGTGGTGTTGCTCGGCTGGATATCGCTGGACGGTTTGGGCACTGATCTCTTGCCGGATCTTCAGACGCCAGTCGTCACCATAGACCTGACAGCACCGGGCAAATCGCCTGTCGAGATCGAAGAAAGCTATACGCGTCGCCTCGAACGCGATGTGAGCACGATTAACGGCGTCAAGCGCGTCTATTCAATTACCCGTTCAGGACAGGCCGTGGTCATTGCAGAATTCGCCTGGGATGCGGACATGGATTACGGGTTGCTCGACGTGCAAAAAAGAGTGGGGCGCTATGCGGTCAATGAAGATGTATCACAGTTGGATGTGACGCGCGAAGATCCGCTCTCGCTTGCGGTGATGCGCATTGCGATTACAGCAGACGAAAACACGGAACTCGACGCATTGATGGGTACGGTAGAATTGTTGATCAAACCCAAATTGGAAGCCCTCGACGGCGTGGCGTCTGCCGAGGTGGAAGGGGGAGCGGAAAAGGAAGTGCGCGTTACACTCGATCCTTATTTGCTCGAAGCGTTTGGGCTTTCATCCGATGCGGTCATCAATCGCATCGCACAAGCAAATGCCGATGTATCCGGAGGTACGCTCAGAGAAAATCAGCAGTCGTATCTGGTCAAAGCCCTCGGTCGCTTAGATGACATAAACGATGTGCGGGAAGTCATCGTGGGAGAAAGGCGCGGGGGAGGGGGCACAGTTTCTGGCGATCGCGTGCCGGTACGCGTGCGCAACGTGGGCACGGTTGACCTGGAATATCAAGAGCGAGAAACCATTGTGCGCCTCGACGGACGGGAATGCGTTGGTCTCGCCATTTACAAAGAAGCCGGCAGCAATACAGTCGCCGTGGTCAATACGGTATTGGATGCGATAGACGATATCGAAGCAGATCTGAGCGGCATGCACTTCACAACCGTCGAAAACCAGGCGCGATTTGTCGAAGACGCCATAGGAGAAGTCGAAACATCTGCCATTCACGGGGCATTTTTGGCGATTCTCGTGCTTTTGATCGCGTTGCGGAGCTGGACAGTGACACTGGTGATCGGGTTGGCAATCCCCATTTCCGTATTGGCGACATTCACGCTTATGTACTTTGAGGATTTGACCCTGAATATTATGACACTGGGTGGATTGGCTCTGGGCGCGGGCATGCTCGTTGACAATGCCATTGTGGTCATTGAGAATATTTATCGCCATCTCGAAAGCGGCGAGGATGCGCGCACAGCGTCGAGCCGCGGTGCCTCTGAAGTCGGCGTGGCAATTTTGGCTTCAACGCTGACGACCGTGGCTGTCTTCTTGCCCATTGTCTATTTGCAGGGGCTGGCGGGCAAACTCTTTGTGGATCAGGCATGGACAGTTGCATTTTCTCTGTTGTCTTCTCTGGTTGTGGCAATGACGACGATTCCGATGCTGACATCGCGCATCTTTAGACGGTTGAATACGACGCACAAAACGACTGTTCGGTCGGACAAATACTATCGGTTTCTCAATGGTATTTTGAACCGCAAACTCATCATGCTCGGCGTCGTATTGCTCATTCTGGGCGGAACCGGGTATATCGCCCGCGAGTTGCAGACCGAATTTATCCCGCGCGAAGATCAAGGGCTATTCCAAATTGACCTCACATTGTCCGAAGGCTCGCGTGTGGAACTGAGCGATCAGGTCGCCCTGCACGTCAAAGAGATTGTCGAAAGCGTTGGCGGGAGCGATGTGGCGCATGTGTACGCGCTGACCGGCCTCAACCCCGCTCGGATATCGACCGGAGGCGAACCGACGGGTCCCAATCGCGCGACTCTATCGGTGGCGTTGCACACACAGCGGTCGCGCAGCGTCAGCGAATTGGTGCGCGACCTGGATCCCATTTTAAGTGCCATGCCCGATATCGAAGTGAAATACAAGCTGCACGAAACCGCGCTTGAAGGCGTGATGGGAGGACAAGAAGCACCCATTCAGGTCGAAGTGTCCGGGGAAAATCTCGATATTTTGGCGCGTATCACCAAAGAACTTCAGGCGAGGATCGAGGGTCTTCCCTCGGTGTATAATGTGCGCACGAGTTTTCAGGGCGGGCAGCCAGAAGTCGATCTGGCGATTCGCGATGAGGTAGCGGCGGCATTCGGATTGACCACCCAGACCATCAGCCGCACATTGGAAAGACAACTATCCGGTGAAGTTGCTGGCGAACTATCTAAAGACCAGCGCACGCGGGATATCCGGGTAAAATATCGAGATATTGATCTGCGCGAACTCCACACCATGCAAATCGAAGGAACAGATGGCGCGATCCTGACGTTGGGGGATATTGCCGAGCTCAATATTATTGAAGGTCCCCGCGAAATTTTGAGAGAAGATCAGCGTCGCGTAGGGCGCATTACGGGATATCTCACAGAAGGACGCATTTTAAGTGAAGCCGTTGCCGACGTACGCGCCACCATGCAGGAAGTGGTTGTGCCGTCGGGGTATCGCGTTGAAATTGGCGGGGAAGAGCGCGAACGCGCAGCGTCATTTGAAAGTCTCAAATTCGCACTTCTGCTTTCGATTGTGCTGGTCTATATGGTTATGGCGTCGCTATTTGAATCCACGCTCCATCCATTCACAGTCATGTTTTCCGTTCCATTAGCCGGCGTCGGCGTGATATTTGGATTCTATCTTTTGGGCGAACCGCTCAGTGTGATGGCTTATATCGGCATCATTATGCTGGGCGGTATTGCGGTCAACGATGCGATCATTCTCGTGGATCGCATCAACCAGCTCAGGCAAGCTGGCCTGACGTTGCGAGAAGCGATCCTACAGGGCGGTCAGGACCGCTTGCGCCCCATTATGATGACGAGTGCGACGACCATTCTCGCCCTGCTGCCCATGGCACTCGGTTTTGGCGAGGGGGCAAAATTGCGCGCACCGATGGCTATAGCCGTCATTGCTGGCCTCGTAACATCGACATTGATGACCTTACTCGTGATACCCACCATGTATGAACTGGTTGACCGACTCCGGAGGAAATCCGCGTGACACTTGCTGGTATTGCCGTTCGGCGGCCCGTGACCACGGCCATGTTTTTTCTTGGTCTGGCTATTTTAGGCGCGATTTCTCTGGATCGATTGCCCGTTCAGATATTTCCCGAACTCGTCCGCCCGGAGGTCTTTGTCACAGTCACTCAGCAGGGCTATTCGCCCGAACAGGTCGAGCGGGAATTGGTGATGCCCGTCGAGAGAGAGGTGGGCAAACTCGAAGGCATTGAGGCGTACGAATCCTTTTCTCGCCAGAACAATGGCGGGGTACGCATTTCCTACGCGCCCAATACGGATATGAAATTCGCCCTGTTGCAGCTCGAAAGCCGCATCACGCGCCTACAACCGCTTTTGCCCGAAAGAACGCGGGTCAACATACAGCGCTTTGATTCCTCTGATCTGAGTGCTTCGGTGATGCAAATTCACGTGTTGGGCGAAGGCGATATAAACTGGTTGCGCGAATTTGCCGAGGAGAAAATCAGACCGGAATTGGAAGCGGTCGATGGCGTTGTCAACGCGCAGGTCCTGGGCGGGCAAAGGACGGCTATTGAAATTATTGTCGATCCATTGATGCTGCAGGCGCACCAGCTTTCGATGTCTGATGTTCGCAATCGCATCAATGCGTTTAATACGCGACGACAATATCTCGGGCGAGTGTACGACGGCGACCAGGCTTATGCGGTCAGCATTCAGGGCCAATTTACAGACCTCGTGCAAATCCGCAGAGTCGTGATCAAACCCGAATTGCCCCTGCACCTTGGCGACATTGCCAAAATTCGCTACGGCCTTCAAGAGCGCACAGATCTGCAACGCATCAATGGCAAAGCCGCCGTTGGCATCCGCATTCAAAAAGACGATGAAGCCAATCTCATCGAACTTGCAGGAGAACTCGAAGACACCATCGAACGCGTCAACGGCGATCTTGCATACGAAAATATCCAGCTCGTGATCAGCCAGAATCAGGCAGAGATTATGAACGAAGCCCTCAATTTCCTCAAACGGGCCGCTGTTGTCGGGGGATTGCTCGGGCTTTTTGTTTTGTTCTTATTTTTGAGAAATTTGCGCTTTGTCGCTGTTTTGCTCCTCGCCATTCCGTGTTCTTTGTTGCTCACATTTAATCTGATGTATATGTGGGATCTCAGTTTGAACGTGCTCTCGATGTGCGGCCTCGCGCTTGCAGTTGGCATGTTGATGGACAATGGCATTGTGGTCATGGAAAATATTTTCAAGCATTTTGAACAGGGCAAATCTCCCAAAGAAGCCGCAAAAGCAGGAACCGATGAGGTGGCACGTGCCGTTGTTGCGGCAACCGCGACTACAATTACTGTTTTTATACCCGTAGTTTTTATTCAAAGCGACTTTCAAGATATCCTGCGAGAATTCGCGCTGTCCATCGCCTTTCCTCTGCTTGCCTCTCTGCTCGTAGCCCTCACACTTGTGCCTGCCCTCGCATCGAAAACCCTTTCTCTCGCATCTCGACCACCGACGGGAACAGGCGCATTGATCGAGATGTACACGGTGTGCCTCAAAGCGGGCTTGCGCCACAGAATTAGCGTGTCACTGGGTATTGTCGGCGCGCTTGTCATCACGTTGATCATTTCTTTTTTCTTTATGCTACAACAAGATATCCGTCGTGAAGAAAGCCGTTTTACCGTCTATATCAGCATGCCCGAAGGCACGACTATTGAAGCCCTCGATGCTGTTGTTGGCGAAATTGAAAGTGCTGTGCGAGATCTCAAAGGTATAGATCGCTTTACGACCAGTATCAGCGAAACCCAGGCGAGTATCAATGTGGAACTTTTGCCCTTATCCGAACGCCCCGACCAGATTTCTGTCGATCTCATCAAGGAAAATCTCGAAGAGTCATTCGGTGATGTCCAAAATGCGATTGTGAGTTATGAGGCCATCGCGCGCACGGGCAGGGGAGGTGGTGGGGGCCGAGGAGGAGGCGGGGGAGGCGGTATTCGGGGCACCCGTCAGGCCTCGGGCGGATTCAATCTGGAAGGGGGCGCGCCTTCGGAAATGGCTGTCATTCGCGGCTATGATTTTACGGTGCTTCAAATGCTTGCCGACGATCTGGTCTATCGCCTCGAAGAACTGGAGGAAATCGATCCGAATAGCGTAAGAGCCGATGCAGAACGCGGCGCATCCGAAGTGCATGTGTTGCCCGATGAGGAAGTAATGTTTGATCGGCGATTGCAGGTGCGCCAGGTGCTCAATGCCGTATCCGACGCCAATCCGCGCGGTGCGCGATCCAATATTTCATTTCTCACGCCCGAAGGCACAGAAATCCCGATTGATGTTCGCAATGTCGAAGACCCCGAAGAAGAGGGGGAGGGGATTGCGGGATTGAGACAGACGCCGATTCTGGGTACGGGAGGGACTTACATTCCCCTTGTGGAAGTTTCGCATGTGCGCCGGGATCAGGGCAGGAGTATGATTTTGCGCACCGATCAATCGCGGCGCGTGATTGTCTCGTACCGCTTTGCCGAAGAAATTTTGCAGTCTCAACCTCTGCTGGAAGCCTCCCGCGCCTATGTGCAAGCCGTGGTCTCTGAAATGGTGCTGCCCGAAGGGTATAGCATCGAAATGATCGAGGCAGAGGAAGAGACGATTTATTACTGGATGATGGGCATTGCCGCTCTATTGATTTTTATGATTTTGGCCTCTTTGTTTGAATCGCTTTCCGCGCCTGTGATTATTTTGTGTACGTTGCCCGCAGCAATTATTGGATCGTGCTGGGCACTGATCTTATCGGGGACGGGATTGACCTCGCAAGAAGCGCCAATGGCACTGTTGGGGCTTATTGTTTTGAGCGGTATTGCCGTCAACAATGGGATCGTGCTGATCGATGCGATTGAAACCCTTCGCCGCCGTGGGTTCAGGCGAGAACGCGCGGTGCTCACGGCGAGCCGGTCGCGCGTGCGTCCTGTTTTAATGACTTCGGCAACCACCATTTTGGGCATGTTGCCTCTGGCACTCATATTTGGCGGCGATTACGAAATTTGGCCCCCCTTTGCGATTGTGGTAATCGGAGGGCTGGCTGTTTCAACGGTTTCCACCCTCGTATTTATTCCCGTGGTGTACATGGGAATTGATCAGACCAAAGCCTGGTTGACGGATATTGGGTGGTTCGGGATCGTATTGGGAACAACGGCAGCCGCGGGATTGACATATTGGGTTGACGGTTATTACCAGAGTTTGTTCTGGACCTGTCTTTTGGCATTGCCAGCCTGGATGTTGTGTATGGGTGTAATCTGGATAGTGCAACGCATTTATCGCGCGCGTATGGATTCTCTTGCCGAGATCGGCAATATTGAACATCTCGAAATTCGCAATCTGACCAAAATTTATGGCGCGCCGGGACGATTTAAGCACGAATGGGATCGCTTTAAGCGGCGTCATCAGCGCCTTTTAGAGCGCGGGCAGGTATTGATAGATAAAAAGGCGATTAAGGACAGTTTGTGGTGGAAATTACCACTTCTGGCACTTTTGATTTATTTGGAAACCTATTTTGAACAGGGAGCCTGGATATTTTTGGCAGGGCTTGCTATATGGGGCCTCGTGCATCACCTCATACTATGCGCGGCAGCTTTGCGCGATTTTCAGATTGAGAACAGATGGATATCACAAATCGCCCGATTGATTTTGCCGCTGGTCTTTATCGCCTTTATCCATTGGCGTTTGGAACTTATATCTTTGACCATCGCCACTACTGCAATCTACTTGCTCTATCGCATCATCGGGTTTTTGGCAAATCGCGTTGGACAAGGTCGCGTTGATCCCGAGCATATACCGGGCAAATTAGGCCCTGTTAAAGGCATCGTGTACCGCGGGGCGGCAGCCGTTCCCCTGATTGGCGTTCCGCGCCCACAATTCCAGGCTCTCGGCGGTGTGAGTCTCGATATTCCGCGCGGGATGTTTGGTCTTTTGGGCCCCAATGGCGCGGGCAAGACCACGCTGATGCGGATTGTGTGTCGGGTTTTGTCGTCAAATTACGGGTCGGTACTCGCCAATGGCACAATACCGCTTACACATCGGAATATGCAGGGGGTGATTGGCTATTTGCCGCAGCATTTTGGCCTGTATCTGCACATGTCTGCGTATAATTATCTGGAATACCGCGCGCTTTTAGAGGGATTTAAGGATGGGGTCGCGCGGCGCAAGCGCGTTCAGGAATGTCTGGAACAGGTCAATCTGTGGGATAGACGAGACGATCTGATTGGTTCGTTCTCTGGCGGTATGAAACAGCGCGTGGGCATTGCACAAACCCTACTGCACTTACCGCAGATTATCGTGGTGGATGAACCGACAGCGGGATTGGACCCGCTCGAGCGGATCCGGTTCAGGAATTTGCTGGCGCGATTTAGCCAGGAAAAAATCATTATTTTTTCCACACATATTGTCGAAGATATTGCGGGCAGTTGTAACCGATTGGCCGTGCTGAATCACGGTAAGCTGCTTTATACGGGAACCCCGATTGAGATGCGCGATTTGGCGCGCGATAAGGTGTGGGAGGCTCTGCTGCCAGATCCGCGTTTTGAAGCACTGGAACGCGACCTGGATATGATTACACATGTGCGCGTGCCCGATGGGATTCGGGTGCGGTTTCTCGCCACTGATCCCATCCCAGAAGCGCGTGCTGTTGCGCCCACCCTCGAAGATGCGTATCTCTACCTTTTGCGACATGGCGATGAATACAAACAGTCTAACATGGCGTGAGTTGCTTTTCTTTGTCGGAAAAATGCACAGTCTGAGCATGAGAATCGTTTTTCACCGCAAAATGATTTTTATGTTTGGCGGGATTGTCGCGTATTACGCAATTTTGTACGCGATTGCAATCTGGCGTCCAGGTGAAGGGCTTTCAGTCGAACAAGCCCTCCATGTATTGGTTGAAGTGCCGGGCACGGTGCTTGCAATTTACCTGACAATGGATCTGGTGTCGGGGGAGAGGGATAAGGATACGCTTGAAATTCTGTTCAGCACGGCGGTCAGCCACTACGCGACGTGGGCCGTGAGAATTGTGTCGATCAGCGTTGCGCTCATTGCCACGCTGATGGCAATGAGCACGATTTCCTACTATTTTTTTGCGGAGTTTCCCTATCTCCTGGGGGGATTGAATGCATGTATCCCTGCCTTTTTTATGGTAGGAGCCACATTTCTGTTTTCTGTCTTGTGTCGCAGTGGCAATGCGGCTGGCATGCTCGCCGTTGGCCTTTTGATTGCGATTTTGCTTTCGACGGAGGCGTTTGAGGATACATCGTATTACCTTTTTCTCAAGCCATTTGACCCGCCTTCAGATTTAGATACCAGCCTGTGGGTAAATCGCGTGGTCTTAAACCGCGCGGGCATTGCCATTCT
>JAPPIE010000234.1:0-13533 GCA_028874765.1 Gemmatimonadota bacterium
CCTCGCGCTCAAGTGTTTGTGGCATCAAACGCGACTGCTCGCCATAAACCGTCAGTGGGCCCTCGGCATCTGGATGTACTTTGGCGATTTCCTCTCGGATGTGCGCCAATGTTGCACGGGTCAAAACATTGCCACCACCCGGTCGCTTATCGCCGAGAATACCGTTATACAACAACGCATAGGCACGACCATCGTGCAAACCGAGAAACGGCGAATCGCCCTTCCCCTTCCACGGATGTCCGGTCTCGCTAAAATAAACATGCGCGGCCAACACGGAAAATCCAATATCTGACCGAATCTGCCCATCCTCATCAAATACAGGCGGACCGAGGCGATAGAAGCGAAACCCACCACCGCCCTGCCAATTGACACTCTTTGAAATACCACCCTGCTCGCCCTCAATCACTTTCCGCAGACGCGGAACACAATGGCTGATCGCGTGCTCACCCATCTCAATGCCAATATACCGCCGCCCCATCTTATGCGCCACCGCCGCCGTTGTGCCAGAACCGAGAAAAGAATCGAGAACGAGATCGCCGGGGTTGGTGGCGATATGAAGGATGCGTTGAATGAGGCGTTCGGGTTTTGGCGTGTCAAAAGCATTCGATGCCCCAAACAGAGCATTTATTTCTTTTTTCGCTTCCTGATTATGGCCTACTTCCCTGTTGGTCCACCAACTCCAGGATTTCACCCCCTCTGCTTCCGACAGATAGTTTTTCACGCGCGGTCGAGATTTGCCGTCCTTCCCAAACCATATACGTCCTTGATTACACAGACGACTAAAGTTCTCTTCAACATTAGCCCAGCATCGGCCTTCTGGTGGAGAATAGCGAACACCGGCAGGGGTTACAATTTCATACATTTGATTTGGTCGATAACCTTGGGCGGTGAAATCCGTAGAAACCCACGGGCCGCGTAAGCCGTTGTCGGGATTCTTGTACGAATTCCTCTGTTCCTCCGTGAGAGGCAGGTTGTTTAAGCTACCTCTTGTGGCCTGATGACCATAAACAAAAATATGGTCATGGGCATCACCCATATTTATTCTTCCGTCCGGCGATGTTCTCTTCTGCCAAAGACAGTTGACAATAAAATTTCTTCGACCATAGATCTCGTCCGCAATGATCTTTAGGTAGTGTCCCTCGTCATCATCAATGTTGATCCAGATTGACCCTTCATCCGTCAGAAACTCTCTCAATATTTCAAGACGCGGCCACATCATCGCCAGCCACTTGCTGTGTTCGAGATTATCGTCATAGTGCTCAAAAGCTGAGCGCGTATTGTACGGCGGATCAATGTAAATGCACTTCACCTGTCCGGCATAGAACGGCAGCAATGCCTTGAGCGCGTCCAAGTTGTCACCATGGATGAGCATATTGTCAGCATCCGTATCATTAGAGGAAAGGTCGGATACTTCCTCCAGCAATCGATACGGCACGCGAGTAGCAGCGCGTATATCTTCGTCTCGTGTTAGCCAGTGTAGAATCGGCATCAGCTATCGTCCTCCGGCACTTCTGACATGGCTTTCTCGTATTCGGCAATCCATTGTTCGGCTTCTTCTTCAGTGTAGGCCCCGGTAATGGCCTCGCTGTCTGTCGGTAGTTCAAGGCTTGGGTCCCGATCAACGTGCGGTTCCAGTTTCTCTCGCAACTCCTTTGCTTTTCTATTAGACAAACCTTCTACGAAGGCGTCCACATCTTCTTTAGTCAATCCGCCCGCGAAAACCATGCCAGATATGTCATCTTCCCTATCTATTGACTCCCTTATGCGCTTCGCAAATCTGGATGGCTTACGGAAATTCCTCCATGCTTCGGCACCCCACATGTGTAGTTCACCCTGAAAATCCATTGGCAAATGCTTTACGCCAACAACCCCTTGTAGATGCGCCATCCAAAGAATAGCCCCTTGCAGGTGTGACCCACAAAGAATAGCCCCTTGAAGCCCTATGTCTTTCATATTAGCGCACTGCAAATTAGCAAAATAAAGTATAGCCCCTTGTAGTCGTGCTCCAGAAAGATCAGCCTTTTGCAAATACGCCCTATAAAGAATTGCTCCCTGCGAGTACGCCCATTTAAGAATAACTCCTTGCAAGCGTGCTTCGATAAGCGTAGCCCCTTGCAGGCATGCCTTGCTAAGATTAGCCTCTTGTAGATACGCCTTGTCAAGATGAACTCCTTGTAGGCGTGCCTCACGAAGATCAGCCTTTTGCAAATACGCCCCAGTCAGAACAGCCCCTTGTAAATGCGCTTCCGTAAGCGTAGCCCCTTGCAGATTCACCCTTGTCAGAAAAGCCTTTTCTAAACGCGCTCCCCATAGATCAGCCCCATTGAGCCAACTTCCCTGCAAGTTGATTTGAAGACCTTTGAAAATCTCGTGATCCTGCACGAATAGCAATGTCAATAGGCTTTGTACTTCTTCCGAGGGTTTAGATTTGTGCTTTTTTCGATACTCACCTTCACTCGTCGTCTGGCGGATATGGAGACAGAGCATATCCAGTGCTGTCTTTCTCAAATCTTTGCTGTCTTCCGCCAGATGGAAGAGTTCGTAGGCCCCACCCAAGCGCACGGAGTCCTTTTCGTGCCCCAAATGTTCAATGGCATTTTTCAGACGCTCTTGTCGCAGACCTTGCTCAGTATTCTCATTGGCTCTCGCTTGCTCCTCTGTGGCTCTGACCTGCGATTTCGCGGTCTCCTCCATCGTCTTAGCACGTCTGTGAGAAGCCCAAGCTTGCCAAGCGACCAAGATGCCACCCATGAGGATTCCTATAATTTTCAGCACCTCGTTTTTTGGTGCCTCTTTGCTTGATACTCCTAAAAGTTCAGAAATATATTTGCCTTCTCCGAACATAACATACACAGCAATTATCAACAATACGGTGAGAGGAGTCCAGGGCGAGAGGAGTCGGCAGAAACAATCCCCCAGAAAGATAAAAAAACGATTTTCTTTCGTTTTAAAAAAGAAATTCATAATGGATTTCCGGGTAGGAAAAATTGGTCGTAGCAAAAAATTTGAGGAGACTTTCAGATTTAATCAATAAGCGGGTTGTACACGCAATGCGTCTGCCGGATCGCTTTGTTGGATTAGTGCGCTATAGGCTGTCTTGCGACGTTGCCAGATTTCGTAAATACCTTTCCACCGACTGAAATCCGTTCGGGTTTCGTCAAAACCGTCGTAGCGCGATAGTTTCCCCGCCATTAAAATGTCGTAAAAATCCTGGCTGAGAATCCCGTATTTTTCCTCGTAAAGTGTGAGCCGCCGTTCAAGCTGCTTCATTTCAAGGACGAGTTCGTAAAGCTCCATGTGCAAACCTGCGCTAAGGTGTCTCAAGTGTCAGCAACAAGCTGCCGAGCCTGTTGGTCCAGCCCCTTAATCGCACTTTGAATTGCGGTGACTTCGCGCTCCTCAAAATACGCCTCACCGCACTGTTCACAGACCCAGGCCGGGACTGTGTCAAACATCAGATGATAACCCTTTCGGTCAACGTGGAAAGGCGCACTTGAGCGTTTCATTTGCCCATGACAGTGAATGCAGTTCATTGTTATCTCCTTGTCTGTAAGTCTTGCCCCCACTGGTCCTCAGCAGGAAGGTACGCTGTGATTACCGCGAGAAAATCCTCCTTAGGAGCACAGACTACATGGATATCTCGCTGGTCAACTCCCTGACCATGCAGCAGGCAACTATGACCCCGCACATCCTCAGGATAATCCTCAATTACTTCGCCTTGCATAATAACAGTTCGGATTTCATCTGACGTAATCATCCTGTCTGGTCGTGCCATTTGGCGAACTGCATGGGGAAGAAAGAGTACACGTTGGGTAGCAGCACGCCGTACGCGTTCAAGTATTTCTTGTGAAGCCATTCCCTAAATCCCAGTTTTTAGCTCTATTAATACTATGTGCGACAATCGCATTCAGTAGAACACGTCTGCCAAATTACACCATCGCCCCTTCCACCATTTTGCGAATCTCCGCAACAACCCATGTCCAACCCTCGACGTCGTCCAGATTCAATTTTCGTGCATCATCAGCATTGGTGTTCATGTCCAATCGATGCCATGCGCCCTGGCGAGTAATGAGGTCCACTTCGAGACTGATTTCATTCGCCGATAGAGACCATTCTGCCTGCACACCACCTTTGGGCGTCGGATAAAGGTAAGGCAAAGGCAAGTCATCGGGAAAGTGGCGGTCGAAAGTCGCGGCCAACCAGTCCAGTCCGTCCAGACTTGGGGCTCCCCCTTCTCCTTCGAGCCAGCCATCCTTCAGATCGCGAAACTCATCAAGGTTCATAAGAAAGAATACCACGAAGTTGTCGGTGATAGTAAGAGTTTGTCTTAGTGTGAACAGCCCCAATCAATACTGAGGCGATGAGTATCTTATGTAATCCATCGCAGTTTGCTGGACTGGAGGAGAAATAATCTTCCTACCCCTTTTTCTCTGTCTCAGCCTTGCATCTTTCAGAATGCGATCAATGTCAAAATCCATAGACTTTGCCAAGGCTTCTTTGATCCTTCTGGTCTCCTGGATAACCTCATCTGTAGTCTCTTTATTGTTTATTTTTTTCATAGCAGATTTCCAGACAAAGAATTAAGGATGTTCGGAAACATCGAACATCCTTTGATGATTTGCCATAATCAATTCCAAGTTGACCATGGAACTTTACTCAACCGGTTTCTTAAGGATACGTTTGGGAGGCAGTGACACGATGGGGTGACCACACATCTTCTCTTTTTTACGAAGATCTTCGCAGATCGCGTGTAAGTCGAACTGGAACCTCGCCGCGTGGGAATCTCTTATCTTTCTAATTTCTTCGACAATAGGATCCCTCATACTTCGTCTCCATACACATTTCACGGTACAAGCTCTTGGGCGTAGAGTTCAGAGGTTTTTAACATCGTGTCGTTTGTGACGTCCAGGATGCGCGTGTGATTCTCAGGGTCACGCCCCAACCAAACTGCCTTATCGCTGAGAAAATCAATCGCTTCTGGATGGTGCGAAATCAATATAGTCTGCGGCAGCGTGTCGCCACAGCCATCTTCCAACTCGGCAAGCCAAGGTTGCAACTCCGGAAGAGTGACATAGTTATCCGGCTCATCCAAAAACAAAGTGCGTTCAGCGTCATCGGCAAAGAGCAGCAAATAAATCACGATCAAAGCACGCTGTCCATCAGAGAGTTGATCAAACCGATAGATAGAGTTTTTTCTTACACCACCCGGGGAAAACTCGGCTTGCAACTCCCTATAATCACTCCCTTTTTGCACAAGTCTCAAATCTACGAACCCGGGCAGAACATCGCGTAGCTGATCCATTGCTTCAAAGATCCGGCGCGGATCCTCCTGTAAACGTCCCTGATACCACGACGCAAAATTTTCTCCCCCACTACTGAGCATATCGGTATCGGAAGCAGAACCGTTGCTCATGCGTTTTGGCTCCAAAAAAAGCGTCACAAAACGTCGAATTTGATCTCGGAATGCACACAACCGGGTATTGTCAGGACCATCAGCCACCAGCGCGAGTCCCGATCGCGTCGAATCAAAAGAATATTTTGTCCCCTCGCTGTGATCGTCGCAATAAAGTTGTACTTCGCCATTTTCAAAAGCAAAGAGTGGCTTGTCATCAAACAGAAGCTCTTCACACATCACACGCGCAAATCGTATCTCCGGTTTGACCTCAATCACAAGCCGATAAAGACATAGTCCGCCGAGGATATCGATTTCCAATTCGAAATGTTGCTCGGGCTTCATGCTCCAGTGCGCGAGATCGGTTCGGGGAAACAATTCGCCAACCCGTGCATCGCCGCGAATAAAATCGCGCAATTTCCCCGCAACTTCAAACACAGCCGACTTGCCGCATCCATTTGGCCCGAGTAGCAGCGTCAATTCCTCGAAACGAATATCAAAGTTGGTCAGACACTTGTAGTTGTCAATGTAAAGGCGTTTGAGCATGGTAATTTAATCCCATAAAATCCGCGGGCACTGAAGGACATGTATCTCGCGTCATACCTAAAATAAGGAATGACATACTTACATGCAAGGGGCTACAGACAAATGCTACACGACCACAGCATTCTTGACATGATAGGCTTTTAAGGACTATATTTCCAGTACCAATACTTCTATCTTGTACTATGCTTTCGACTTCACAAGGAGTATATTCTTTGACAGGTAGCGTATCCTTTCTCCTGCACCTGAGTCATTAAAGGATACGCTCTTTTTTTAAATATACCTCATTAAATCCGGTAGGAGCTAAAACATGAAACACATTATTTCAGATCCAGGGATTCTGGGTGGTAAACCAGTTATTGAAGGCACGCGATTAAGTGTTGAGCATATTTTAGGCTTACTCGCACGCAATATGTCACATCGAGAAATCGTGGAGGCGTATCCGGTATTAACAGTTGAAGACGTGAATGGTGTTTTGGAATACGCTGCAAAGGCATTGCAAAACGATATTGTGATTGATGTCAAACTGGCTTCAGGAGTCTGACGTATGTTGCCACCTCTTGTGGCGGATATGAATATCGGGATTCCTGTTATTCAGTTTCTGCGTGAAAGCGGAATTGATATTGTGTCCTCTATGGAACAGCAATGGGGACATTTAAGCGACGAACAAATATTGGCTCGGGCATACGCAATGGACCGATTTGTCCTGACGCACGATTCCGATTTTGGGACATTAGCTGTTTTTCGTGGTTATCCCCTAACAGGCATTATTTATTTGAGACCAGGTGGGCGTCTTCCCTCTGAAGTGATTGCGGACTTGGGCGATCTCCTGACAGCCTCAGTTGATTGGACGCCTCCCATGATAGTCGTGTATCGTTCAGGTCGTTTACGGATTCGAAGGCTTTGAGCCTTTCGATTGCATTCATAAGTACCTTAACCAACCAATTGCCGAGCCTGTTGGTCCAGCCCCTTAATCGCACTTTGAATTGCGGTGACTTCGCGCTCTTCAAAATACGCCTCACCGCACTGTTCACAGACCCAGGCTGGGACTGTATCAAACATCAGATGATAGCCTTCGCGGTCAACATGGAATGGCGCATTCGAGCGTTTCATCTGCCCTTGACAGTGGATGCAGTTCATTAAAAATTTTTATACCAAGTCATTTTTTCTTTAACTTCGGAAATAATAAATGCTGATTTCTGACATAACCATGTAGATCACTATAAATGGTCAATAGTCTTATATTGCATAAACCCGCCAAATATCCCCAAATCTCTCTCTTTTTTTGCGCAGGAATCGTGATGATATCAATGCAACTTTCGTTGATGTCCATAATACCATAAGTTCTTGGTCGAACCAAGACACCAGATTGTATTCTACTGTACGCAACTTGTGGAAAGTTCAGCACGTCATGCTTTGGCTGCATACTTACATGGTGATAAAGTATAATACGCCCATCTTTATTATTATCGCGTAAATGATTCTGGATCCAAGGTGAATCAGCCTCACTATAACAAGCAAAAAACAAGGCAATATTCACATCCCTTGTAAAATCTATGAAATTAGTTATCCCCCCTCTGTGCTGGACATCCGCCAAGAGTTCCCATTGTTTAGACGAAAAATCCTCGACACAACTTTTGCTTTCAACTGAATAATCTTCATCTCCGTACCCTGCGAAAATCGACGCGTATTGAACAATTTTCTTTTCGTAATTAAAAAGAAATTGCTCTTTTTCATCGTCATTTTTAGCGTTCCAAGCATCGTGTCCCAAAAAATAACGGTACAACCCAGACGATATAGAAGGGAAGCACTCATTTTCCCCTCTGTATAGCGTTTGCACGCTTCCAAATCCACGTCCGGTCTCGGTAAGCCTCGCTATTTCCTTTATGACTTCGTTGTAATACATATCTCATACCTCGTTTTACTGTTATCATCCAGCCCCTTTGTATATAACCCCAAGAAATCAATTCGCCAAATCCAGAATCGTCTCATCTTCAATATTCAACAGGCGGCCCACTTCGAGCAGGCGGCCCTGTGAAATCTTCTCGCGCCACCACGCTTCCAGAGCCAACCACAGAACCTGCCAATCCAACTCGTGATTTCGGGGCGTTTCATCTTCGGAATCTTCCACATCGGCATAAGCTCTTACAGCGCGCAAATAACGGTTAGCCTCTTCGGTCTGATCGAGAAGCGTTTCCGTTTGCTCAGCACTCAGAAGATTCAAACCGCGCAACCGCCAAACCGCCGCCGCATAGCTCACACCAAAGTGCCGGGCTAATAGAGCCACATCCACATAGGTTATATTCTGCGAACGCGCTGGACTGCGCAACGCACCCTGAAAACCCTCTCCCGTAACGGCATCCATCGCCGCTTCCTCGCGGCGGGCACTTCTTCCCTTACCCAGACTGTGTAGAAAATCTCGCACACCCTCTTCGGGCATCAGAAAAGCGGCTGCAAAAGCATTCGCCCGCTGCTCAGTCCTCGTCTTAGCATTGTGAGCACTCGTAACAGTAGCCGCCTCCTCGCGGTCCATAAGCGCGTGACCGTGTTCATGAGCAAAAGAAAATTGCCGACGCACCGGTGCCTGATTGAGATTAGCCAGAACCGCCATACCAAAATCGGGACTACTGAAAAAAAGACCCGAAATTTCATCGGGCAATGGCAAAGTTGCTGTCCAGATATTCTGACGAGCCAGCGTCTCGGACACATTAACCGGCGCATTGCCCAAATCGAGACGCCGACGCTCCTGCTCTGCCACAAGCTGGCCCTGAGCAATCGCCTGTCCCACCGACCGAGGGGGTGGAAGTTCATAACTGGGCAGAGAAACATCTGTAACATCTGTCCCGCGACCCGTCAGCCGTCGAAGCGATGCGCCTTCTCTGAGCAAACGCAAACAACGCCGAGCCTGCTCCTGAACAACCTCGCTCTGCAAACCTGGCTCTGCGCGAAAAAGCGCGACCACCGGATCTTCCTGCTTAAGCGGGCTATCCGGATTAACGAACCACTCTACCGAACGCCCGTACAAATCCGCAAGACTGGTCAGTTCAAGCGTGGAAACCTGCCGCTGGCCGGATTCCATAAGACTGATCGCAGACCGCTGTAAGCCAAGCACTGTACCTGCAGCCTCTTGAGTGATATGTCGGCTTTCGCGTGCAAATCGCAATCTTTGTCCGATCTCTTCGGAAGTAATAACCATGGCGCACCTCTGAATATGGGGAATATCTTCTATTGTAACCGTCTATCCAATATCAATTTAGATAATCGCACTATTCTTGTCAATAATACAAAATAATTGTTTTGATTATCGCACTATCCCAAAAACGCATTCTTGACATAATAGGCTTTTAAGGACTATATTTTTGATTACTGGACTGGGGGGTATTCCTGGTCGGCAGTTGGTCCTGGGATTTCTCGGGACCTTTCGCTTTTTCGGGGAGATACATAATGGGAAATCTGACGCCTCACCTAATGCTCAGTGAAGAACAGGTCGAAGCATTCTTCGAAATAGGATTCGTCATCTTACGTGACGTTTTCACACCCACCGAAATCGAAGAAATGCGAGCCGGATTTGACCGTCTGCAAAAAATGGCCTACGCGATATCGGAACCCGGGATCCACAACGGCTCTGATTTTGCCATAGAAAGAAAGGAATCGGGACAGGTCATCATTCATCGCATCTCCTGGTGCGGGGCAGCCGAACCAGTATTGCTCGCTTATGGCAAAGACCCCCGCCTGCTCGGCATGGCGAGCCAATTGCTGGGCAGCAATGAAATGAACCAGTTAATCAACCAGGCCCACTTCAAAATACCCGGCGACAACGTAGCATTTCCGTGGCATCAGGACAGCGAACATCGCGGATATGGGAAACCCTGGTGGAAGGACGTCAACGGACGCGGCAGCTTTGTCCAACAAGCCATCGCCATTGACGATGTAACCGAAGAAAGCGGACCTTTGAAATTCATCCCTGGAAGTTGCAAATTGGGACATCTGGGCCTGCTGAGTCGCAGCAAAGAAGAATACCCGGCACTATTCAATCCCGACGCCGCCATAACGGGGATCATGAAAGCTGGCAGCGTGGCTCTGTTCAACCCCTATGTCATCCACGGCAGCGAACCAAACCGCTCGCAGAAACCGCGGCGTATTTTCATAAACGGCTATGCTTACCCGGGCGCCAACTCGAGAACCTATCCTGGAAGGGGCGCTGGCAGACTCTTAAAGATTGCCGAAGACACGACCTAATGCATATCTATGGACAGCACGTGACTACTCCCAACGCAGAAGCAGTTGGGCTTCTTGGCGGTTAAGCCACCTGACGTTGTAGCCCCAACGTCAATATGTTTATCGCAGCATTGTGGTCTCTGTCCGTCTTATAGCCACACACTTTGCACTGATGCATACGCTGAGAAAGTGGTTTTTTCTCTCTATGTCCGCATGCCGAGCAATCTTGTGACGTGTGCTTAGGATCAACGGCCTTGAATCCAATACCAGCTTCTTCCGCTTTGTATTCGAGACAGTGCCGAAACAGGGACCATGCTACGTCTGCTATTGATTTAGCCAATCGTCTGTTCTTTTGCATCTCTTGAACGTCCAATTTCTCTACGGCAATGAAACCGTGACGATTGACCATTTTTCTTGATTCTTGGTGTGCAAAGTTATGTCGCTTATTACGGATACGCTCATGCACTTTGGCAATGACTTTACGACGCTTTTCTCTTACGGCGTCGGTCTTGGGTCTTTTTTTCACTGCGTCCCATTTGCGCTGTGCTTTGGCAAGAGACTTTTCCTCTTTGCGAAAGAATCTCTGATTCTCTATTTTCTGTCCGTCACTGGTCACAGCAAAGGAATTGAGACCCACGTCAATGCCAACAGCAGAGCCTGTGTCTGCTTTTTCAGGCGTATCGCCTATATCACAAGAGATAGATACAAACCACTTGCCCGTCGCCGTGCGCGTGATTGTGCAGGATTTAGGCACACCTTCAAGCGGTCTATGTTGGACAATGCGAATACAACCTATTTTGCTCAATCGCAAGCCCTTGTTGTCCAATCGACATCCATTGGCAAACTGAGGATAGGTGATAGAATCATAGCGATTCTCATTCTTGTATCTGGGAAAGCCAGCCTTCTCGCCCGTCTTTTCTTTCTGTTTGAGGCGACGAAAGAATCCTTTGAATGCCCAATCTACTCTCTGGCACACTTGCTGGAGGACTTGAGAATGCACAAGAGAAAAAGGCTTGTATTGATTTTTAAGCATGGGCAAAGTCTTGTTTTGCTCATATCGGGACAAACTTTGTTTGTTGTTCTTCCATGCTTGTATTCTGGCACAGAGGAGTTGATTGTATAAAATGCGACATTCGTCTATTTGTGCCAGCAAGACTTTCTCTTGCTTTTTGGTTGGTCGCAATCTGTATTTGAATGATTTAACCATAATAAAAATATATATTTATATGCTTTCTCTGTCAAGTTAAATATAGAGCAATCTTGTTGATGCACCCCCCACAATCCCTTGAGGATTGTGCCGCCAGTAAAAAGCACCACACTATAAAATCGTAAGCCCTTCGCCATGCGACCCAAGCCTGAAGGACTTGGGTTTTACAGGCTTTGCAAATAACTGAGCAAGGTCACCAAAAGCCACGTCGCCACCAGCACAACCCCAAAAGGGCGCTTCATCGCATTGCCCGACACAAAAATGCCGCAGCGGAAAACAACGAGAATAAACACCATAGCCGGGAACAAAAATTGGAAAAACTGACCATCGGCTTGCAAGCCACCTGGTGTTGCCGCAGCCGAGACACCGGCGACAAAAAGCACATTGAGAATATCTGCGCCAATAATATTGCCAACAGCCAGCTCACCGTGTCCGCGTCTGACAGCGGTGATCGCCGTCACGAGTTCTGGGAGCGACGTGCCAAACGCGACCAGCGTAGCCGAAATAATATGCTTTGGCACGCCAATTCTCTCTGCCAAAATACTCACACTGGGAATAAGAATTTGAGCCGAAACAACAATAACCGCAATCGCCAGGAGCAACTTCATAAGCACGAGGCCCGCGTGACTACCCTCCGCATCGGTTGCATCTTCCCGCTCAGCATCCGACGTGGTTGCAGCCCATCGGATCGACTGCCAAATATAAAGTCCCAAAAGTACCACAAAAGCGAACCCAACGAACTGCGGCAAAACCCCACCCTGGGTAAACAATTTCGCGGGAGAAGCCCACGGAAAACAGGCGAGCACCAGAAGAACACCAGCCCCCACCTGCACATTGGACAACCGCGACGCCAACTGGCGATTGAGAGGTAAAGGAGCGATCAAAGAAGCCAGGCCGATAATAAGACCCGTATCGCAAATAATCGAACCGACAGCATTCCCAAGCGCAAGCCCTGGTTTTCCCTGAATCGCCGAAAACACGGACACTGCTGCTTCTGGCGTCGTCGTGCCAATACTCACAATCGTCGCACCGATAACCGCTTTCCCCAGCCCCCAGCGCACCGAAAGCGTCACAGCCTCATCGACGAGCCAATCCGCGCCTTTGCCGAGCGTGTACAGCGTCACCGCAATAATCACAAGCAGGAACGGACTGGCCAATCCCATCACAAGCTCTTCAATCCACTTTTCCATCTTCTGCCTTTCCGAAGGCAACGATCAATGACACACGGGACGGCACAGGGGCCGTCCCCTACAATACCATAGCCTAACCCTGCATGTTTTAAGCAGGGCCGCGATGGAGGCTCTACAGCGCATGATTAGCTACTCGCTAAATCACAAAAATATCACTTGGACGATCTTGCTCCGCCACACTCAGGGGAAAAGACCGAATACCTTGACTCTGCAACATATCCGCGCATGTCTCTCGCGCCAGATCCGGCCGGTTATTTTTTTCACTCAAATGCGCCAAAACCGCCTGTTTCAAACCCTCTCGCGCCAGATCGCACAACGCCTCGGCCGCCCCATCATTTGACAAATGACCGTGCGTACTATTGATCCTCTGCTTCAAAACCCAGGGATAAGGCCCATCCATAAGCAATTGATAATCGTAATTCGTCTCAATAATCACCAGATCAGCGCGGCGCATATACTGATAAACCAACTGCGTCACCGTACCCATATCTGTTGCAATCGTCACATAGGAATGTCCATCCGTCACGGAAAAATTCACGGGATCAGCCGCATCGTGAGGCAACTGAAACGCCTGAAAAGACAGATCGCCAATAGAAAATTCCTCATCATTTTCAAACACCCGAATCCTCTCACGCCCTCGAAAAATCTTCTTCGAAGCATTCAACGTACCCTCGGTCATCCAAACCGGCAACCCGTACCGCCGCGCCAACACACCCACCCCCTTAATGTGATCGGCATGCTCGTGACTCACCACAACAGCCTGCAAACCCGCTGGATCGATCCCAACACCCCGCAAACGCTCCTCGATCTTCTTACCCGTCAAACCCGCATCGATAAGCACACTTGAAGAACCATTTTGAACACAAATCGAATTGCCACCGCTACCACTTGCCAACAAACAAATCTTCACCTGTAACTCCTCTATTCACTACTCATTCACAATCCGCGCCACCCAAATACTAATCTCGTACAAAACGATAAGC
>JAPPIE010000234.1:13633-15820 GCA_028874765.1 Gemmatimonadota bacterium
CTACTCATTCACAATCCGCGCCACCCAAATACTAATCTCGTACAAAACGATAAGCGGCAGCGCCATCAAAAGCTGAGACAAGGGGTCGGGAGGGGTCAAAATGGCTGCCAGTATAAACCCGAGCAAAAGCGCATAACGCCGTCCCTTTCGCATCCGATCGCGTGTTGCAATCCCCATCTTAGCCAGGAAAAACGTCAACACAGGCAACTCAAACACCAGGCCAAAAGCCACCAGAAGGCGCAGCACAAAACCGATATACTCCCCAATATCAAACTGCGGCTTCACAATCGTATCTTCAGCCATACCAACAAAAAACTTCATCGCCAGTGGGATAACCAGCCAGTAAGCCAAAATAGCACCAACGACAAAACACACAGTGGCCGAACCAATCACAAACGTCACAAACCGCCGCTCGCTGGCGAACAGACCGGGCGCGACAAACATCCAGACCTGAAAAATCAAAAACGGCAGCGCCAGAATCCCCCCGCCCACCAGTGCGATCTGCAACTTGACCATAAACATGCCCATCGGTCTTAAAGTCTGCAATATCAGTTCATCTTCCAGTTCGCGGGTAGGATGGAGTAGCACAGCCAAAATCTCATTGACAAAAATCCCACAAAAAACCGCACCCACAATAATCGCGGCCAACCCCTTCAAAATGCGCCACCGCAACTCCTCCAGATGATCGAGAAAAGGCATCGGCTTGCCTTCATCGGGCAGATCTTCTTCATCGCGGTCTGGCATAATCGCTGGCACCGTACCCTCAGGCGGTGCAACCTCTTCCTCCACCTCTTGCGGCCGGCGAATAGCCGACACCGCCAACCCCATCAGCGCGATCACGCCGCACAACTGAGAAAACAAATCGCCAAACCGCATATAAAGCGTCTGCTCATTGCGCGGTGCAATCATCCCCGCCACAACAGCCTCGTGAAACAAACCCGTCTTTTGCTCTTGCCGCCCATAGGGATCGACAAACATCGACACACCCGTATTGGCACAACGCACCACCCAACGCCTGTTTTCAACAGCCCTGAACGTCGCAATATCCGCGTGCTGATAAGGCGCTGACGTGCGCCCGTACCACCCATCATTGGTAATCACCACCAAAAACTCGGCACCCCGAACCATCATATCGCGCGCAAGCCAGGGAAACACCGAATCAAAACAAATCATCCCGGAAAACTTTCCACCCGGCACCTCAAAAACCGTAAGCACCGTCCCACTCTCAAAATCGCCGCTGATATACCCCCCACCGCTCCACTGAAAATCGCGCAAAAACCCGAGCAATTTGGGAAAAGGCGCCCGCTCTCCAAACGGCACCACCTTCACCTTGTCGTAATGCGGCAAATCGCCCCCACCCGGCTCAAACAAAAAAGAAGAATTGTAAAGACGATCCCGCGCCGCGGCCTCAAAGCGATTCGCTCCCATATACAGATAAACGCCCAGCGAATCGACCAGCGCCTGCACCCGCGCCTGATACGCCTGATGCGACGCGCCTTCACTTTTCAAACGCGCCGGCAAAGCCGCCTCTGACCACACAACCAACCGCGCCCCCGTCTCCGCAGCCTGAATCGTCAAAGGCTCCAACTTGTTAAAATTGTGATCAAAACCCCAGTACGACTTCTCAACAGGCGGCACATTTTGTTGCACAATAGCGACCTTCAAATCGCCCTCAGCAACCGGCTCTGCCATCCGCCACAAACCAAATCCCGCCGGCAGTACAAAAGCCAGAACCAGAACACCAACCATCAAACCGCGCCGCGCACTTTCCACTGCCTTAAACGCGATCAGATTGACCACCACCACCCAGAACGACACCCCGTAAACCCCGGTCGCCTCTGCAATCTGGATCAAAGGCAAATAATCCACCTGCGTATGCCCGAGCAACATCCACGGAAAACCCATATCGCCCAGCGTATTGAAATATTCAAACCCCACCCACAAAAAAGGCACCATCCACAAACCCAGCCTGCCAACGCGCGCCATTGCAAACGACCACAACCACACAAACAGCCCCCGAAAAAGCGACATATACAAAATTGCCCCCGCCATACCCGGGGGGGTAATCCACGCAATCCAATAAACACTCGCACCGTAAAAAACCACACCCTGCAAAAAACCCGCGCCAAAAGCCACGCGCCCACGCAGATTTTCGACAACGGGAATCAGGGGCAACAAACTGATACA
>JAPPIE010000048.1 GCA_028874765.1 Gemmatimonadota bacterium
TACGAGGGATCGCGCATCCCCAGCGAATATCTCAAACCGTAAAAGAAAAGGCTAAAACATGCAAGCCACAGCACTCATCACCCATGAGGGTCCTACCTTTGCCTGCGAAGACATCATCCTTCCCGATCCACGCCCCGACCAAATCGCGGTACAAACCCGGTATTCCGGCGTCAGCATCGGCACGGAATTTGCAGCCATCACCCGAAAGCTCGACTACGGTCCCTATCCCCTGTGTACGGGCTATCAGGCCGTCGGCACTGTCGAACACGTCGGCAAAGACGCGACCGGCTTCGCTATTGGCGACCGCGTCTATTACCGCTGGAACCGCGTTTTCTCCCTCGCTTCATCTGGTCAGAAAGTCTCTGCCAGCCAGGGCGCGCACACCTCTGCCGCAGTCCTGGACACGCAGGGACCGCGAGCCTTTGTCGCCCACCTGCCCGAAGGTGTCGATGAAGCCGCCGCCAGCTTATTCGTCATGCCCGCCGTGGGCCTCAACGGCGTGGATATGGCCAACCCCCGAATGGGCGACCGCGTTGTCGTGTACGGCTGTGGCCTCGTCGGCCTGGGCGTCGTCTCTGCATGCAGCCACCGGGGTTGTGAAGTCATCGCCATAGACCTGGAGGCCAACCGCCTCGACATCGCACAAAAACTCGGCGCCGACCACCTCATTCAGAGCACAGATGCAAATCAGGCTGTCCGCGACATCGCCCCCGACGGTGCCGATGTCGTCTTCGAATGCACGGGCATACCCGCCTGCATTGACCCGGCCATCGCCCTTTGTCGTACCCATGGCACCTTCATCCTTCAGGGCAACTACGGCCGCCACCCCATCTCTTACAATTTCTTACCACCCCACGGAAAACGCCTCACCATGTACTATCCCTGCAACGACGGCGAAGCCCCCTGCCGCCGCGCCGTCATCAAAAACATGGGCACGGGCGTTCTTCCCTGGCACCATACCATCACCCACGAGGTTGCGTCCACAGATGCGCCGGAGCTTTACCGCGATATCCTCAACGGCGAAGACAAAAACATTATCGGTGCTGTTATTCGGTGGGTCTGAGGGCAAATAGACGAATGGTAACACACACTGATTTTGGGAGGATGGGCGGGGTTCGTTGATTCGTTGATTCGCAAAGGAGCAATCACAATGGACAACTTAAAAGTTGGAATTATCGGTCTGGGTGGCATTGCCCGGTCCCACTGCGATGCCATTGAAACTCTGGACAACGTCGAAATCGTCGCCGTTGCCGACCTCATTGAGGAAAAGCGCCGCGAATACATGGGCAAATACGACATACCCAAAAGCTATCCCTCCCACACCGACCTCTTGAAGGACCCCGAAATCGACGCTGTCGCCATCACCCTGGGCCATCAACTCCACCATCGTCTCACAGTTGATGCCTGCAATGCTGGCAAACACGTCCTGGTAGAAAAACCCATGGCCATCAGCCTGGAACAATGCGACAACATGGTCGCTGCTGCCGCCGATAATGGGGTCAAACTCATGGTCGGCCTGACGCAACACTACTACGGCACCAGCATTAAAGCAAAAGAAATACTGGACTCCGGCGCACTGGGACCCGTCATCACCGCCGTGTGTTACATGTCCAAAAACTGGAGCTACGCCGGTCGTCGCCCGCAGTACCGCAGCCGATACCACGGCGGGGGCATGTGGTTGACCAATGGCGTACACGTAGTAGATCGCCTCACCTGGATGATGGGCTCACAGGCAGTATCCGTCTCAGCCGCTATTGGAACCCGCGCCCACTATCAGGCCGCAGATGACTCTGCCACGGCCTTTATCCGTTATAAAAATGGTCTGGCAGGCATTGCCGTAGCCGTTGGATTTGCAGATGGTGCGCCCGACTACGAATGCCAGGTTATCTGTGCAAATGGCACATTGCGCTTTACCGAACACGGCGACAAATACGTCAAAGTCGGAAAAAACAATCAATGGGAAAGCGTCCCTTTCGACGAGCCGCCCTCGACCATGCACAACGAGTGGAAAGCCTTTGCCGAAGCCATCGCCCTGGACATTGAACCACCCACCCACGGCGAATGGGCGCGTCACATTATGGAAATTTTATTCGCCGCCGAACAATCTGCCATCACCGGTCGAGAAGTCGCATTGGAAAGCGGACCGGGCTGGTTCAACCAGCGCTCTGGCTCGCCCGTGACAACGCAACACGGCTGGATATGAAAATTTTATTTGTCGCGCAGTATGGCCCCTTAGCTGCCAGCAGCCGCACGCGGGTTTTCGATTATTTGCCCCTGTTGCGTCGGGCAGGCGTCACCTGTGATGTCAAAGTCGTGACCCCCGATGACCTGATCAAACGCAATACCAGAGGCATTTTTTCACGTCTTTTGTATTATGTATTGTCCTATTTACGCACCTTATGGACGGGATGGGTTTGCGTGTTTACAGCACCGAAATACGACGCCATACTGCTTCAAAAAGTGTTATTTTCATTTCCCATACCGCGCCTGTTGCGCCGATACAGACACAAAATATTCTTCGATTTCGACGACGCCATCTTTACACTCGAAAACGCCAACGCGGGATGGATCAATCAGTTGCGAACCCGGCGGCGCGCAATGGGCGTACCCGCAATGTTGCAAACCGCACACTGCGCGATTGTAGAAAATGCCTACACCGCTGAATTTGCAGCCCGTTATTGTCCTCGTGTTTCGCAAATCACTGGACCTATTGATACCGCGCGTTATATCCCCCGAAAAAAAACAACGTGCGAAAAGATCGTACTGGGATGGATTGGGAGCCAGTGGACAACGCGGTATCTGGACATGATTCGAGACCCATTGGCCGCCCTCGCGTGGCGATATCCCAATTTAGAGTTGCGTTTGATTGGCGCGGGTGAGTTTGATGTACCCGATCTGCAAATTGTGCGTCTGGACTGGACACTGAAAACCGAAGTTGGTTATTTGCAGACATTTGACATTGGCCTGATGCCCCTACCCGACGATCCTTTTACGCGGGGCAAAGGGGGGTACAAATTGCTGCAATACATGGCCTGCGGATTGCCCGTAGTGGCGAGTCCTGTCGAAATCAACTGCGAAATCGTCACCCCTGGAAAAACCGGATTTTTGGCAGAGACAGACGCCGAGTGGATCGAATTTTTGGGTACATTGATCGAAAATAAAATCCTGCGCAATCGCATGGGGGCTGCTGGTCGCGCCCATGTAATTGCGCATTACGCACTCGAAAAAAGCAGCGAACAACTACTCGCCCTTCTGCAGCGGAGCATACGCCAATGCGACACGCTTTCACAGTAGATGTCGAAGATTGGTATCAGGGCATACCGATCTCCAATCAAATGTCCGCGCAAAGCGAGCCGCGCCTTGAGAAAAATTGCCATCACTTGCTCGATATAATGGCAGAATACGATGTTCGCGGCACATTCTTTATCCTGGGACCCGTGGCACAACAGTATCCCAATCTGATACGTCGCATAGCCAGTGAAGAGCACGAATTGGGGTGCCATGGATGGTCTCACGATCTGGTCTATGAAATGACGCCCGAGCGATTTCAAAAAGAAACACAGCGGGCTTCGGCTGCGATCTCCGATGTAACCGCGCAACCTGTAACCGCCTATCGCGCGGCCTATTTTTCTATTACAGCGCAATCATTATGGGCTCTGGATATTTTGGCAGAACTCGGCTTTCAGTGTGATTCGAGTATTTTTCCAGTGCATAACTGGCGTTATGGGATTCCCGATTTTGATTTGGCTCCCCGTATTGTAAAAACCGCTTCTGGACCAATTTGCGAAATTCCAATCTCTGTGCGCCAGATGGGAAAAATGCGATTGCCCGTAACTGGAGGCGCGTATTTCAGACTATTTCCCTATTTTGTGAGCCGTGCAAATATGCGGGCCGTGAGCAAACAACAGCGGGCTGTGATCTTTTATCTACATCCCTGGGAACTCGACCCCGATCATCCACGGATCGCATTTTACTGGAAGGCGCGTTTGACGCACTACGCCAATCTGAAAGCAACAGAGCCTCGATTGAGACGATTATTGACCGATTTCTCTTTTTGTCAGTTGCGTGAAATTGCAATGCAAATAAAAAAAGATGAATGAGATCATCAGAACCCATCTATGGGAGGTACATTGCATCTCAGGTTTCTGATTGCCTTTAAGCATTCGAGACCTTATATTTAGATGTTTTGAGCGGGATATTGTGTCCTGTGTTATAAAAAAGTGGGGATGGTATTGGGCGGAAGATATGTCCTGCTCAGCAATGGGAAAGGAATAAATACATGAGGTTTTTGGTTACGGGCGGTGCGGGTTTTATTGGCTCACATCTGGCCGAACGGCTCTTGAAGCAAGACCACGAAGTTTTTGTTTTAGACGATCTTTCAACCGGAGATCTGGACAATGTGCGGCACCTCGAAGGAAATCCGCGGTTCCAAATGAAAGTGGGCACAGTGCTTGATCCAGAGACACTCAAACCCTTAGTCGAGTGGAGTGATGTCATTTATCATCTCGCGGCGGCTGTGGGGGTGAATTACGTCATCAACCACCCATTGCAGTCTTTGACCACAAATATCCGGGGCACCGAACTCCTGTTGGAATTGGCGAACAAAAAGAAGAAACGAGTACTTTTGGCCTCGACATCTGAGGTTGCGGGAAAGAAAAACGGCAAAGCGACATTTAGTGAAGACGATGATCGCTTGTTGGGACCAACAACCGTTGCCCGATGGAATTATTCAACCTCTAAAGCCGTCGGTGAAATGCTGGGATTGGCTTATTGGCGAGAAAAAAAATTGCCCGTAATCATGGTGCGATTTTTTAATGTGATTGGTCCCCGGCAAAGTCCAGAATACGGCATGGTAGTACCCCGATTTATCAAGCAGGCGTTGTTGGGACATCCCATTACGGTATATAACGATGGTGAACAACGGCGGTGTTTTACCGATATAGAAGATGCTTTAGATGGATTGACAGCATTGATGGAACACGATCAAACGCCGGGCGAAATTTTCAATTTGGGCGGCAATCACGAGACCAATGAAATTTGTATCAAGGGCCTCGCGGAAAAAATCAAAGTGCTGACGGAAAGCGATTCACCCATTGAATTTGTGCCTTATGATAAGGCATTTGCAAAGGGGTCTTACGAAGATCTCAATTATCGCGTTCCCGATTTGACCAAGATCAAAAAATTAACGGGTTATAATCCCACAATCAGTTTGGATACCACATTGCGGCGCATTATTGAATACTACGAATCGTGATATCCGCTTTATTTTTTATGATAATCGGCGTTTGCATTGCCCATCGGGAAGTGTAAACGCCAATTTTTGTTATGAACCGACGCCCCAAAATACTCCATACCATGACCTGGCTTGCACCCGGTGGCGGCGCAGACCGAAATGTGTATCTTTCAATGAAAGACATGCGAAAGGATTACGAGATTCACCTCGCCGTTGGGCAGCAAATCGAGCGGGACGATCTGTTAAAACTACACGGAGTAGCCACGCATATATGCCCATATTTAGACCGGGAAATCAGACCCTGGCGCGATTTTCGAGCACTGCTGTGGTTTATGCGATTGATTCGCCGCGAGCGATTTGATCTGGTTCACACCCATGAAAGCAAAGCGAGTTTGCTCGGACGCCTCGCCGCGCGATTGGTCGGCTGCAAACATATCATCTACGGGCTTCACGGTGTGGTGTTTAACGATCCGGGTAGTTATATCAAACGGCAATTCTACATCGCACTCGAAAAAATGACGATATGGGCTTGCGATTTGATCATAGCCGTTGGTCGAGACACAGTTCGGCACTATCATCGGGAAAATATCGGTCGCAAAATTCCCCATCAGATCGTTTACAGCGGCATCGATATTACGGAATTTGAAAGGCGTCTGGACAACGCAAAAAAAGACGCATTTCGGCGCGACATAGGCATTCCCGACAACGCGCCCGTACTCGTCAATATCGGCCGTTTTTCACCTGCCAAGGCACAGCATTATACGATTCAGGCATTTGCCAGATTGCAATGTCCCGAAGCCAGATTGTTATTGGTAGGTGAGGGCCCCGAACGCGTGGCTTGTGAGCGGCTTTGTGCCGAGTTGGAAATTGAAGACCGTGTCATTTTTGCGGGATTCTTCCAGGATATTACACCTGCGTATGCGGTTGCCTCTGTGCATGTCCTATCCTCTTTGCGCGAGGGCTTGTCCGGCGTTGCTGTAGAGGCATCCCTCTCGCGAGTGCCCACCGTATCGTTCGAAGTCGAAGGCATACGAGAGGTTGTAACACATGGGCACTCGGGTTTTGTCGTACCACAAGGCGATATCAAAGCGATGGCGACGTATTTGGAAAAACTGATCGGAGACTCTCAGATGTGTCACACATTTGGAGAACGCGCATACCAGCACGCGATTGCGCGATGGGATCACCGCGTTATGGTGAAAAAATTGGATGCAATTTATCGACAAAGGCTCAAAAGATGAAATCGCGCAAAGTGGGGTACGACTGCGCCAGCAGTTCATCAACGCGAGCTGTCGGGCAATTTTTTGATATTTATGCAAAAAACTTTGATGCGCTCTACGGGCATACAGGACATCGAGGCGCGCTCGGCAGATGGGTAGATCGCACATTTAGGCAGGTGATGGTGCGGCGTTTTGAGGAAACGCTTCGGCATACAGAAAAGCCAGTGATCCATTCTGTATTAGACATCGGGTGTGGCCCCGGACGATATACGACTGCATTTGCTCTTCAGGGGAAAGAAGTCGTGGGGGTAGATATTGCCAAAGAAATGCTAAAAATCGCACAGGACAATATCGACGCGCTCAATGTGACAGCAGACTTCATTCTGGGCGATTATCTATCTATTCGTTTTGATCGGGTATTTGACGCGGCGTGTTTGATGGGGTTTTTTGATTATATTGAAGACCCCGTACCGGTTTTGAAAAAATTGGCAGCAGAAGTGACGGGCGAGTTCTACGCGAGCTTTCCAAAATCGGGCGGTATTTTGGCGTGGCAGCGGCATATCCGATACCGCCTGCGAAGATGTCCGCTGTGGTTATACAGCAAACGAGATGTTGAAGACGCACTAATTGCAAGCGGCTTTGCCGGATGCTACAAAATTCGAGATTTTGGACGCGATTGGTATGTGGTCGTCCAAATACAGAGCACAACGACATCTAACTCGTGAAAGACCTGAGCCAGTTTTTTTCTTATGTCAAAAGGTCTCACATTTTTTAAATTATACGCCATAGCGGCCTTTGCAATACTAACCTGGATCGCTTCGGGCATATCATTATTAGACGATGATTGGGGCCATCTCAAATTGGCGTCCAAAGGCGTTGTCTCCGCTTTGACAACCGGATGGGAGGGCCTGATTGGACAAGGGGGATATTATCGCCCGGCAGTTGTTTTATCGTTTTATCTGGACTATTTAATCGGCGGTTACGCGCCCGCGATTTATCACATCCACAATATTTTGATTCACGCGGGATGCGCGTATCTCGTTTTTTTATTTGCGCGATGCCTCTCCATAGACTCCTCGGTGGCCTGGGGTGCCGCGCTTTTGTTTTTTGTGCTACCCATTCACACCGATTCCATTTTCTGGATTGTTGGGCGCACGGATCTCTTGTGTGCATTATTTTATCTAAGCGCATTAATTTTATTTGTTAAATATATGCAACGCGGTTCCACCGGCGCGCTATTGGGGCTTGCCGCTTGTAGTGCACTCGCTTTTTTGTCCAAAGAAATGGCCATTTCCCTACCCATCGCACTCGCTGCCCTGGTCGCGTATCGCAAAGCCTGGAAAACAGTACAGGCGCAGCGCGGATTGGCGGTTGTCTGTATCGTATTGCTGGTGTATTTTGGCGTCCGATGGGTCGTGCTAGGCAGCGTATTGGGAGGAACACCCCGCGTATCAATTATAGATTGGGCACGCGACGGCGTAAAAGCAGTGGCAAAATTTGGGATGAGTGATATCTGGTGGCTGGGCATTGCGCTGGTGGTCGGAAGTGCTGGGATTTTTATTTATCAACATGGTCGCGGCATCTCACAAAAGTTTTGTCGCCCATTCGCCTTGGTCTTCCTCCTCGGCGCGAGCCTCGCCCCGACATTGGGACATTTGCACAACTGGTATTTATATTTGCCCTCAGCCTTCTTTTGTCTGGGTATCTCTACTATCTGGCTAAATAAAAAACAGCCGATTCTCTGCTATCTCTTCGCTATTCTAATCCTGTATTACGGAGTGGTGATCGGACGCGAGGGCTTTTTCTGGCGCGAGGCTTCGCAAATAAGTGAAAATGCGATTGCCAATTTGATGCCCCACGCGCGGGCAACCACCGGCGCATTATTCGTCTGCAACGTACCCTCGGCGTGGACCCCTTCTGGCGCATTCAGCGGTAAACCGCTATTTGCTTATGCACTCCAAAATGCACTTGCCATGCGCTCACCCCAATCATTGCAAGCTGAAATTGCAATGGTGAATCACGTCTGGCTGACAGGTGATTTTGCGTATCGCATTCACAGGACAAATACGGGGTTTGATCTGGCGATTGCAAAAGGCGGCTTCTTTTCGTTTCACAGCAAGGGACAGGGGCAAACACCGCCTTTTGCCATTGACCAGATGTGGGGCCGCGTAACGGTACACGCAACCGATTCTCTCTCAATCGCGCTGAATATGCAACCGGGGGATCGCGTGGTAATTTACAACAAAGGTGAATTTGAGAAATTGTGGCCATAAAAAAGGTACGATCGTGAAAGTTTTCTGGCATAGCATCCCTGCAATCACTTTGCTAATCGCGACGAGCATCGCACACGCGGGAGACGTGCGCGTGGTGGCAACGGGAGAAAACTGGGTGGAAATTGTAGTGGGCACATCCGACTTAGTCGTGACCTCAGAGTCTCCTTATGATCGCATAGACGTGCCGGGATGGATGTGGTTGCACCAACCAGGGGCGCCTGCAGTACCCGTGCGCGGAGCAACATTGGGCATGCCTTATGGTTCGCGTGCGGTCGTTCAAGTGCTCAATGCAGACTATGAGGAAATCGAAGGCCTGGATCTAATGCCAGTGCCACAGATGCAGTTGTTGGGATCTGAACAACATCCATTTTCGAGATCGGCCTACCTGAAGGACGAAACAATTTACGACACACCGGGATTTTATCCTGGTGCAGAAGCCGTTATCGCGCACACAGGCATCTTGCGCGATCAACAAATCGCGATTCTGTCATTGCGTCCAGTTCAATACGACCCCGTTCAGCGCAGGATTCGGATTGCGCGACAATTGCGGGTGCGCGTGTTATTTGTCGCGGATGAAACGCGCCCCCCTATTCGCCTTTTGAGAGACACGGACGATTTTGAGCCCATCTATCAAAAGGGACTGCTCAATCCCGAACAGGCGCGCTTTTGGCGCGGGCGACGCATTCGCGCGACAAAACGCGTCCAGGATTGGTACGATCCCACGACCACATACTACAAGATCAGAATTTTTGAAGATGGCCTCTACCGATTGGATGCGCGCTGGTTCTCCGAATCCGGCATTGTATTGGCACCGGGAGATTTGGATCGGTTGCAGATATTTTTAGACGGGGATGAAATCCCGCTACTCGTTGAAGATGGAGGAGATGGCGTATTAGATGAGGGCGATGGGGTGATGTTTTGGGGGGCATTTCGGCGCGCGCCAGATAGAGATTTTGAAAGCGAGTACGGCAAAGAGCGCGTCTATTTCCTGCGTATTGGTCGAGAATCTGGCACGCGATATAAACCAGCAGAAGACACGCCTACCGCCGACGCAGTCTCCACGCATTTTTTGTCGCGCAAACACGTTGAAATCGATTCGATCTACGAAGCTCTGGGACATGCGCGAAATGCCAACCGCGATCACTGGTTCTGGCGGCGCACTGCATCTCCGTCGCGCCCGGGCGATATGCCCACAGACGTCGTAATGCCCGTGCCTTTGCCGGGGCTGGTGCGCGAATCAGGTAGCAATGCACAAATTCGTCTGGGCATGCATTCGTTGACCCTGAACCAGAACATAAACCCCGATCACTACGCAGTCATACAAATTCAGAATGGCCCGCTCATCGCAGAAGAACGCTGGGATGGACAGGAAGCCCATATCGCGACGGGCACAGTACCTGTATCGGCATTGTCAGATACCACATACGTGGTATTGAGAACGCCTGGCGATCCCTCGTTTCCACTTGAACCGATTCCCTACGTCGATCACGTGTATTTCAACTGGGTAGAGATTACCTATCCACGACGCTTTGAGGCCATAGATGGTATGCTGCGTTTTAATCCGGGCATTGTGCTTTCACCGCGCGCGATTTCAATTCCCAATCTTGAACACGAACGGGCTATAGTCTTGAATTTGGACGAGAATAAGATCATCGGCACGGTACGAGATGGCGAGGGAATTCGATTTGAGATTGCTGAAGGCGGCAATTTTGTCGCAGTAGATGAAACATCGATAAAAACACCCGAACTCGCAAAACCTGATACACCTTATGATTTGCGCGGATACTCTGGCGCAGATTACGTGATTATCGCAGGTGCGGATTTTATGGATGCTGCCGAGCGTCTGGTTGCACATCGGCAAGCACAGGGATTATCCACACTGGTAGTCGATGTAGCCGATGTTTATGACGAGTTTTCCTTTGGACAAGTCGATGCCGAGGCCATTCGCCGTTTTGTACAATACGGATTTCACACCTGGACAAAACGTCCCGTGTACGTCTTATTGCTCGGGGAATTCAGCTTTGATTATCGCAATTTATTTGGACAAACCCGGATTGCGCGCCACAACCTCGTACCGAGCATGCCCTTTCAATCTCCCAACCGCGGTCTGGCATTTACCGATGAGTTTTTTGGGCGGGTGGATGATGGTTTATTTATGGATGTATTTGTGGGGCGATTTTCCGTGCGACGCGCATCGCAGGCCAATACAGTTGTGCAAAAAGTAATCGCTTATGACGAAACACCGTCGGCGCAATGGCGCAATCGCATTTTGCTAATGGCAAATTGGGATCCACAGGGAGGGACGTACAAATTTATCGCGCCGAGTGATACGCTGGGAACAATTACGCACGCTATCGGGCTGGAGAATTTCAAGGTATATCACGACGCAGATACACCGCCCGAACCCAATGCCTCATCCCGCGAAGTTATTCGGCAGATCAATGAGGGGCGTCTGATTGTGAATTTTATGGGACATGGCAGTGCCTCATCGATGTCCAAATTTATTGCCGGAACATTTCAGCAAGGGGCATTCAATTACCTGAGCCAAATACGAAACCGCGAACGCCTACCCCTATTTATCGGAATGTCGTGTCTAAATGGTTTGTATTGGGACCCGCGCATCATAAGTTTAGCCGAAGAAATGACCAACAAACACGATGGCGGCGCAATAGCGTACATATCGGCATCTTCCCTCTCTTTTATTCGCATTAACAACCAGCTCAACACCGCGCTATTCCGACATATACTCGAAGATGGCGTACTGGCTTTCGGGCACAGTCTCGCTCTGGGCAAAATGACCGAACTCGCCGCTCTCCCTTCGAGTGAATTGGGATTGGTGGGGATGAACCTGATCGGCGATCCCGCACAACAAATCGCAGTGCCGCAAAGCCCGGATTTTGTACTTGGCGATGCTGCCTTGCAGTTAGACCAGCAGGGCGAACTGACTACGGCGGACTCGGTTCGGGTGACGCTCCGCGTAGATAATTGGGGTATTCTGCCCAAACGCAGCGTGGATATCGTCCTGATTGACCGCAACCTAAATTCCGCCGTGGTCGATACCCTATTCATGGCGGCTTTATCGCCTTTTGGGACACGCGACAGCGTGACAGTGCTCTGGCGTCTCAAAAATCGCCCTGGACGCCATATATTAGAAGCGATAGCCGATCCCGCCAATGCGATTGTAGAAGGCGATGAAACAAATAATCGGACAGCAGTAGAAATCGATGTCTTAGGCGCGTTGTCGGCTGTACAGCTCTTGCCATGGCCGAGTCAGACCGTCGCAAATGCCCAGACGGTATTGGGCGTGCGGTCTGGGGAAGGCTTGTTCCATCTAACGGGCGAATTTGAGCTGAATAGATCTGGCGACTTTCAAGACCCCGCAACAATACGCTCGGGCAGCGTGGGCGCCGCTGAAGGCATTATTTTTTGGCGTCCGACGGGTTTGCGCGCGGGGGCTTATTTTTGGCGCGCCCGATTATCCGATGGACAGACAACGGGACCCTGGTCCGATGTGCGACATTTTGTGGTGACATCCTCTGTACCAGAACGGCAAGTGGTGTGGCAGCAAGACGGTACGATTGCATTATCGCGCGGCACTGGCGAAGATGTCGTGTTATCTGATGACGGTTCCGTTGGACGCACTATGTCTCCACCACCGATCCGATTCAATAATGCCGAGGCTTCTTTTTTAAGCGAGGGAGTAACAGGTGCAGCCGTTTTGTGTACGGACGGAACATACCTGTATGTGAAGCGATTCTATACACCGCAAGACCGGTATCCAGGCAGTGATTTGTTCGCGCGTATTGGCACGGGATTCAATGGCACGGTAGCAGGTCAGAATTACGGAATCGTGACCGAAACACCTATCCAGAGTATTTCTGCGACATTTCACAGCGATGGGTTTATCTATGCCGAACACCAAACAGCGCGCTCTGTGCTGCGTATTTCTCCTGTCACTGGGAGAATCGATACTGTTGAAGTACCCGGCCGCTTGCTGGATTTGTTTCGCGGATTGCCATTTGATGCCCATGCATTGATTACCTCTGACGGCGAGTTTATTTATAACGTATCAGCAGGCGTCAATGGTGCGCGGCGCAGCGGGTGGAGTGTGCGGATATTTGATCCGGCCAATGCCTGGCGTATCGTGCGACAATTTGCCGTACCACCCACAGAAACGGGATTTGGCTATCTGTACACAGATGGCGCGATTGCCGATGGACGGTTTATCTACTTAATCGAATTTGGCACGGGATTGACGCATCGCGTGCGCGTGGTAGATGCACAGACCGGGGCATTTGTCGAAGAATTTGAAAGCGATCAGGCGCAGACAGATATTCTGGGCGGGCAATTTGATTGGGTGAACAACGTGGTGTGGTTGGGACAATTGCACGGGGGCATGGTATATCGATATCCGGGGCAGCGCTTGCCCGAGTATGGCACCTTAACATCTGAACCAATTGGACCGGCGAGTGCCTGGCATACGGTAATAACGGCTTTGTCGGGCACGGGCAAAGCCGAAGTGAATTTACTGGGCGAGGTCGATAACAATACTTTTGCTCCATTGGCACAATGGCAAAATTTATCACCTGGAACACAAAATTTGGACGGTACAGCCGTCCCGCGACTAAAAATTCAGATCAAATTGTACGGAGAGGGATTAAATCCATCTCCCGGTCTGCAAACCTGGACCACAACATATCAGCCGCTTTCAGATATTGGCCTGAGCAACTTGCGAGCAGAGCCTTTTGAAATAACGGAATTGCAACCCGCGGTCCTCCATCTCGATGTGCAAAACCGCGGTCCATTAGACCTGGCTTTGGGCGCGTCTGTTGCCTTTTATAGCGGCTCTCCCACGCTGGGGCGTCTAATAGGGCGCGTGGCTGTGCCCGAAAATAGTCCACTCGGACAAATAGTCCCCCTGCGCATGGTGTGGCAAACCGCGCAGTGGGCCGGGCAACACATGGTAACGGCTCGTTTGGAAAATTTTCAGGGACAGCCAATTTTCCCCGGTCGCGAGATAGCACTTACGGAGCCAGTGCGGATTGCACCGAGTTCTGACCGCGATATGCCGACAATTGAAATCGCGGCTCTGGATGCCCTCGGCGAAGTGCGACCAGAAGATTATCTGCCCTCTCAACCGACATTTCGCATTTCCATGCGCGATACAGCGGGTATTGATTTGTCCAGCATCCGCCTATCGATTTCGGGAACAGACGAGGCACAAGAGACTCATTATGAGTCAGAAAAAATAAAAGACCGCGCTGCTACCCCTAAGACCCTGTCATTTGTCTATACCCCAGACGCACTTGTCGATGGGCGTTATACGCTCAATGTCGAAGCCTCTGACAGGCTGGGAAATGGTCCTGCAAAAATTGCAATATCGTTCCAGGTCTCTTCAATATTGGCGATAGAGAACGCACTGGTCGCGCCCAATCCCGTATCCGATACGGGACATTTTACATTCATCTTATCGCGTCCTTCAGAAGTCACCGTGCGGATTTACACCCTTGCCGGACGGCTCGTTCAGAGAATTGAAGAGCCATTTGCACGCGCGGGATACAATCAGATTTTTTGGGATGGACGAGATGCCGACGGTCATGTGTTGAGCAACAACACGTATTTGTACACCTTGACAGCAGACAATGGCGAATCGCAGGCGCGGGTTAAAGACAAATTGGTTGTATATCGATAAAGTAAAAAAATCATGAAATTACTCGTCATAGGCCTGGATTGTGCGGCACCCGAACTGATCTTTCACCGATTTCGAGATGACATGCCCACCATCGATAACCTGATCCAGACCGGGATTTGCGGCAATCTCAAAAGCACCATCCCGCCCATCACCATTCCCGCCTGGATGAGTATGGTAACGGGCAAAGACCCCGGCACGCTGGGGTTTTACGGGCTGCGCAACCGCGCCGATTACTCCTACAGCCGTCTATCTATTGCCAATTCATCTCTCGTAAACGACGATACGGTTTGGGATATCATTTCCGCTGCAGGCAAAAAAGTAATCCTCGTTGGCGTGCCTCAAACCTATCCTCCCCAACCAGTCAAGGGCTGTCTGATCGCTTCTTTTCTCACGCCGAGCAACGACAGTCCCTATACCTATCCCGATAGTTTAAAAACCGAAATCGAGCGCGTATCCGATGGCTATATCATCGATGTACGCGATTTTCGCACAGATGACAAAGCGCGGTTGCTCCGCGAAATTTACGCCATGACCAAAAAGCGGTTTCGCGTGACCAGACATCTCATGCAAACCCGCGAATGGGATTTTTGTATGCATGTAGAAATGGGCACAGATCGCATCCACCACGGATTCTGGCGATTTCTGGATCAAACCCACCGAAAACACGATCCCAATTCCGAATATGTGAACGCCATCCGCGACTATTACCGATATCTCGATAGTGAAATCGCATCTCTAATTGCTCTAACTGATAAAGACACAGCCATCCTCCTCGTCTCAGACCACGGTGCCAAGCGCATAGATGGTGGCATCTGCATCAACGAATGGTTGATCCACGAAGGGTATTTGACAATAAAAAAATATCCCCAGGAGCCTATGGCTTATGAGGATCTCGAAATCGACTGGACAAAAACCACAGCCTGGGGTGCAGGTGGCTATTACGCGCGCATCTTTCTCAACATTGCCGGACGCGAACCAAAAGGCATTGTGCCCCCCGACCAATACCAGGCCTTATGTGCTGAACTCTCAAAAAAAATCGCGGACATCCCCGACGACAAAGGCAATCCCCTGCCGACACAGGTCTTCAAACCAGAAGATATTTACAGCACTATTAACAATATCCCGCCCGACCTGATCGTCTATTTCGGCGACCTGCACTGGCGTTCTGTTGGCACAATAGGCCATCGCGCCATCCACACCCTTGAAAACGACACCGGGCCAGACGATGCCAACCATGCCCAACACGGTATCTGTATCCTCAAAGACGGCACGCACACCGGCGAAA
>JAPPIE010000346.1:0-4852 GCA_028874765.1 Gemmatimonadota bacterium
AGGAGCGATAAATATTATGGGTGAATTGCTTCGCGTTGAACATCTCCGGGCTGAGTCTGGACAGCGCACGGATGGCTATTTGAAGGTGGCTGAGATGCAGGATGGGTCGCCTGCGCGCGTTCCGGTATCCCTGATTAATGGTGCTGAGGAAGGACCGACGATTTATTTGCAGGCGATTAGCGATGGGGATGAGTTAAATGGCATCAGCGTGATTCGACAGGTGTTGAAACGGCTGGATCCGACGGTGATGAGCGGGCGGGTTATCGCGGTGTTGATTGTCAATTTTCACGCGTTTCACGCGCATCAGGCATTTAGTCCGGTTGATGAAAAAAAGATGAATCGGTGTTTTCCCGGGCGCAAAGATGGCACGTCGAGCGAGCGCATTGCCTATCGGTTATTTCACAATGCGGTGCTGCAGTCCGACTATTGTATTGATTTGCACCAGGGGGGGCGCCGGCCGATGATTGACGAGGTGCGCGTGCGGGTGGATCGGCGCAAGCGCATTCATCGCGTGTGTATGGAGATGGCTCAGGTGTTTGGCATTGGCTATATTCTCGACCAGCGCGGTCCCGCAGGCCAACTCGCGCGTTCTGCTCCCGATGAGGGGATTCCGACGATTGATCCCGAACTCGGTGGATGCATGGGCTGGGATAGGGAGAGTATTCAGAAGGGTATTACGGGTGTCGAGAATGTGTTGAAGTATTACGGGGTTATACCGGGCGAGCCGTTTATACCCAAAAAGCAGGTGGTGGTGGATGGGTTTTTGACAGTGTTGGCCAATCGGGGTGGGTTTATAGAGTTTCACGCGCAGCACTACGATCATTTGCAAAAGGACGATCCCGTTGCAGATATTACCGATCCGTTTGGCAATGTGCTCGAGACATTGCGCGCGCCAGAGGAGTCGATTTTCTGGTCGGAAAATTTGCTGCCGATGGTATCGAGTGGTGAGATGGTGGCGACTTTGGGGAAGAATATCAGGTATGTCTAAAACACCATCAAAACCTTAATTTTAGGCGAAATTTTGCCGTGCCGTTTTCATCGATACCCGCCTCCACTTCAGCCCAATCTACCCGACTGAGATGGGCATCCACATAAGCATCTCCCACGCTGTAGAGCACGATTCCAATGGTTGAGAAGAGGTACAGGTTCCGTTCCTGAGTGCCCCGATCTTTGATCTGTTTGCGACGCACGACCCAGGCGATAGCCGAAGCTACTTCTGCGGTCGCAATCACGCTGCCTTTTATGCGCTTGCCATTGTAAAATTGTCCCCAGCCCGGTAGCGCGATAGACCGCAATACCGCACCGCGCACGCGGTGGTCCGATGCGAGGGAATCAGGCTGAGATTCCGCACTCCATGAAGGGACACTCGCGAAGAAAAGCGCGAGGATGAGTAATAGCCCTTTGCCCATTGTGTTTTTCTTATAGGTGAATGGTGAGAGGACCTCACACAAAGATACAAGAGGTGAGACGTCCTCTCAACCAGTCCCCAGCCCCTCGCTTTATCCCACTCTTTCCACATACACGTAATACGCCCCCAATGAAATACCATTCCCATCGGTGAGTTCGGTTTCGAGACTCGTTTCACCGGCCTGGAGGGTGTAGGTGAAGGCGATGCCTTTGTCTTCTGAGCCGATGGATTGCGCTTGTTCTTCTCCCGCGACTTTGATGCGGGCGGTGCTGACGGGAATTGCGTTGCCGCCGTAGTAGGGCGTGAGTTTGCCGGGGATGCCTTCGGTGATGGCGCGGTCTTCTTCGCGGGGCCATCGGCGCAATTCAAAGGTGTAATTACCCGATTCGGCTACGTCGATTGCCCAGCGACCATTGCATTCCACCCCGCGGCGGATCGCCCCCTGATTCCAGGCGGAATCGCTGTTTTCGTTGTGCCAGTCGTGGGTTGTGATCACAGAGACGGGTTCGCTTTCAGAGCCGACGATGATGGGTACGTCTTCGCCAAAGCGTTCGGAGACAAGTGCCCACCAGTCTTCGTAGTGCTGGCGCAGTTTGGCGACGATATCGGGATGTTGCTCGGCAACATTGTGGCGTTGTCCGTGGTCGTTGTCCATGTCGTAGAGTTCTTCGCCGTTGATGAGCCGCCAGCGCTGTGTCATGGTCGCGCATTTGCGCCATTTGATGGGATTTTCCACGCGCTGCGAGTCCGTGACGATTGTGCGTTCGGACCAGTTGTCCGTGCCTTCGAGAAGGGGTTTGACGCTGGTGCCGTTGATGCGTTCGCGGGCTTCGTCGGAGATGGGGACGTCACAGAGGTCGCAAAGGGTGGGCAAGAAGTCGATGTTGGCAATGAGGGTATCGATGTCCCGTCCGCTGGTGTATCCACCTGCGGGCCAGTGAAATAAGAAGGGCACGCGATGTCCGCCTTCGTATTCCGAGCCTTTTTTCCCGCGCATGCCATCGTTGAAACCATCTGTGACATAGCCATTGCCGTCGAGGGTGCAGCCATTGGCCGTGCCATTGTCGGTCATGAAGATGAAGATGGTGTTTTCTTCCAATCCCTTTTCGCGGAGGAAGTCGCGCATGAGGCCGACGTTTTCGTCGATGTTGGTGATCATGCCGTAAAAGCGGTCGCGCTGGCCGGGTAAGCCGTCGCCGTTGTAGAGTTCGCGGTAGTGATCGGCTATGTTGAAGGGACCGTGCGGCGCGTTGGTGGGGATGTAGCAGAAGAAGGGTGTGTCGCCACAGTCTTCGATGAATTTTTTGGCTTCGTCAAACCAGATGTCGGTGCAGTAGCCTCTGAATTTTTCGGGTACGCCGTTGCGAAAGTACGTGTCGTTAAAATAGGTATTGCCCCAGTAGTCAGGGGTCTGGTGTACGCCGCCGCCGCCGTGGTAAACGACCGTGTCAAAGCCCCGATTGTGCGGGTGAAATGGATAGTTGTCGCCCAGGTGCCATTTGCCAAACATGCCGGTGCGATATCCCGCTGCTTTGAAGAAGTCGGCGATGGTGGTTTCGTCTTTGCGCAGTAGCGAACGTCCCGCAATGGTGTGCCACACACCCGTGCAGTTGCAATAGCGTCCCGTCATGATGCCCGCCCGGGTGGGCGCGCAGGTGGGACCGACGTGGTAATTGGTAAATCGCACGCTTTCGGTGTAGAGCTCGTCAAGGTTGGGCGTCTGGATGATGTCATTGCCGTGGCATCCAAGGTCGCCATAGCCCTGATCATCGGTAATTACAAAGACTACGTTGTGAGAAGACATAGGTATAAAAACTCCTTTCTTTCATGATAGAAGAGGGGCTACGTATTCAGGTGAATATCTCAAGCAGAGGTCTCCTTCGCCAATCCCCATTCCGCGCGGTATTCTTCGATGGATTTTCGTTCGGACAGGTCTGCTTTGGGTATTACGTCGGGGTCTTTGCCCATGTGTCGCTGGTCCGTGGCTTCTGTGGCGAGTTGGTAGCGCGTGTCGCTGCTGATGCGAAAGCGGTTGGTGGTGTTTTCGAGAGAGGCGTGCATGAAGTACATGCCGAAGATGACGACATCACCGGCTTGAAATGGCGTGGCGGCCCATGTGGTGCCGAGGGTTTCTATGACATCGTAGGGGTCGTTGGAGAACGCGCCCTGGATCAAGTCGTCGTGTGCATCCGATGCGCCGTAGGTATTGCGAAGATTTTCGAGTTTGTGCGATCCCAGGCAGAGGGCGAGTGGTCCCATGTCGAGGGAGATGTCGCCCAGAGCTGTCCACATGGTATAGAGATTGTTGGTGCCCGCGCCCATATATACGATGTCGCAATGCATCCCCGCATTGCCCCCCGTTCTGATGGCGCGCAGCCATTTGTGATCGAGCGAGAGCGCGGGGCCACCCAAAAAGCGACCGAAGAAGTCCATTGTGTTTTTGCCATCGACGATATTGAGAAAGCCGGGCCAGGTTTTGACCAGGCTGTCTTTGAAGCGCATGGAGCGTTTTCTATCGCCGATGATGGCGTCTTCAAGTGTCGATCCCTCGGCGAGCAGGTCCTGACTTTCCATGTGATCGATAATTTCTTTTCGCGCTTTCATGATGTCTTCGCGGTTGTGGAAGTTGCGAATGATGAGATATCCGTCTTCTTCCATTCGCTGTCTCAATGCTTCCGTGTCTGCGAGGATGTCGTTGGATTCTCTCGGCGAGAAGATATTTTCTCCAAATACGAGTTCTTTTCCGCTCATTCTGACTTTGGTGCCGTCGGGTGTTTGAAAAGCAGGCATGATGTGCTCCTTAGTTGGTTATTCCGGTGCGGTCAGTTTTCATACATCCGTTTCGCAATGTCGGTGAGTTCGCGCGCGATACTAACATTTGCGGGGTCGTCAATGACGTTGCGAAATTCATTCGGGTCGTTTTCGAGATCAAAGAGTTCAGAGCGTGCCCAGCTCAGATAATTGAGTTTCCAGCGGTCTGTGCGAACCATGAGGATTGGCGGTTTGCCCACATACCGATTGTCTCGCGTGAAGACGCCGTGACAAAAATCGTATTCGGAGTAGACGTATTCGCGCGGCTGGTAGGTTCGGTTGTCAAACAGAGGGGCAAAGCTACGCCCGTGGATATTTTCCGGGATGGGCAAGTTGCACAATTCGGCGAGTGTGGGGTAGATATCTACGTGTTCGACGAGGTGGTTGTGCGAGGTGTTGGCCTGGATGTCTCCGGGCAGGCGGATGATGAGCGGTACGCAGACCGATTGTTCATACATGTTGTGTTTGGTCCACATGCGATGTGCGCCGGCCATTTCGCCGTGGTCAGAGGTATAGACGATGATGGTGTTCTGGTCGAGGCCGAGGTTATAGAGGGTGTCGAGTACTTTGCCGATGCACGCATCCATCTGGCTGATGTTGCCGTAGTATCCGGCGAGTGCGCGGCCGAGTTCT
>JAPPIE010000346.1:4952-15675 GCA_028874765.1 Gemmatimonadota bacterium
GATAATTTGGATGGTCGTCCCGATGTGCCCCCTCCGCCGCCCTGGTCTCGCTGTAGTTCCCGCCGTTCTTTATCTGTGAGTGTTTTTCTGAAGTCTCCCATTTCCAGGCGGTAATCAAATCCGTGTTTTTGCGTTTCATCTACAAAGTGCATTTTGCCTATTGCCCCGGTTTGATAGCCGTGTTCGGCAAAGTGATGGGCAATGGTGCGCGTGTTGAGGGATAGTGCGTCTTGTAAGATGCGCGCGCCGTGTGTGTGTGGATATTGCGCGGTGATGATTGAGCCGCGTGCGGGTACACAGACGGGAGACTGGCAATAGGCTCTGTTAAAGCGGATGCCAGATGCGGCAATGCGGTCGATATTCGGGGTTTGTGCTTCTGCGTGACCATAACACCCCGATGCAGCGGTCTGGTGCTGGTCAGAGCAGAAGAAGAGGATGTTGGGGCGATGGTTGGTCATTATATCAACTCTGCTTTTAAGCGCTCAACGTGCGATGAGGCATCCGGATTGTCGATGATGTTGTTGTTTTCGAGTGGGTCGGTGTCCAGGTCAAAGAGCATGGGGGTGTCGTCAAATCCTTCGATGTATTTGTAGCGGCCATCATAAGCCATGCGCCAGTTGCCCAGACCGGATAGGACGATGTCTCGATGCGTGCTGGTCTTGCCTTCGAGGAGGTTGCGGAGGGATCGGCTGTCCATGTTGTCGGGGATGCCCAGACCCGCGTAGTCGAGGAAGGTGGCGGTGAGGTCCAGGTTGGTTGTGGGCAGGTCATGGGTTATGCTCTGTTGTACACCGGGTCCCGATATAATGAGGGGCACGCTGGCCGAGGGGTGCAGGGGTTTGCCCTTGCCCCAGGAATTGTGGTCGCCGAGCATTTCACCGTGATCCGAGGAAAAGACGATGAGGGTATTGTCCAATTCGCCCCGTTCTTCGAGCAGGTCTAAGTAGAGACCGACCTGATGGTCGATGTTTTCGACCATGGCAGAGTAGTTTCGGCGCGCTTCGAGGAGTTCATCGGGCGTGAGTTGGTCATTGCGGTTCGGCTGTGGAAAATCGACGTTTTCGTAGAGTTTTGCCATGCTTTCCGTGATGTCCAGGGGCAGGTGGGGGCCGTTGAAATTGACCTGTATGAACCAGGGTTTGTCCTCGGGGACTGATTGGATGAGGTCCCGGCCATTTTGCCCGATCCAGTTGTCGCAATAGGCATCATCGGGCAGTGGTGTGGCAAAGGTACTGCGCTGGCCTTTGCGGTTGGCAAAGTCGTTGAGGTGCATCTGGCGCAGGCCGCGCTCTTCGAGGAATTGCAAATAGGGTCCTTGCGGTTTTTCGCGCCCGCTGTTGGCGCCGTCTATTTTGCCTTCGTTGTTGATGCCGTCCGAGAATCCCCATTCGTTCAAATGGCGTTTGCCGTCCAGTCCCCAGGCTGGCAGGTTGGATGTGCAGGTGCCTTTGTTGAGGTCGAATTTGCCACATCCCAGTGTGTGATACCCGCTGTCGCGGAGCATGCTGTAAACAGTGGCTCGGTCTGTGGGATAGTCGTCGCTGTTTCCTTTGACCGGACAGTTGTCGTATTCCGTGCCGGCTGCAATACAAGCGCGGCTGGGCGCGCATACGGGTGCGGGGCAGACGGTTTTGGAGAATGTCGCCCCGTTCTTTTGCAGGCGGTCCAGGTTGGGTGTGCGTACGGCAATGTCGGGATTGCTGCCGATCCAATCAAAGCGAAGTTGGTCGGGGAAGAAGAAGAGGATGTTGGGACGGTTAGATAGGTTTGGCATAAAAAGCTCCGAAAAAAGAAAGAGGTGAGAGGTGAGAAGTGAGAAGCCCACCCATCACTACCCAAAGGCTGGTTGCTTTGTCTCGCGTTTTACGTTTTACGTCTCACGCCTTTATATCCTTGAGATTTCCGCCGTGGTAGCGTCCGTTGCCGCCAATGCGATTGGCTGCGCAGCGCACGTCTCGAAACAGGCTCTGGCGTTTGGGCGGCATGGAGGCGAGCAGGTCCGGGTGTGGATGCCAGTTGCTCCATTTGGCGCCAATGGTGTTGTAGAGGTTGAAGATGGCGACGCGGTCGGTTGTTTCATCTGTCCAGGGCGTTGCGCTGTGGGTGATGGCTTCGGTGAAAATGAGCAGTGAGCCAGCCGGGCATTCATAGGTGTCCCAGATGGGCGAATTTGGATCGTGGATAGATTCTGGCGCGGCATAAACTGCTTTGTGGCTGCCGCTGACCACCAGTGTTCCGCCTTTGCCTTTTTGTACGGGGGCGAGTTCCCAGACCACGCGGGTTAGACCGCTATACGCTTTGCCGGGGATGCACTGATAATGGTGCGAGTCGATTGCAAAGCGAAACAGGCCGTTGCCATTGTGCGGGCTAAATTTGCCGACTTCGCCGGTGCGCGTCGAGCGGAATCGGATGTTTGATGCTTCCATGCGAAAGCCATACCCATCGGGGCTGGCGAGATGGGGATGTGCGACAAATTCGTTCATAAAGCCGACGACTATGGGGTGGTCGGCGAGTTTTTGCAGGGGACCTGATAGGTAGGATTGTTCGTGTTCGGGTAGCGATTGCGGGTCGTGTTTGACCTGTAGTGCATATTCGCGCATGTCGCGTATGTCGTCATCGGAAAGGACGCCCGGAAAGAGCAACCAGCCGCGCGCATCAAAGAGGTATTTTTCCTCTTGTGTGGGCGCGATGACGGGTTCTCCATCGGCGTTGGTTTGCGTGAGGTCTTCTGGTTCGACGGTCATGTTGACGCCGAGGTTTTTATCGACGATGAATGGTGTGTTGTTGGACATTGGTTGCTCCTGTTCGTTATGGGAGGTACTGTGCCTGTGCGTTTTTGGTCGGGTCAAAGCTGGGATTGTACGCCCAGGATGTACCATTGGCTTGCATTGCCTCGTGGATGAGTTGCCTGCGATACAGGCTGTCTAAATTGGCTTCGGCTATGGCGTCGAGGTCGTAGTTGTCGAGGATGCGCGTGCGAAGATGGGTTTCGATTTCCGCATGGTCTGGCTGGCCGCTGAGGTTATTCCATTCGCCCGGGTCGGCGTCGAGGTCAAATAGCTGCGGTTCGTGTTCGTGGATGTGGTTGTATTTGAAGTTGTTTTTGCGAATCATGACACAGGGAGTGCCGACTGCTTCGTGGGCTTCGACAAAAATTTCTCGGTCTTCTGTTTCCGCGCCTTCAATGAGGGGCATCAGGCTGGTGCCATCGCAGGGGTAGTGGTCTTCCAATCCCGCTATGTCGCATAGGGTGGGCAACAGGTCAATGAGCGAGACGGGCTGGTCGATTGTGCTGCCGGCTTTGTAATGGTCTGGAAAGCGGATAAAGAAGGGTACGCGGCTGGACCAGTCGTAGAAGGTTCGTTTTTGGACCATTTCTTTTTCGCAGAGCATGTCGCCGTGATCGGAAAAGAAGATGACGATGGTGTTGTCATCCAGGCCATTTTCTTTTAGCGAAGCGAGCAGTCCCCCAACTTTGTCGTCCATGTATGTGACGAGTCCGTAATAGGCTCGGCGGAGTTTGTAGAGGGCGTCGGGATCGCGCAGGTCGTGTTTGCGCGTGCCGTGATAGGCGTTGAGCCATTTGTCCATCATGGAGTATGTGTCGTCCAGGTTGTCTGGCAAGGTGGGTATTTCGATGTCCGCATTTTCGTACATGTCCCAATAGGATTGGGGCGGCCAAAAGGGTTCGTGGGGATGGTGGTAAGACGCGCACAGGAGGAAGGGTTTGGGATTTTTCTGTGCGCCGACGGCGTGGAGGTATTCCAGTGATCGGAAGTGCGTTTCTTCGTCGTAGCTGAGGGGACCGTGCCAGGTGTCGATTTGGAGCTTGTGGCCGTCGTAATTTGCGGCGTTATACCTGCCTCGCTGTTCCATGACGGCCTGATAATTTTCTCCTCTGGTTTCTTTGATGTGTATCCATTCGGGTTTGACCCACCGGAAATCTTCGGGGTAGATGTCTGTGGTGAGGCGGCGTCTGAAGCCGTGGAGTTGATCCGCGCCTATGAAGTGCATTTTGCCGGAGAGGACGGTGTCATATCCGGCGCGGGTGAGGTGGTGGGCAAATGTGGGGATGTCCGAGCGGAGTTCAGCGCCGTTGTCATACGCGCCAATTTTTGCGGCGTTGTTTCCCGTCATGAAGCAGGCGCGTGCAGGTGAACAGAGCGGGAAGGGGGTATAGGCCGCGTCAAAGCGAATGCCGTTTTCTGCCAGCGCGTTTAGCGCAGGCGTTTGGACGACGGGATGGCCATAAGCACCCGTGAGAAAGGGCGTCATCTGGTCTGAGATGATCATGAGTATGTTGGGTTGAGACATCTGTTTCCTCTTGGTTTTAGGGGGAGGCAGGGGGTATCCTGATCATCCTTTCATCACTGGATAGAACCATTCCAGTGCAGGCTCTGCCCATCCTGATCCTATTCCGTGGGCAAGACGTTGATGGTTTTTCCCTCTCGATAGGCGATGGCGTCTTCGATCATGCGGATGATGTCGTATTGCGGGTTAAAGTCGATCAGGTCGCGCGCTTTGGTCAGGTCGTATTCGTAATGTGTGGGCGCGCCGTGTAAGATGGCTTCCTGATAGGGGATGTTCAGGCGTTGGGATAAATACGGGATGGCTTCGGCCCATGTGAATGGTCGTGGTCCGCCGAGTTGGATGGCGTGTCCGGCGGCTTGTGTTTTGTTTAAGGCACAGATGCAGCCGTGCGTAATGTCGCGCACATCGGCGATGTGTTTTTTGTAGGAGCGGCCTTTCATATCTTTGAGGAGGAGGAGGCGTTCTTCGCCGTGCCACAGTGCTTTGAGTTCGGGAAGGCCTTTGAGTTTGCTCAGGTAAAATTGGCGGAAGTCGAGGATTTCGCCCGCGCCAACGACGAGGCAAAAGCGCAAGATGGTGATGGGCAGTTGGTGGGCGCGCCAGTATCCGTAGCACATTTCTTCTCCGACGGATTTGGATAGGGCGTACCAACCGCTCGGTTCTCTGGGCATTGCGTCTTCCCGGATGGGTTTGTCCATGCCTTCAGGGGGATATTTGGCGTAGAGCGCGTCTGTGCTTGCGAAGATGAATTGTTTGAGGTTATCCTGTTGGGTTGCGGCTTTGAGCATGTGGAAGGTGCCGCGCAGGTTGATTTCAAAGTAGTCGTTGTCCTCAAATGGGCCGCCTCCCTGAAAGGCCGCGCCGAGGTGATAGATGATATCGACACCGTCGGTGACTTTTTCCACGTCTTCATATTCGGTGAGGCTGCCTTCGATGAGTTCGAGGTCAATGCCCTCAAATTTTTCTACGCGCGGATCTTTGGGCCATACAAGCCCGCGAACTTGATGCCCCTGTTCAACGAGCTGCGCTGCCAGGTTGCCGCCGATGCGCCCTGTGATGCCGGTGATGAGTATTTTCATGGGGTCCTCCCTGGCTTTTTATTGATGGTTTTTGGTGATGTAACCCCCGTATGTACTGCCCTTAACAAATAATTCGCTATCTTGTGAAATGTCAATGGCATTTTCGCTTGCTTCATGCGTGTATATTCCGTTCCATACGCTGCGATTGTGCTGATATACACCCATGACGGGCGGGCACGGGGGCACCGCCCCTACGCTTGCCTTCATCTGTGGTTGCATTTGCTTTTATCCTGTTCATCCTTCCATCCTGCACATCCTGATTCTGACTGAGGAGGTTATAATGGCTGTTATTTCCCGTGACGAACTGAGAGCACGTATTGAGAAGGTGCCGCGTGTGTCGCTGGGGCATTTGCCCACGCCGCTCGAGTTTTGTGAGCGGTTGACTGAAGCGGTTGGCGGTCCCAAGATTTATATCAAACGCGATGATTGTACGGGTCTGGCGTTTGGCGGCAATAAGACGCGGCAGCTTGAGTTTACGATTGCACAGGGTCTGGTTCGCGATGCGGATGTGCTTATCGGTGGGGCGGGGTCTCAGTCCAATCACAGCCGGCAGTTGGCGGCGGCAGCCGCAAAGATAGGTGTGGATTGTGCGCTGGTTCTGGTGAAGGATCACAAGAGCGGGAGTACGCAGGGCAATTTGCTGTTGGATAATTTATTGGGTGCGTACTTTGAACTGATCGATGTTGAGACACAGGAGTTGTTGGACGATGCCAAGCAGGCACTGATAGAAAAATTTGAGCGCGAAGGGCGAAAGCCTTTTGTGGTGATGCAAGCCGCCAATCGCCCGTTTGGCGCAATGGGTTACGCGCTGTGTATGGCAGAGATGATGGATCAATTCGATGCGATAGGCGAAACGCCTACGACTGTTGTTGTGTGTTCAGGCAGTTGTACACAGCCGGGTTTGATTTTTGGGAAGACCGTTTTGGGTCTGGATGTACGGGTTGTGGGCGTGAGGCCCATTTTGTGGTCTTATGATCTCAAAGACGCATTTTTGGGTGTATTGAGAAAAATGGCGGAGATTCTGGATGTGGATGTCGCGTTTGATGAGTCTATGATTGAAAATGTGGATCGGTATGTCGGTGAGGAGGGGTATGGGTATTGTTCACCCGAGGGCAATGACGCGATACGGCTATTGGCGCGAACAGAGGGGATTTTGCTGGAGCCGATTTATACGGGCAAGACGCTGGCGGGTTTGATCGATATGGTGAACCGCGGCGAGATTGGCAAGGATGAGACGGTGGTGATGGTGCATACGGGAGGGACGCCTGCGTTATTTGCATATACAGAGGAATTGTTGGATTAGTTTTTGGTCAGGAGCACACAATGTCTGCATTATCTCCGGAGCAAGTCGAATTTTTTTTTCAGAATGGCTATCTCTCAATTGGCAAACTTCTCGAGGATGAACACATTGAGTTATTGCGCCGGGAATACGACCGCGAATTTGCAGCCGCGCGTAAGGATAATCGCTTTCGCAATCTCGCCATTAGCAATACCGACGATCTCAGTGAAAAAAACGAGGCGCCCACACAGATGCTGCAAATTATGCAAATGTGTGAGCGCAATCTGCACTACCGGGAACTGATCTACTACGATCCCATACTCGATATTGCCGAGGCACTCATCGGTCCCAATATTCAACTGTTCCACGATCAAGCGCTCTTCAAGCCCGCACATAATGGAGATGCGGTTTTCTGGCATCAAGACAATGGGTACTGGCAATGTATGCCGGCAAATCTCGTCTCATGCTGGCTCACTCTGGACGATGCCGATGTCGAAAACGGAGCTATGCACGTTATTCCCGGTTCTCATCTTCGGCCATTTACCCATGAGCGTTCATCTCAAACCGATGCCCTGTTTGATATCGAAGATCAGGTGGAGATATCCAGAGCCGAAATTATCGAGTTGCCCGCCGGTGGTGTTATGTTTCATCATTGCCAGACCCTGCACTACACACCGTCCAATCACACAGATCGCCAGCGTCGCGCGTTTGCCATCCATTTTATGATTCCCGGCACAAAGCGTCAGAATACCGGGGAGTACATGCCCGTTTCATTCGGCCGTCCGATGTTGCGTATGCATATTTGATACATGTAAAAATCGCCAATTTCAAGTCGTCCAGTCGAAGACTACTGCGAGGCGTTCGGTTTTTTTGTGCAAAAGATCCTGATACGCCTGCTGGCACCTTTCGGGGTCGTACTTTGTGTAGATGTTATCGACATTGACGCGGTCCTCGGCCAACCATTTGAGGGCACCGGCAAAGTTTTCAAAAACGCTGTTGGTGCGAAAGTCTTCTGGTTGGCGGGGCAGTTCCCATTCCCAGCCGCTGCGAATGGTGACGTAGTTAAAGAAGATGAGGCGGTGCAAGTCGTGTATGAGCAAGTCCGTGTATCGACGCCAGGGGGAGGCAATGCAAACGACTTCGGCGCGTTTTCTCACGGCGCCCGCTGCATCGAGCAGCGCCTGTTCGTGCCCAGAGCATTCAATGGCGAGTTGGAATTGACCCGAAAGGTCGGTATTTTCCAGTGGTACGGCATCCAGTACATTGTGGATCCCCGTTTCTGAGGCAATTTGCCGCCGCGATGTGACCGGGTCACTGGCATAGACTTCGTAGCCGCAGGCTTGAAAGTTTTTGGCTGCGAGATGACCGACGAGGCCGAGTCCCGTGATGAGAATTTTGGCGGGAGGCCGCGCCGAGGTGGTTGTGAGGGTGGTCATTGAGACACCCATCATGCGGGCAAATACAGCTGTTTCTGGCGTGAGGTTGTCGGGCAGGCGAATTACCTGTGAGGCGGGTTTTCGCTGGTAGGATGCGTGATTGCCCGGGCAGAAGGCGAGGTCGCCCGGCGATATGCCCGAGACATTTTCCCCCACTTTTTCAACTTTGAAGGCCGCTGCGTATCCCGATTGTCTGGGAAAATTGTTGCCGAGATACCCGCTGTTTAATTCCGTGCCCGCGCTGATGAGGGTTGCAAGGGTATGACCCGCGACTTCGTTTGCACCGATCGCGTCTGTATCGATTTCAACGGGTAGTAATTTTGCGGTTTCGCGTTCGGTGAATGTGACTGCATATTCGTTCATTTATATCTCCTGTTTTTATGTTTCTTTTTCATCTGCGTTCATCTGCGTTCATCTGCGTTTATCTGCGGATCACACTTCACATACACCGGACTTACCCACGCTTTCCCGCCATCGATTTGCGTTACGCGCACCCAATAGGGATGACAGCCGGGATGCAACTGGCTCTCGGTATGGGTAAATGCGATGTCGCGTCCAATGCCTGTGGGATTGTATTCGAATACGACCTGCATATCAATGCCACCTGCATCGATTACAACCGGTCCTTTTGCGATTTCTGCAAGGCTCAGTGAATGTGACAAGACGGGTGTTCCAAATTTGAGTGTTGCATCGGGCGGGGCGTCCAGGGTTAATATGATGCCGTCTGCATCGCCGGTTGTCACCGATGTCCAGGTTACCGATTGGTCGCTGGCTGATTGGATGCCTTCGGATGCCGAGTCAAAGGCAAAGCCTCTGGCGTCTGCGATTCGCCCTTTGTCTATTGTTACTTCGCCATCCCAGCGCACGAGTCGGTTGCGTGCGCGGATGCGCTGTCCGGACCACGCAATGCGTATGTCTGTTTGATGTCGGGGAATGGTTTGGGGGTGTGTGTAGATAATTTCCGTGCCTCTGAAGATATCTACTTTTTCTATTGGTGCTGTGCCCCAGACATTGACTGCGATTTCAGGTGGTGTGTTTGTTGCGAGGTCCGATCCCATTGGTTGTCCACCTACGGTGACGTCTATGAGGATGCGCTGTCCACTGGTGCCGTAACACCGCCTTGTTTTTATCGCTTCCCAGATGCCTTTTCGCGTCAATTCTTTTGCATATACGCAGGTGATGCCGCCGTAGATGCCGAATGCGCCACTACCTGGATGTGCGGCACCCGGACGGCCTTTGTGGTCGTCACTGCCGCAGGTGAATCCGATGCGATAGCCTTTTTCAAGGGCTTCTTTTAAGAACCATTCAAATTCTCCCCATTCAGATAAAACCTCGACTAAGGTCTCCAGGTTTGGATCGTGCCAGGTCAGGTTGGCATAGCGCCCGCCCACATGGGGGATTAGCAGCGCATCTTTTCCCTTGAGTGCGCGGTAGAGGTCGGTTATGTGCTGACAATCTGTTTCTATATCTGATTTGTCTTCGATGAGGACATGGCTGGAGCGGTGCAATGGTCCATCGTCACCGGGATAATAGACGTTGTGATCGCCGCCCAAAGGCGTGTTGCCCGACCATTCCCAACCGACAAAGGCGACGAATTTGCCCGCAGTATTCTGTGTATTTGCCTGGTGTTTGATTTCATTCCAGATTGCTTCTGTAATTTGAAAGTCATTTCCCTGATGTCCAGCAAAATCCATCCACGCCTTTTCTCGCGCAAAACGAAAGTATGACGATACGGGATTGGTTCCCACTGTTTCTTCGCTTTGCCCGTGCAGATCTCCCCAAAAGGGTTGCGCGTCTTTGCGCGTTTCAATGCATATTAGTGGATTGCACTCTGCTTCAAAGCCATTGTTTTTATCCCGGACCTGTACGCGATAAATGCCCGTTTTGGGGGCTGTCACATTTTCAAATCGCTTGACGCCACGGTGCTCTGGTTGAAATACATAAGTTTCGGGTAATCCGTTCAGGCCATCGGCGTCGATTTTTACCGTTCCCCTGTATTCCGCACACGGATTGCCCCAGATGTCTTCGGCTTTTATTCCGATCCAGGTGGTTTCTCCCGGCGTTGTTTCAGAAGGTCCCAGTACGATGAGTTTATGGGGTGCACCGCTTATGATTGGTACTTTGGGGGAAGGTACTTCTGTATATACCCATGTGCCGCACCAGTCAACCGATACGCGAAATTCAAACGCATCTTTGCAAAAGGTTTGCGCGCGGCTGCCCGCACTTCCGCCGGATGTATCCCCTAATATTAGTGTTATGGTGTCGCCTTCTGACAGCGAGTCGTCAAATACATCAATGGTGACGCAATATCGCCACGGTCGAATATAGCGCTGTCTGTCAAATACGGCTTTTAAGGTCGCCGGTCCCGTGGTCGAGACCGATGCATAAGCAGGCGCGGAGGGGTCGTCAAATTGCGGTCGCTGCCAGTCGCTCACGTCGCGCCACGCGATTTTGATTACGCCGCCATCGTCTATTCCGTATTTGCCTGCGTGATATACAATGCGCCATGTACCCGTTTCACCGGCGATAACCGCCCGGTCTGGATCGATTTCTGCCCAGCCGTAATATCTGCGAATTTGTTCTTCGGTCAGGTCGTGTTTTTCTATCATAAGGTCCTT
>JAPPIE010000307.1 GCA_028874765.1 Gemmatimonadota bacterium
GATGCCAGGGAATTTCTTTGGCACCGGGGGGTTTGTTAAAAAAGTTGGATTGCCAGAGCACAATATCCGGACCGAGAATGCCTTCTATCCGATCCATAATTGCCGGATGTGTACACAGATCGTAGATCGTTCGGTTGTCGAGATGCCGCGATTTTTGCCGATTGACGTGAAACGGACCTTTGGCTTCAAAAATTTCACGCTCAACAACAGGCCGAATACGATCCATTTCTTCCGGCGAATGCATCGTATATGGGCCGAGATACCCCTCGTCGTGAAAGAACCGCGCATCTTCTGGTGTTAATCGATAGGACATTTTTCCTCCACTCTAAACAAAAGTAACCTCTCCTTTAAACTGACTCATATACAAATTGTAATAAAATCCCTCGGCCTTCAGCAACGCCCGATGCGACCCGCGTTCAATAATCTGCCCATCGTCAATAACCAGAATCTCATCCACATTGCGAATCGTACTCAACCGGTGGGCAATAATAAAGCTCGTTCGCCCCTCCATCAGCCTTAAAAGCGCCTGTTGAATCCGCATTTCCGTCCGCGTATCCACGCTGGACGTCGCCTCATCCAAAATGAGAATCGACGGATCGGCCAGCGCGGCTCTCGCAATGGCCAGCATCTGCCGCTGTCCCTGACTCAAATTGCCACCGCGTTCCGAAAGCACCGTATCATAGCCCTGGGGCAACCGGTGAATAAAGGGATCTGCATTGGCCAATTTGGCAGCGTCAACCACCTCCTCATCTGAAGCATCTAATCTCCCATAAAGGATATTCTTCCGCACCGTGTCAGACAACAAAAAAGTATCCTGCAACACAATGCCCAGTTGCCGCCGCAACCCTTCTCGTTTCACCTGCTGAATCTCATGACCGTCGATATAGATCGTCCCACTATCGATATCGTAAAATCGGGTCAACAAATTCACAATGGTCGTCTTGCCCGCTCCCGTCGGTCCTACCAGCGCAATCTTCTCACCTGGTCTGGCGTGCAAACTCACCTCTTTGAGCACCGGCACGTCTTTTTCATACCCAAAACACACCCGCTCAAAAACCACATCGCCCCGAACCTGTTCTAACGCGACTGCATCAGGACTATCGGGCATTTCGGGAAACTCATCAATGGTCTCAAAAACCCGCTCTGCTCCAGCCAGTGCCGACTGTATCGAATTGTACAAATTGGCAACCTGGCCCAAAGGCCGTCCGAACTGCCGCACATAACTGATAAAAGCGGCAATCACACCTATTGTCACATCGCCCTGAATCGCCATATAGCCACCCGCAAAAGCCACAATCACCAGGCCCATATTGTTCACAAAAAAGGTCAGAGGCGGCATCAGTGTCCCGAAAAACTGCGCGCGCGTACCGGCATACTTCAACCTGTTATTGAACTTTTCAAATGTCTCAATAGAAGCCTGTTCGCGTCCGTAAGCCTTCACCACCTGTTCTGCTGCAATCGTCTCTTCAATCATCCCATTGAGCGCACCCAGTGCCGCCTGCTGCTCGCGAAACCCTCGCCGTGCGCGTTTGGCGACCTGCGCGGTCAAAGACGTCATTAGCGGAAAAGTGAGCAAACTAATCAACGCCAGCGGCCAATCCATCCAGAACATCATGGCCGACACGCCCACCAGAGTCAACACGCTGTTAATCAACTGCGTCACGCTCTCCGACAATACACTGCTGATATTATCCACATCATTGGTCACCCGGCTCATGAGATCGCCACTGGCACGCCGATCAAAAAACCGCAGCGGAAGCACCTGCAAGCGGTTAAAAAGATCCTGACGCAAATCCCGCACAGCATTTTGGGATACTCGCGCCATCACAAAAGACTGAAGCCAGGTCGTCAGTGCCAGGGCCATATACACCCCCGCCATCAACAGGGCAATTTGAAAAAGGCCAGGCAAGTTGTTATCGACAATATATTCATCAATCGCACGCCCCATCAAATACGGGCCTGCCACCTCCAAACCCGTTGAGACCACCACCAGCCCCACCACCCCGACCAACGTCCCCCTGTAGCGCCTCATATACCCCATCAAACGGCGGGTAGTCCCCCGAAAATCCCGCGCCCGCTCATCGTCTCCAATCATCATCATCCGACGACGCCCCCCCATCATCATTCCACCCGGGCCTTGCTGTTCACCGTCGCCCTGCTGGTCAACCCTGCGCTCTTCCGCCATATCCGTTTCCCTCTCCGAGTTGTGAATCGTAAATCTCCTGATATACCGAACTGGCTTCCATCAACTCTTGATGCGTGCCCTCGGCAACCAGCACCCCATCGTCCAGCACCAGAATTTTATCGGCCTGCAACACCGTACTGATGCGCTGCGCTACCAGAAAACTCGTACACCCGGCCATCTGTTCAAGCGCATCGTGAATTCTGGCTTCTGTTTCCAGATCTACGGCACTGGTACTATCGTCTAAAATCAACACCTTTGGACGGGAGATCAACGCCCGGGCTATTGCTATCCGCTGCCTCTGTCCACCCGACAAATTCACGCCGCGCTGGCCCAATAGCGTCTCGTACTTATCCGGAAACTGGACAATAAAATCGTGCGCCATAGCCGCACGGGCAGCAATTTCGACCTCTTCATCGGTCGCATCGGGCCGCCCGTACCGAATATTGTGCCGAATCGTACCGGAAAAAAGGACCGACTCCTGGAGTGCCATCCCAATTTGCTGTCGCAGTGTCTCCTGTTCCATATCCCGCACATCCATCCCATCCACCATCACCCGCCCAGCATCCACATCGTAAAACCGCGGGATAAGATTCACCAGCGACGACTTGCCCGCCCCTGTCGATCCCAAAATCGCCACCTTTTGCCCCGGCTCGGCGACAAAATTCAAATTCCGCAATACCGGATCATCCGCTGTCTCATTATAACTAAACGTCACATTTTCAAATGCGACCTGCCCCTTCAACACCACATCGCGCTTTGCATCCGCCCGATCAGGCACCTCTGGCTCGCTATTCAGCACCTCAATAATGCGCTCGGCAGAAGCCTCTGCTCGCGACATCCGGATAAGCACCATACTGCCTATCATCAAGGATTGCAAGAAAAGCAACAGATAATTGATAAACGCAATAATCTCGCCCAGCTTCATCCCTCCCTGGGTCACTGCAATCCCCCCGAACCAGATCACTCCCACCACACCCAGGTTCAGTACCAGCATCATAACCGGCATCACCAGCGCCACCAGTTGCGTCACCCGAATCGTCTGTTCCATCAACCTGTTATTGGCCGTTCCAAACCGTTCGATCTCGTGATCTGCCCTCAAAAAAGCCTTCACCACGCGCACGCCTGCCAGATTTTCCTGCGTCACCTGATTCACCCGATCCAGGCGATTCTGCACTTCGGCAAACATCGCATTGGCTTTTCGAAATACCAGAATCAGAGTCCCCAGAACCACGGGCACCAGTCCAATAAAGATCAATCCCAGGCGAGGACTGGTTATAATCGCCATCACCAGACCGCCCACCATCGACATGGGCATACGAGACAGAATGCGCAATAACAAACGTGCCACTTCTCCCACTTGCCGGACATCGTTGGTCAGCCGCGTAATCAGATGCCCCGTTGATAGCTTATCCAGATTGCCAAACGAAAGCGACTGAATTTTGCCAAAAAGCGCACTTCGCACATCGGTCTCCACCCGCTGCGCCACCCACACGCCAAACCAGGCATTGCCAATTCCAAATAAAACGCCCCCAATAGCCAGACCGAGCATCCACAGACCGGTTTCAATCACCAGGTCCAGGTCTCCCTTGGCAATCCCCTCATCTACAATCCGCTGCACCAACCGGGGTTGCATCAACTCCAGCATCACCTCAATCAATTTCATCAGAGGCCCGATAGTCGCCTGCTTCCAATAGGGCCGCATATAACCCATCAACTTCAGAATATTGTGCATATCAGATCCTTAATTTTATTGAGACATTTGCTCTCCTGAGAAGTGCGTTGAAGCGCAATGATGGGGCAATTTAATTTTTTAATCTCTATATTAGCAATTCAGCTCAAAATTTCCAAGCCCCAACTCGTACGAAGCTCAGAACAAAATGATGTCAAAAATTGCACTTGACAGATATATTCACTTCCCGCATATTTAAGGGCTATTATGATATTTTAGCGTTGCTCAGATAGCAAACAAATAGCTGTTAAGGGCATCTATTTGAGCCCTACCGCTGGCGCTAAACTTCCAACTGCTAACTCTTATACGGCACCGCATTTAACGCAAGCCCCCGATGTGCGACCCTATCGGGGGCTTATTGCTTGTATCCACTTTTTTATAATTAGCGCACCGGGTTTCTCGCAGCAGTAGCTCATCGGTCTTCCCTGCTCGTATTTTTACCCCACGCTGAGTCATCTCTTTAGACTAAGGAGTCTATTCCCGCATGCCTCGTAAATCTCGCTCGACTAACCCGCGCCCATCTCGCCGTGCAAAGCGCACCGCGTGCGCCGATTGCAATACATTGACAACCGTCCCTTTCCGGCTAAGACCAGGCAGGCCAGTGTACTGTCGCTCCTGCTTCAAAAACCGTCGCAACGGCCGTTCTTCCCCGGCCAAAGGCCCTGTAAGCAGGTCACTTACTGCGACTAAACCCATTGCTAATATCACCAGTGCTGCCGTTTTTCCCAAAATGGCGTTGAAAGTCGCGACCAGGAAGGCAATTTCCAGGATGAACATATCAGAGCCTACGCCCATTCAGGCGAAATCAATCCCCCATCTCCTGGCAGGGCGAGACCTGATCGGACAGGCGCGCACGGGATCTGGAAAGACGCTGGTGTTTGCAGTACCCATGGCAGAGAGCTTGAACCCATCGGTGCGACGGGTCCAGGCTGTTGTGCTGGTGCCTACGCGGGAGTTGGCCATTCAGGTCGCTAAAGTCACAGAGGCCCTGGCTTCATCGCAGCGGTTGCGCGTAACATTACTGTACGGTGGCCGGTCATTGAGGCCAGAGTACAAAGCCTTGAAGAGCGGGCCTCAGATCATCATTGGGACCCCGGGCCGTACTTTAGACCATCTAAGACAGGGCACGCTAGATCTGCGATCAGTGCAATTCCTGGTCCTTGATGAGGCGGATGAAATGCTGGATAAAGGTTTTGCCCAAGATGTTGAAGCGATCCTTAGCCATACGCCCTCCAAGCGGCAGACCGCTCTCCTCTCTGCAACCATGCCTGAGTGGGTGGCGAACACAGCGAAGAAATATCTACGCAACCCGGTAACGGTGAAAATAGACAGCGACCTTAAAGCACTGCCCACTGTGGAACACCTGGTCTATACCATCCGGCAAAAAGATAAGATAAAGGCACTCCAAACGCAGCTGGACCAGCGGAACGGCGATCCGGTAATCGTCTTTGGCAGGACCAGGCACGGCGTCAAGAGACTGGCGAGACGGCTCGACACGTTGGGCTACCCCGTAGGAGTGCTCCAGGGCGATCTCAGCCAAAGCGCACGCGAGCGTGTGATGATAGCCTTCCGTTCCGGCAGCGCACCGATTTTGGTGGCAACAAACGTGGCTGCGCGAGGCCTGGACGTTGAGGGCATCGGCCAAGTCATCAACTATGACTTGCCGGAATCAGAGAAACTTTTCACGCACCGGGTCGGACGGACTGGCCGCATGGGCCGCTCGGGAAAGGCAGTAACGTTTATCACGCCAGGAGAAGTGAAAAAATGGCGTGAGATTGAGCAAGACCTGGGCTGCCAATTTGCCTTCAAGCCATGGCGTAAGGCAGATCCGCTCCTAACAAACGTACTGCCATAAATTACCTGAACAACAGCAACCTCTATTGATCTCCTCAACTTGAATCAAATTAACCTCATCGCCTTCTATAGAAAAATACATCAAAGGTCTTTTAAAAGTGCCCTCGCCTGCTCAGCATCGCTTTCAAATACCAGCACCTCAACAGGTCCTGCCGCGTACAGGGTTTGAAATCCCTCGCCTCGGGTTATACAGGGGATCTCAGCATCGTCGAGCACGGATTTGATCACCGCGAGCAAGCCGGGATTTGTTGCGGTGATAACAGTTACAAGAGGTTCTCGATAACTCATCTCGAATTTCTCACGAACCGGAGTGACAGAGAACTGTTCCAGCACAAAATACACAACTGGAATTGATCTGTCAGACAAAAAATAATCACAAGATGTCTCGTTTTGAGTTGACAATATGCATTTCGAATGCACATTATCCACTTTGCGAACCGTCCCAAACGAAACCCGTGACCACAAATGGCCACTCACTCGGTCCCGGTGTGACGGCCTTACCCTTCGCCGGTCTGTAGTAAAAAAAATAGGAGAAAAAATGAGCCAACCCAATATTGTATTCATTCACACAGACCAGCAACATCACCTCGCGATATCCGCCTATGGAAATAAAGATGTATCAACGCCCAACATGGATCGCCTGATCGCAGAAGGCATATCTTTCAGACGATCCTACAGCGCCAACCCCGTCTGTTGTCCTGCACGCGCGAGTTGGTACACCGGGCGCATGTCTGTCGAACACGGCGTTATCAGCAATCCGTTCCCCATCGACCCCAACCTGCCCGACCTCGGCCAGTGGTTGACCAAACACACCGATTACAACTGTGTGTATTCTGGCAAGTGGCATGTCACGGGACGAAATGTTGCCAACAGCTTTGACGTGATCTACGACAGACATCCCTACGGAGAACTGCAAGACTCCGGCTCTGCCAGAGCAGCAGCGCAATATATCGCCGAACACGCAAATGATGACCGTCCCTTCTTTTTATCAGTCGGTCTTCTAAACCCGCACGACTGCTGTTATGTCTGCGGCGTCAGCGGACCCGTGGGAAAATACGGCATGGAGCCTCAGTTGCCCGATTTGCCCGATTTACCCGGCAACTTCGAAATCAGTCTCATGCCGCCAAACCAGAAGCATCGGGTCGGCCACTGGTCGGAAACAGATTGGCGATATTATATCTACCAGTGTTACCGAATGGTGGAAACCGTTGACGCCCAGATCGGATTGATCTACGACACATTGGAAAACAATGGCCTCATTGAAAACACCCTCATCATCTTTACAGCCGACCACGGCGAAGGCTCTGGGCATCATCGAAGAGTATTGAAAGGCTTTTTTGAAGAAGAAGCCTGGGCAGTCCCGCTCGTCATTTCACAACGCGGCAGCATCCCCAATAGGCAAAACGATTCGCACTTCATATCGGGCGTGGATATCCCCGCTACAATCTGCGATTATGCTGGCGCACCTCCCCTGCCCGACACCACGTATGCAAATAGCTTGCGCCCACTTCTCGAAGGAAAAGACGATATTACCTGGCGGGAAAGCGTCATAGGAGAAAACGCGAGTGCAATCGCCATCCGCGACGACCAGTACAAATCCATCCTCTACGACTCGGGACAACACACGCTTTACGATTTGTCAAACGACCCCCTGGAAAAACTCAATCTCGCGCCAGAACCCGGCTTTGACGACGTCAAACACAGGCACGCCACATACCTCGCCGAATACGCAAACACCGTCACACCCTACAGCGGACCTGATAAAACGGGGGAAAGAGATCGAATAAGAGAAGAGAGAATGGAAAATCTCAAACAGGGAAAAGGATGGACAGAGGAGGTGGGATCATGAACACCATACCAGCCGAACTCAACGCAATCGCCGGGCAATTGCAAAACTACGATGCTCCAGAACAAACCGTTCAATTGGACTCCAATTGCAAATTGACCTATGAAATTCTGCAGTGGACAAACACACATCCCGACGGATTGACTGATGACAGGCCAATAGGAACAGTGGAAATCTCGCGCTACAACAAAGAGAACGGCGCAGAATACCAGATCGTTGAAAAACGCAATGGCGGCGGGCGGGAAATTTACGAAGCAACCGTCACAACAGCGCAGGATGAGTGCATTGGAGAATCAATTCAGGACTGGAAACTCGCCTGGTACCAGGCAGAAACACCGGATAAACGCCTGCTCATCAATGGCACGGTTCGGGACGCGATCATAGAAATAAATGGCACAGCCGGTAAAAAGCACCTCTCGGCGGATACACCCATATCGTGCCAATGGCTCCTCCCCTTTGCGCTCGCCAATTGCACCAACCCCCTGGACGAAGCATTTACAACCATCGATGAACTTACGTACTGCAAAACAGATCAACTACTTCACGGTCCCGAACAAATCGAATCCAACGGCCAATCACTCTTCTCTTTTCGTCACATGGGACAGGGCACATTACCCATCCACTATGTATTCGATACACAAAGACGTCCCGTCTTTGTCACATTTACGCTACTGTCCTGGATCTTACGCGATATTGAACTCATCTAAGGGCTGCTAAAGCATTCTGTGTCCCCATTCATTAATCAAAATATGTATCCCCGTCAGCCAGTAGTGTTTTGGCGACGGCAGGATCTAACTCGACGCCTATACCGGGTTTGTCAGAGACAGCCATCCAGCCCCCTTTGATAAATTCTTCGCCTCCACACAGATCGGCCCACCATGGAATATCGCGCCCGTGAAATTCGAGCACAAAAAAGTTGGGAACTGTCGCCATTACATGACACGCGGCCATCATGCCCAGGGGTGATGACACATTATGTGGCGCAATAGGGATATAATGCGCATCGGCTATTTCGGCAATGCGCTTGGCCTCCATAATGCCACCCGATTTGGCCAAATCGGGCATAATGATATCCACTGCTTTTTGTCTGAACATCTCCAAAAACTCAAAACGAGTGTAATGATTTTCACCTGTGCAAATGACCGTGCTCGTAGATGCACGCACTTGAACCAACGCATCAATATTCTCCGCAGGTACTGGCTCTTCTAACCACATCAACCGCACATCTTCCACAGCCTTTGCCAACGTAATCGCCGAGGGCAAATCAAACTGGCCGTGGCAATCAATCGCCAAATCAATGTCAAAACCAATGCCCTCGCGAATCGCACGGATCAAATTAATCACATGCGTCATTTCCCGTGACCCCACCGTCCAATTTATCGGATCCAGCTTGCCCACACCCGAATGATCCACATCAAATTTTACCGCGCTGTAGCCTTCCTCAACAACACTCAGCGCCTTCTCTGCATACGCCTCTGGCGTGGCCGAATCCCCAGCGTGACAATCGGCGTAGAGACGGATCTTATCGCGAAACTTGCCCCCCAACAACTGATAAATTGGCACCCCCAACGCCTTACCCACAATATCGTACAACGCATTTTCGATGCCGGTCAGTGCAAAAATCAGCGGAGCATGAGTAGTACCCGCATACCGTCCCCGACGACGCATTTTCTCGTACAACGGCCCCACATTCATCGGGTCTTCACCAATCAACATCCCCTTCATTTTTAAAATCGATTCTTTCAAACCAAATCCCGTGTAATACGAGGCTGAATTGCATTCGCCCGTACCCACAATACCCTCGTCGGTATATATCCGGACAAATGTCCACACGCACCCACCACTGTGGGGTTCGGGTTTGCCAATCACACAGGCTTGAACATCGGTAATTTTCATGCTATCCCTTTCATGATAACTCAAGGTTTTATCAAGGTTTTGATCGCAGCACCTGGCTTGGCCTGTGTCGCAAATGCTTCGGGTGCTTGATCGAGAGGAAAGGCGTGAGAAACGAGAGGCTTGCGATCAATTTTTCCACTTCTGACGAGTTCAATTCCCCACCTGTAGTCATCGGGGGTCCATGACCATGACCCCTGAAGCGTCACTTGCTTGCGCACGACCTGATTAAAATCGAGTTCGGGTTGATCTTCAAATAATGCAACGGGAACAAGGCGACCATCTTGTTGTTTTAGCATCGTCAAACCCTGATTCGGCGAGGCTTTCGCGCCAGCAGAATCGATAACCACATCGGCATTTCCTCCCCGCGCACCGAATCTTTCCACAGGTCTCTCTCCACCCGTGAGTTCAATAACAGCATCCACAGGATCTACCTCCGTCAAATTCACGATCTCATCCGCACCCAATTGGCGTGCCATAGCCAGCCGTTTTGGCGATGTATCAACCGCAATAATGCACCCACCCGCCGTTGCCCGAATGACCTGGATACACCCCAAGCCAATAATCCCAACGCCTAAAATAACCACTGTTTCTCCCTCAACGGGTTTTGCCAGACCCACTGCGTGTATCGACGTGGCGAGAGGCTCCATCATCGCGCCTTCTTCAAAGCTAATGGTTTTGGGCAACTTATAGGGACGATTGGGATTGACTTCCAGGGGTAGATATTCGGCAAACCCGCCCAATCCCCCACCAGAAATGTGGTCACCCACCTGAAACCGCTGCACATCCTGTCCCGTTTCCACAACCTCACCGCTAAACTCGTGCCCCATGATGAGGCCCTTCTCTATCGGACGTCCTAAAGAATCTTCAAACAGCCCGATGCGATAAGCGTGCAGATCCGATCCACAGATCCCACACGCCTTCACCCTCACCAGAATCTCATTTGCATTGATTTCCGGCTCTGGCACATCTGCCACCTGAATATCATGCGGACCGCAATAAATAGCTGCTTTCATCGCCGTCTCCTTTGTGTATCATGGCGCAATAACTTCAAGCCTTGGAGGCTTCTTTGGACCGTGGCTCCCCGGCGGCATCATCATGCGTTTTTGGTTCTCGGTCAAGTGATCGTAGTCATCTATATTGTAATAATTCGCCCATGAAACCGTATTCCCAGGGTTGTACTTAAAAAGAAATGATCTGCGTTCGTGATTGGCTGTCCAGGGCATAGTGCCGTGCACTGTCGCCTCCGTAAAAATGATCAGGTCACCCGGCTCCAATTCGGGTTGTACGACGTAATGGGCGGGCCGTCTGAAATACATAACATCCTCGGGGATGTCGAGTTGAAAGTTGGACTTGTGCGAGCCTGGAATACAGCAAAAACCGCCATCGCCCTTTCGCACGGGCGTGAGCGCATAGACCAGTGTTGTCAAACCATTGCGCATGATGCCGTCGCGATACGTGTAAAAAAATGGGAGTAATTCCGTTTTCGATTTCATCGTACCGGCGTGCAACGGACCTTTGGAACCGCCTTTGTCCAAAAAAATGCAATAATCTTGATCAAAGTGGATACTCGGTCCCAAAAGTTCGATCAAATAAGGGATAATTTTGGGATGGTCTATGAGACTCTGAACGCAGGGATCCCACAACGTGATATTCCGAGCGAGTTTTAGCCCGTCATCCCGATAGATTTCAAACTGCTCGCGCGCGATGCGGTCTGCAACTTCATTGCATTGATCAACTTCCTCTTTGGAGAGCACATTTCTGACGACCAGATAACCTTCGAGGTCAAACATAAATTTTTCTTCGGGGGTCATAACCGAATCTCCTGTGATCTTGTCTTGTAATCTCAATATGGTATCAAATTTAAAAAATAAAATAAAAAAATACGCCGCATCAGAATCGAACAGCGTCAATTTCCACTTTAATACACTCACCTTTTCGCATATACTATCAAATATCGGGATCATTAAGAACCCAATTGACATTTGGGCATATCTTCGCCTAATTTAAGCGATTTCATACACACACTATGAAGGGAGTTACCATGGGAAAACTCAATGGCAAAGTAGCACTTGTCACTGGAGGAGGAACGGGCATCGGTCGCGCGGCGTCGCTGCTATTCGCCACAGAAGGCGCAGACGTCGCCGTCAACTACAGCCGATCTGAGGATGACGCCAACAAAACTTGTGCGGATATCGAAGCGCTGGGGCGCAAAGCCATCGCCGTCAAAGCAGACGTATCGGACGACTCAGCCGTTCGGCAAATGGTAGATCGCGTGGTCGAAGAACTCGGCCGCCTCGACATTCTCGTCAACAGCGCGGGCATGACGCGGTTCGTACCGCTGGAGGATCTGGAAAACCTGACAGAGGACGATTGGGATCGCGCAATGGCCGTCAACGTAAAGGGCGCCTTCTTCGCAGCCAGGGCAGCAATCCCAAAAATGAAAGAAAGTGGCGGTGGGAGCATCGTCAACGTCGCTTCCATCTCCGGTATCTCTGGAAAGGGCAGTTCAATTGCCTATTCCGCATCCAAAGCCGCACTGATCTGCCTGACGAATTCCCTGGCAACCAGTCAAGCACCCGATATCCAGGTCAACGCCATCTCCCCGGGCTTTGTCGATACGCGCTGGGGAATCGGCTGGGACGCCTTCCGCAAACTCCATCTGGAAGCCACGCCAATGGGCCGCGTCGCAACCGGTGAAGACTGTGCCGACGCCATCCTCGGACTCATTCTCAGCCCCTTTGTCACAGGGGAAAACCTCATTGTAGATGGCGGGCGGAGCATATAGGCATCACTATGAGAAAAACGCCATGAAAATCGCATCCATAGACATCATGACAGTCGTTGTCCCAACCATACCCGGCCGTGTACACAGCGCATCATTTGGTCCTGCGGGCTGGGACCAGGTTCCCAAACACATCATCAAGCTAAATACCGATGAAGGGATTTACGGACTGGGAGAAACCTCGCGCGGGACGCCTGAAGAAGCAATTCGGCAGGGATTTAACCAACTCAAAGGAAGAGACCCTCTCAAACTGAGCCTGCAAAACGTATTCAGAGACGCCGCTACGCACCGCAACACAGTCATGCCCTTCAGAGATCCCGTTGTATCCGAAGATGGGGGCGGAACGCGCGATTGGGAGAATTTGACCGGCTGGGGAACTGGCGCGGGTTACGAGGCTTTTGAAATGGCTGTTTTTGATATCGTGGGCAAAATCCGAAACTGCCCCGTCCACGCACTGCTCGGCGGTGCGTACAGAGACCGCGTGCCAGCGGATTACTGGATCGGCCATCAAACCCCCGAAGACTCAGCTATGAATGCGCGGCTCGGTTACGAACGCGGATTTCACGGTGTCAAAATGAAATGTACCTCTGATGAACCAATGGTCGCTCGTGTCCAAGCAATTCTGGAAGTCACAGATGCGTCATTCAAATGCACAATCGATCCGAATCAGAGATTTTATCGCCCGGCAGAAGCCATTGCATTGGCAAAACAATTCGAAGCAGTCGGCAATGTCGGCGTGCTCGAAGATCCAATGGCGAAATGGAACCTGGATTGGTATTGCCAGCTAAGAGCAGCAACCACAATCCCGGTCGCATTGCACCTGGCAAATCCCCACGACATCATCAACGCAATCAAGGTGGAAGCAGTAGATATTTTCAATCTGGGGGGCAGCATGTGGCAATTTATCTACAACGCGGCAATTGCCGATGCCGCTGGTATTCCCTGCTGGCATGGATCTGGAAATGACCTCGGCGTAATGGAAATGGCCTATCTTCACGCGGCAAGTGTGCCGCGAAATTGCGTTATGTCCAGTGATTTTGTCGGAAGTTGGACGCGGGAAGATGACCTGATCGTGGATGGCATCCAATTTGAAAAAGGCGAAGCCATTGTTCCAACAAAGCCGGGACTCGGATGTGAACTCGATGAGGATGCCCTGGAAAAGTATCGAATAAGCGGATAAGAAAATATTGGAGATTCTGATTGGCCGGGGTACAACAACCCATAGCTGAACCGGAGATTCGTCCCTTTCGGCACACCATAACGGCTCGATCCATTGCGCTGGGTACGCTGTGTGTGACTTTCATGGCCTGGGGCGGTCACTACACGCGTCACATCGGCCATACGACCAAAATGGCGCAGGACCATCTGCCCTGGGGCGTGATGGTTCCCTTCTTCATCATCGCTGTCATCCTCAACAAAGTCATCCAGGCCATCCGCCCGAGGGCCATGCTCACAAGAGCCGAGCTTCTCGTCATCTTTGCAATGGCCCTGATCGGATCGGCTCTACCCAGCTACTTCATGGCGCACATGATCGCAAACATCGGTGCGCCCTATTACTTTCCATCATCCGAGAACGGCTGGGCGACCGAGTTGCATCCATATCTCGTCGATTGGGCAGTCGTAACGGATATTACGGCTGCCAAATGGTTCTACGAAGGACTCCCTCGCGGCGCTTCGATCCCGTGGAAAGCCTGGCTCATACCGTTGACCTGGCGTCTATCGCTCGTAGGCGCGGTCGCCTGCTTCTGCTATTGTATGGTCGCGATCTTCCGGAAACAGTGGGTCGAGAACGAGCGGCTCTCCTTCCCCCTCATGAAGCTGCCGATGAACATGGCAGACGAAGAGCCTCGTGGATTTTTCACTGCCGGCTTCATGAACCAGCCTGTTTTCTGGATCGGTTTCGCCTTCGCGATCTTCCCGATTATGTGGAATATGATCGGATACTTCACACCCTTATTCCCGGCCATTCCAAGAGATTTCGGGATTATCCAACTGGGGCGAGACTTTCCACCCATCGAAACCCGATTCTATCCACTGATCATCGGTGCCTCTTACTTCGTTGAGCTCGAAGTATCCGGAAGCATCATCATCTACTTCCTATTCCTGACGTTTCAGATTGGTGTGTTCAGAAGATTTGGATTCGAAACAGGTCCAGCGCGTGGAGACACTTCCGATTTTGAAAACTGGCAAGGACTTGGCGCACTTTTCGTCCTGATTCCCTGGGGACTGTGGACCGCCCGCGGCCATTTGAGAGATGTCGTTAGAAAGGCATTTACAAAGGACCCGACGATAGACGATACTCAGGAGATGCTCTCCTACCGTTCAGCGGTATTCGGACTCATGTTCAGTGCGATATTCATCTGCGCGTGGTGCGTCGCATCGGGAATGACCGTATATGTGGCGTTTGTCTTCGTCGCCCTTGTCATTGTCGTCTGGCTTGGGATCTCAAAGATCAGCATCGAAACGGGGCTGATCAGCTCTCGCATCATACACGCGCAGTTCGCGACCTACCATATTGTTGGGCTCACAAACATGAACGCGCAGAGCATTGTGGCATTGGCGTTGACCTACACCTGGCACCGCGATCTTAAAACTGTCCTGATGGCTCCGATGGCCAACGCCACGAAACTCTTCGATGATGTTCGCGAAGACCGGGGAAGAATGATTCTCGCAGTCGCGATTGCCGTTGCCGTTGTTGTGGGAGGCAGCGCCTATTACGCGATCGCTTCCGGCTACCAGACGGGCGCATACAACTACGGCAGCATCTACGCGGGATCCGTGCAAGCAGTGTTTGACAGGGGCGTTGGTTACATCCGCGATCCCTTCGCAATGAAGCGATATCTCGCCTATTGGGGACTGATCGGAGTTGCCGTCACCGCCGCCAATATGGTCCTCCGCTATATCTATCCGGCTTTTCCGCTGCACCCCATCGGCCTGGTCTCGGCAACTTCATACCCTGCCAATCGCACTATATTCTCAATTTTCTTCGCCTGGTTCGCCAAAGCCGCCATCCTCCGTATCGGCGGCATCAGCCTGTATCGCAAAGCCTCACCCTTATTCTTTGGTATGATGCTGGGGTATTTCGTTGGTGTCGGGATTTCGTTTGTCGTTGACATGATCTGGTTTCCCGATGACGGGCATTCACTCGCGCTATATTAATTAAGTAGCGGATTATTTGGAATATTCATAAATTTACGCGTCAATATTGATTTTAAGAAGGTCTCACAAGACCTGAGGATGACAATGAGACTTCTCGACATCCGACAGAGAAAGCCCGAAGTGTGGCGAGGTCCTGCCTGGTCTCCAGAACAGGAACGGGCAAACCGAGAATGGGAAACCTTCTGGCGATTTTTTAAGTACCTGTATCCCCACAAGACAAAAG
>JAPPIE010000169.1 GCA_028874765.1 Gemmatimonadota bacterium
GGTATAGCCAATGGAGATGGAGTCCCCAATGATCAATACGCGAGGAAGGCCGGGGACATCTTCAATGGGTTCGAATGCTGGGTTATTCACGTGGTTCTCCTTTGAGTGACGTCGAATAGTGATCGAGGATCATGTCAAGGGCGAGGAGGTGTACTTTAGCTCGTCTATCCATAGGCCAGTTGGATGATGTTTCAGTGATCATGACGTGGTCGGCATGATGGATATAGACATAAGAAGTAAAACCGCTTTCACCCCAGGCGGGATCGACTTGCAAGACGCCCTCTGCGAGTGGGATATCGGTTTCACCGGTATCCGCATCCAGGGGGCCAATTTTTTTTGCCCGGTGCGCGATGGCTGGCGCCAACCACGCGCTATCGCGTTTGCCTTCGTAAAAATAAGTACCTGTTGCGTCGTAATCTTCGTGCATGTCGAGGAAGACGTCAAAACGATATCCCGCAATCTGCTGTTTGACAAGGGTGGATTCGGGAACTTCGTTTTTGAAAGCGCGATTGATGTCTTCACCCTGGATATTTTCTCGCTGGTTGTTGATGTATCCAGAAGGGTTGACACAGGGTAGAACGATGACGTGAAAGCGCTGGATTATATCTTCGATATCGCGTTCGAAAAATTGAAGGATGGCTTCGACCCCCGCGGGTTCATCGCCGTGTACACCTGCCGAGAGGAGAATATTCGGTTTTGATGGCGCGGGTTTGCCAATTGTGAGACAATGAAAAGCATAACCGTGAACATGGCCAATGATGCGATGGGCAATGTCGGGGTGCGCGATATTTTTTAAACGGTTTTCAAAAGTGGTGTAGTCTGGCATGGGATTAATCGGACTATCTCATATGAATGGGTTTTTTCAGTGCTTATGCGTTGTGCCATGCGTCTTCCCAGGGTGTACCTTCGAGCGATTCTGCGGCGATATCCTGGGGATCGCGTTTGAGCACTTGTTCTTTATATTTTTCGATGCTCAATTTGTCGGGTGATAAGGAGGTTTCTTTGCTGATGGCGCGGGTAAAGGCTTCGGCAAAGGTTTCGATGCTGTCTTTTTCATCATCGGGTAAGCGTTTGGGCCAGGGGCCGTCGTTGAGGTTGACCGTGCGGCATTCTTCTTCTGTGGGTATGCGGGTCGGACCGGGATACGAGCGCAGCCTGTCGCTGTCAAGCGAATCACTCAGGCCGTGTTGTTGTTCCCATGTGGTGATTTGATTGCGAAATTTTGCCGCCAGTGCGGGGTGTTCGGCGATGAGGTTGTGCTGTTCGTGTGGATCGTTTTCAAGGTCGTAGAGTTCTTCGATTCCGCCGTGGGCAAAGAAGGCGTATTTGTGTTTCTGGTTGCGCGCTGAAATCCAGCGTCTTTTGCCCTTGCTGTAGTCTATAATCGCGGATTCTCGAGGCAGGGACAGGCCTCCACCTGTTGCGCCCAGGAGATTTGCCCCCGGCAATGGGCCGCGTTCTTCTGGATACTGGAGGTCGAGTTCTTCAATGAGGGTGGGAAAGAAGTCGAGCAGGCTGACGAGGTCATCGCATTGTTGTCCCGCTCGCGTTTTGCCGGGCCAGCGGAGGAGATATGGAATGCGCACGGAGGATTCATAAGGGCAGTTTTTTTGCGACAGGCCGTGTTCGCCCATCATTTCACCGTGGTCTGAGACAAAGAGGACGACAGTATTATCGGATAGGCCGAGGGTTTCGAGTTCATTCAAAATGCGACCGATGCCGTCGTCAACATGGGAGATGAGGCCATAGTAGAGGGCGCGCAGGCGGCGCAGGCGGTCGGGGTCGCGGTGAGCACCGTCCAGACGTCCCCGGCTGCCGTAAAAATTGGGGGGCAGGGTTTCGATAGGGCGGTCGGCAAAGGATGGGAGGGGCATATCGGCGGGGTCGTACATGTCGTCGTACGGTTCGCAGGGTGCAAAGGGCGGATGCGGCGATATCCAGGAACTCCACAGGAAAAAGGGTTGATTGGTGCGGTAGCGCGTGTGTTCGCGGAGAAAGTCAATGGACCGGTCGGCGACCCAGGTATTTTTGTGGTGTTCAACAGGTATGCCACAGGTTTGGGGCTGGAAGAAGAGCAGATCGCGGATGCCTTTGGGAAAACGGGTGCGAACGCCGTTTTCTCGCAGGTAGCGGAGGTAGTCGTCATCGATCCGGTGATCGATGCCTTCTTCCATTGTGAGGAGATTTCGAAAGCCGTAGTGCCGACCGTGAAAGTGCATCTTTCCAATGCCCTGCGTCCAGTACCCGGCGCGCAGAAGAAGCGTCATGATGGTGGGGAGTTCGGGTAAGGGCCCAGGTAGCGCGCTGTTGTCTGTCCAGTGGTGTCGGGACATTCTGTGACCGGTGATAAAACTCATGCGCGCGGCAACGCAGACGGGAGTAGGTGTGACTGCCTGCGCAAAGCGAATACCTGAACTGGCGAGTGCATCGAGGTTGGGCGTGCGGATTGTTGTATTTCCAGCGCAGCCCATGGCATCTGCGCGCTGCTGGTCGGTCATGAGGACGAGAATGTTGGGGCGATCTGGCATGGTGTTTGATATTAATATGCTGAGTCAAGCCGATAGTTGGGTGCTTCTTTGGTTATGGCGATGTCGTGAACGTGGCTTTCTCGCATGCCGGCAGAGGTGATGCGTACAAAACGCCCATTGTTGCGCAAGTCGTCGAGGGTGCGCGTGCCACAATAGCCCATACCCGCGCGAAGCCCACCCGCGAGTTGATAAATAAAACCCGAGAGAGATCCTTTGTAAGGCACCTGTCCTTCAATGCCTTCGGGCACGAGTTTGTTGGTCGCTTCAACCTCGCCCTGGAAATAGCGGTCTTTGCTGCCGCGTTGCATTGCGCCCAATGATCCCATGCCCCGATAGACTTTAAAGGTGCGTCCCTGATAGATAACGGTTTCGCCAGGGCTTTCGTCCGTGCCTACAAATAGGAAACCGATCATGACCGAATGGGCGCCTGCGGCAATGGCTTTGGTGATGTCGCCAGATTGTGTGATGCCCCCATCGGCGATCAGAGGGACACCGGTTTTGGCGGCGATTTCGGCACAGTCCATAATGGCTGTGATTTGGGGTACGCCAATGCCGGCGATTACGCGGGTGGTACAGATTGTTGCGGGACCCATACCTACTTTGATGGCGTCGGCACCTGCCGCGGTTAAATCGGCTGCAGCTTCTGTTGTGGCGATATTGCCTGCGATGAGGTCAGTTTCGGGATATTTGTTTTTGAAGTGCTCTATGGCTTCGAGCACGCCGCGCGAATGCCCATGAGCCGTGTCGATTACTATGACATCTACTCCCTGTTCGATCAGCGCAGCGGTGCGTTCTTCTGCATCTCCATCAACACCGACTGCCGCGCCAACGCGCAAGCGCCCGAGGTCATCTTTACAGGCGTTGGGATATTGGATTGTTTTTTCGATGTCTTTGACTGTAATCAGGCCCTTTAAGACGCCCGCATTATCGATAACCGGCAGCTTTTCTATGCGGTTTTGTTGCAGAATTTCCTGCGCGTCTTCAAGGGAAATGCCCAGTTTGGCTGTTACCAGCCCTTTGGCTGTCATGACGTCTTTGACTTGACGGTTGAGGTTTTTTTCAAAGCGCAGGTCCCGGTTGGTCAAAATGCCGACAAGGCGGTTGCCCTGGGCGACGATTGGCACACCCGAAATGCGGTACTTTTGCATGAGTTCCAGCGCTTCTGAAATGTAGTGATCTGGCGATAAGGTTACGGGATCGACAATCATACCGCTTTCTGACCGCTTGACTTTTTCGACCTCTTCGGCTTGTTCTTCAACGGAGAGATTTTTATGGATGATTCCAATGCCGCCTTCTTGCGCCATTGCAATGGCGAGGCGCGCTTCTGTTACGGTGTCCATGGCGGCGCTCACCAGAGGGATGTTGAGTTTTATGTTTCGCGTGAGTCGCGTGCCGAGGTCGGTGTCTTTGGGCAAAATTTCCGATTTGCAAGGCATGAGCAGCACATCGTTAAATGTGAGACCTTGTTTGACAATTTTATCTGTTGATTTATCCATCACATGTCCTTTCTATAGTAAAGTCGAGAAAGTCGATGAGGATTATTTTCCCTCTTTGAGTCGAATACAAAAATCCCCTTGACGCAGACACATCAAGGGGATTCAAGCGGCAGGCACAGTTACACACTCCGCTCCGAGGCCTGGCGGAGGTGTAAACCGCCGTTTTTTTAGGCAACAATAAGTGTAAAGCCTCTGGTACATGATCTTCTCCAAAACGCGACTATATTTGCCAAATATACCGCTTCTCCTTTATTCTGTCAATATGTGTGAAATAGATTTTGTTCACAAGGGTCTCTGGAAAAGGGGTTGACACCGGTCTTTACGGCTTATATTTTTTATTTTTATTCACTCGCACTTCTAATATTGCCGTTGATTGATTAGTTGTTTTTACTTTTTGAGACCGGGATAATTAACACTTCTCATAACACATTGTTGCAGTGTTGGATATACCGGGAACTATACTGATTTATATTTCGTTTAATTTGAAGCGGATTTTGGCTTGACAGGGTTTTTTTCATTCATTAGATTCTTCAGCCCTGCTACCTGTAATCGCATTATTTTGTGGTGTGGGTTATATATTGTTATTAACATGGAAGCGGCTTGTCTAAACTAAGTGTCGTTTTCTGCCGAATTTTTACCACAATATTATGGAGATTGGGATCATGATTTTAGATTTGAAATTCCGATCTGGTTTTTTGGCTGTGCTGTGCGGTTTTTTTGTTTTGAGTACTGCGTCACTTTGTTTTGCCGAAGAAGGCGAGACCGAGATGACACAGGCGGATTCTATCAAGAGGGCCGGTCAACATTTGGGTTGGGGTGATCGGTATCTCAAGAGTGGGCAATACGAAGACGCCGAAACACAGTTGTTCAAATCCTGGGGGTTTAATCCCAGAAGAGGAGCAACGGCTCGACGCCTGGGCAAATTGTATAATGAAACAGAAAAATATGAGGATGCTATTCAGTGGTATCAAAAAGCCATTGAACTTGAACCCAAGAGCAAGTTCACCAAGGGGGCACATTTTGCCTTGGCTGGTATCTATATTATACAGGAACAGCCCGAGAACGCTATTGGGCATTATGAAGCGTTGCTGGCATTTAACCTCGAGTCAGAGGAAAAAATTAAATACTATCATGCGCTGGTCAGTTTGAATGTTGAAACTGGAGAATATGAAAAAGCATTGGATTATGCCAAAAAGTGGGGTGAATTGGCTCCTGATGATCCCGAAGTGCGGGATATGATTGGTAAATTGCATCTGCGAACAGGTGGCGAGGACGAAGCTCTGGCCGAAATGGAGAAAGTTCTGGAGATAAATCCCGGTGATTACGCTACACTGGAAAAATTGGCGGGTATGTATGAGCGAAGAGGCGATGATGATAAAGCCTTTGATGCCTTTGAAAAATTATATCAAAATGATGATTCGAGTGTTTTCTTTTTGGAAGAGACCATTAAATTGGGCAAGATGGTGGGAAAACCCAGGAGTTGGGTTGTCAATCGGCTTGAAAAATTACATGCCCTGCGGCCCGACAATCTGGGGGTGATCGAAGAACTGGCCGAGTTGACCGGGAGCCTCAAGTGGGTCAATAAAGGACTGAAACAAGATCCCCAAAATGGCAGGTACCCCTACATGAGGGGCGACCATTATTTTCAGAGGTGGGAAAATTCAAGTGCAAAACAGGATTCTATCAATGCCTTGATATGGTATAGAAGGGCGTTGAAAGATCCGATGTGGAAAGGCAATGCCAACGCAATGATCCAAACACTTGATCCACCCCTGACCGAAGAAGAGAAGAAGCGTCGAGAATTTTTTGAAGGTAGCAAACAGAAAAAGGAGGAGGTGGAAACGGAAGGTAAGAAGTAGAAGGCTCTATGTTGTTAATCCATTTTTTTTAATTCACACGCAATTCATAACCTAACCTGGGAGATGTGGCATGGTTGATCTTTTTATTAAAGGCGGAAACTTTATGTATCCGTTGCTGGTGATGTTATTTTTTGGTGTTGTGGTGATGATTGAGCGCTTTTATACGCTTTTTAAGGCACATATCAATGCCAAAGAGTTTATGGTAGAGCTTCAGGATGCCCTCAAGCAAAATGGGCCAGAAGGTGCTGCCGAGTTGTGTTCCAATACGCGCGGCCCGGTCGCCACGGTGCTGCATGCAGGGCTGTTGCGTTTAGATCGCGGTATTGAACATGTGGAAAAATCGATTGAGGAATCTGGCGCTATCGAAATGGCTTTCCTCGAGCGTGGTCTCGTGTGGCTTTCCACTGTCGCAAACCTCGCACCTCTTGTCGGTTTCCTGGGTACCGTGTCGGGTATGATCCGGGCGTTTAACGATATTGCCGCTGCTGGCGATGTTGATCCCAGTGTTGTGGCTGGCGGTATTTCTGAAGCGTTGATTACAACAGCTTCGGGCCTGGTGGTTGCTATTCCGGTACAGGCTGCATACAACTTTTTCCTGTCAAAAATTGACAAGATCATCATCGATCTCCAGGAAAGTTCCAATCAATTTGTCGATGACCTGATTCAATTGGGCTACGGCAAGGAGGACTAAGACATGGCCCTTCAGCGACGCGAAAAATCTTCACCTGAAATCCCCACCGGATCTATGGCAGATATCGTGTTTTTGTTGCTGGTATTTTTCCTGGTGACAACCACGATGAACCAGGATAAGGGTATTGGTATGCATTTGCCCCCGGCTGGCGAGTCCAAGAAAATCCAGAAGAAAAATATTTGCAACGTCTGGGTCAATGTCAATGGGGATATTCTCATCAATTTGGAACAAGGTGTACCGCTGAATATGCTTCGAGCAGATATTGAGCAGCGATTGGCTCAAAATGAGAAGCTGATCGTTTCATTAAAGGCCGACGAAGAAACGCCCTATGAGAAATTTATCGATGTGCTCGACGAGATTAAATTGTCAGGGGCAGATAAAATTTCGCTCGCCTCGCCCAGTGAGTGAGTTCAGGAGGTTTTCATGAATTTTAAGAAAAAGGGTGGTGTCTCGCACAGCATTCCTACCGGGTCTATGGCCGACATTACTTTTTTGCTGCTCATTTTCTTTATGGTTTCTACGGTTTTTGTCCGCTACCGCGTGACGGGCATTATTATGCCCAAGGCCGAAAAAATCGAAGAACTCAAGAAGCGTCGTCACATCAACTATTTATGGGTTTCTGCTGATCGCAAAATCTATATTGACGACAAGTTGGCGAATCTCGATCAAGTAGCCGGGATTTTTTACGATCGCCGCGTCAGAGATCCCCGTATGGTTGTGTCACTCAAATGTGACTATCGCGCGCCTTATGGATTGATCAGCAGAGTGATGGAAGAATTGCGCGAGGCCGATGCGCTGCGCATTAACTTTGCGACTAACCGAGAGGGGTAAGCTATGGCAATGATTCGGGGAAAAGCACCAGAAGCCGATTTGCGACGAAGGTATAATAAGGTTTTTGGATATTGCACGTTGATCACGTTTGTCCTGCATACCGCCGTGGCTGTGATTTTTCCAACTTTTGACGCCTCTGCGAGTGATCGCAAGAAGAAACAGATTATTATTGAAAATGTGGATATTCCAGAAACCCGGCAGATAAAACGTCCGCCACCGCCACCGCGGCCTGCTGTGCCAATTGAGACAGAGAGCGACGATGTGCCCGACGATGTGACGATTGAGAGCACAGATCTCGATTTTGACGATGCAATGGTCGATATGCCACCGCCACCGCCGCCAGGTTCACAAGAGGAAGAAGAAGAAATTTTCGAGTTTTTCATGGTTGAACAAAAACCAAAAGTCATAAAGCAGGTAAACCCGAAATATCCGGAAATCGCCCGCAAAGCCGGGTTGACTGGAAAAGTGTTTTTGAAGTTTTTGGTTGATAAGAGCGGTCGGGTCAGCAATGTGTCCGTACTTAGAGGTCAAGAAATTTTCCGGCAAGCAGCGATTGATGCCGTTTTGCAATTCAGGTTTGAACCAGCCCAGCAAAATGACAAGCCGGTTTCTGTATGGATGACACAGCCGATGTCTTTCCGTCTGAATTGAGGTAGTAATTTTATGATTAAAAGGCCATTGTACAGAGTGTACAATGGCCTTTTTTGTGTAAATATGTAAACAATACTTGACATATACGCCAAAATTTTACAATATATATTGCCTAATCCGAATTTTAAGTCTTTGTAAAGGTTCAAAATAGAGGAGATTTTCCATGTACATGCGTTCCTTCTTTGCGATGCTTTCATTGTCTGTGCTGATGGCTGGTTCTGCCCTCGCACAGGGAGTGAGTCCCGAATCGGCTGAAAAGTACAATGCTGGACAGGAATTATTCAAGAAACGACAGTTTCAAAGAGCACTCGCATCCTTTGAAGAGGCTGTAAAGATCGATGGTAAAAACGCGCAGGCATATCGCGCGATGGGCACGACGTACAAAAAGTTGCGCAATTATTCAAAGGCCATCGAAGCTTATAAAATGGCGACTTCAGTTAAGTCGGATTATGCAGCCGCTTATTTTGAGATGGGCGAATTGCAATTTCAGACCAAAGACTATAAAGGCGCCCAGGCCAGCATACAAAAGGTGCTGGCTACGGATCCCAGCTTTGAAGCAGATAAAACACGGGAGATATTGAAGAAAGCCTATCTTCAAGAGGGCACTACGTTGTTCAAACGGCGCGATTTCAAGGGTGCTGCAGCTCAGTATGAAAGTGCCACGCAAGTCGATCCTTCGGATGCGACGGTATTTTTCAATTTGGGATTGGCACATAGATATGCACGCAGTGTAAATGCCGCGCGCGAAGCACTTGAAACGGCTATTGAACTGAATCCGAACTATGGCAAAGCCCATCGCAGTTTGGGCGATCTCTTCAGGGCGACAGGAAAAAATAGCAGTGCAGCAAGGGCGTACTTAAATGCGATTAAGGCCGATGCAAAAGATACGAGGTCTCGTCTGAATTTAGCAATAGTCTATCAGGCGATGAAGCAAAATAGCAAAGCGATTTCCGTGCTTACAAAAGCGGCACAGATTGATCCTAAAAATGCAGATGTTCACACAGCACTTGGCAAAGCCTACTCAGATGGCAGACAGTACACAAACGCTGTTGCTTCCTACAAAAGGGCACTGGGCATTAAGAATACAGCCGAGGCAAATTATCGGATAGCTGAACCCTATTTTGGACTCAAGCAATACCAAAATGCGATCAGGCACGCCAATAAAGCCGTGTCTTCGTCTAAATGGAGAGTGCCCGCCAATGTCATTCTGGGCGATTGTTATCGCGAGCTTGGCCAAAAAGAAAGAGCGATCGCACGCTACAAAGAAGGTGCTAAAGACCGTCGATACAAGAAATATTGCGAAGACCAGATTGATCGCATCCTCAATCCAATGGGCGGTGGAGAAGAAGAGGCACAGTAAGCAGTGCAGTGATTTGTGTTAAGAATAAAAAGGGACTCTTTGTGAGTCCCTTTTTTTGTAGGAGATATCTCCTTTTGTGAAAAAAGATACTTTTTTGTATGTCAGTGCCTTTTTAATGGATGGCTGTTTTTCTCTTGTGGGCATTTGCGTTCCATTATACGCCCTGCAATTCGGTGCGACTTATGACGATCTCGGGCACATCAATGCCTGGGGTGCACTGGCTTATACTCTGACCAGTCTTGTGTCGGGACGTCTTGCAGATCGCCTGGGTTATCGCCAGATTATGAGAATTGGAAGTTTTTGTCTTTTTCTGACATTTGTGGGATATATCGGTGTCAATCGCATCTGGCATTTTATTTTGCTTTCCGTGCTTTCTGCTGTTGCTATTGCACATTATTGGCCTCCGATGCAAGCCTATCTTGGGCGTGGAAAATCGCGAGACAGGCTGTTACCCGCGTTGGGGCGATTCAATGTGGCATGGACACTGGGTGTGTTTGTTGGACCAGCCGCAGGTGGTGTGTTGTTCGCATTCCACCCTTTTAGCGGATTTATTCTGGGTGGTTTTTTGGTCGTTTTGTTATTTGCCGGTTTGCTCGTTGTTCCGATTGTGGAATCGGAGCCTGATGTTGTAAATAGACGGTCGGTTGCCGCAACGTCGGGACATTTTTTACCGCTTGCATTGCTGGCTAATTTTGCAACGTTTTTTGTGATTGGGCTTATACGTGCGCTCTTTCCAAAGTTGGCGACGGATCTCGGCATTTCACCGGATTTGCTGGGGTTTTTGCTCGCGCTGATCGCTTTGACCCAACTTGCGGTTTTTTATTTTATGTCGCGGACAGATCGATGGCAATTTCGCCTGTCACCCATTATTTTTGCTCAGCTTTTGGCCGCTTTTGGCCTCGGTTTGATCGGGATAGGTACAGAGCCGATTGCTTTTGCATGTGGTTTTTTGCTGTTGGGTGTGCTGATTGGGGTGACGTTTACAGCGAGTATTTTTTACAGTTTGTACGCCGAAGGGCCTGGAGGCCGTCGCACGGGTATTCACGAAGCGATTGTGGGGAGTGGATTTTTATTTGGTCCGCTTCTCGGCGGTCTTGTTGCCGAGCATTTTAATGCGCGATTGCCCTATTTGATGGGTAGTATGGTTATTCTGGTGACGATAGGTATTCAGTTGTTTGTCCATAAAATGAAAGCTCCCCGCAGCTTTGCGCCACAGGCGGGCGACTAATTTTCAATTTGTGTGGAGGATGAATTTGAAAAAGCGTTTTAGTAAAGCCGAGAAAGCCGAAAGAATTGCCGAGATTTTGGATGAGTTATATCCCGATCCCGAAGGGTCGCTGAGACACGGGAGCGCTTATACTCTGCTGGTCGCGGTGTTGTTGTCGGCGCAGTGTACCGATGTGCGGGTCAATCAGGTGACGCCGGTTTTATTTGCCAGGGCAGATACGCCAGAGAAGATGGTTGCGCTGTCGGTTGAAGAAATTGAGAGTATTATCCGTCCGTGCGGATTGGCACCTCGAAAAGCGCAGGCGATTTTTGATTTGTCTCGTATTTTACTGGATAAACACGATGGCGAGGTGCCCCAATCTTATGAAGATTTGGAAGCATTGCCCGGCGTGGGACACAAGACGGCGTCGGTGGTGATGGCTCAGGCTTTTGGCGTGCCGGCATTTCCCGTGGATACGCATATTCACCGTCTCGCCTATCGATGGGGATTGTCCAGTGGCAAAAATGTGGTGCAGACCGAACGCGATTTGAAACGCATTTTTCCCGCGGAAATTTGGAATAAGCTGCATTTGCAGATTATTTTTTTTGGACGAGAATATTGCCCGGCGAGAGGCCATGATCTCCATCAATGTCGCATTTGTAGTGTGTATGGACGCAGGAGTTTATTGTGAAAGATTGGAGGTGGAAGTGAAGATTCGAGCGATTTCGATTTCGATTTTTGAGTTGCCTGCCAATACGGGTCGGTTTCGAATGGAACAAACCGGTCAGGGTGCCCGCAAGCGATGGGCAAAGCGGGGTACGGGTAAGTCGGCAGAGCATATACACGTTTTGCATGTGAAGACCGACGAAGACATCGAAGGGGTGTGTACGGTAGGGGATGCGCGGTACACGACGATGCGTTCTGAAGATCTGGAGCAATTGCGGTTGCTGGCGATTGGCGAAGATCCATTTGATCGCGAGCGGCTCGCTCAAAAATTACACAAAGCAACGCGCGGCATGTTCACGCGCCCTGGATGGTTTGGTGCTTTTGACAATTGTTTGTGGGATATTGCCGGCAAGGTTGCGGAGCTGCCTGTTCACAGTTTGATTGGTCGGGCGCGGTCTTGTTGTGCGGCTTATTACAATTTTAGAAGTGGGTCACAAGAGGAGGCTGTAGCCGATGCAAAAAAGGCAGTGGATATGGGATTTTTGGCTGTAAAGGATCACTTTGGGGGTACGGCAGATGAAAATATCGCGTGTTTTCACGCTGTGCGCGATGCGGTTGGAGATGATGTCGATATTTTGCACGATGCCGCAGGATGTGATTATACGTTGCAAGATGCGATTCGGGTGGGTAAGACTCTGGAGGCGTTGCGGTTTGGTTGGTTTGAAGAGCCTTTGGCAGATCGAGATCAAAAGAGCTTGCAGCGTTTGTGCGATGCGCTGGATATTCCCATTTTGGCGCCTGAGACTTTGATGCATGATGTGGATTTGAGCGCGCAATGGATTATTTCTGGGGCAACCGATGCCCTGCGCGCCAACGCGCGGCTGGGGACAACTCCGACGTTGAAGTTGGCACATTTGGTGGAGATGCACGGTGCAAATATTGAATTTAATGGACCGGGTGGGTTGTTTGGGCTGGTGCATGCACATCTGGTTTGTGCCATATCGAATACGAGTTATTACGAGTTTTTCCCCGGGGGATCCCGGGATGTGCGCGGTCGGGAGATTGGGTTGCTCAATCCACCATTGCCCGAGAATGGCCATATTACACCGCCCAATGATCCCGGATGGGGTGCCGAATGGGATTGGGAATTTTTTGAGAAGAAGCGGATTGGAGAGTTGTAAAAAGCGACAACTGAAAGGAGATTTTATGGCTTCTGATAAACCAAATATTATTCTGATTTTATCCGATGATTTGGGATATGAATGCCTGGGGTGTTATGGGGGGGAATCATATCAGACTCCCGTGCTGGATGGTTTGAGCAAGGAGGGGATGCGTTTTGACCATGCGTATGTCCTGCCGTTGTGTACGCCAACGCGGTTACAGTTGATGACGGGTAAATACAATTTTCGCAATTGGCGAGCTTTTGGGGTGATGGATCCCCAGGAGCGCACTTTTGGACATTTGATGAAGGAGGCTGGGTACAAAACGTGTATTTCGGGCAAATGGCAGATGTATAGCTATAATCCGCCGGATTTTGAACCCGAGTGGCGCGGTAAGGGGCAATTGGCGGAAGATTCGGGTTTTGATGAGTATTGTTTGTGGCATACGGAACACACGGAGGATAAGGGGTCGCGGTATGCCGATCCGGTGATTCAACAAAATGGGGCGTATTTGGAGGATACAGAGGGTAAGTACGGCCCGGATATTTATACGGCTTATATTTGCGATTATATCGAGCGACATAAGGACGATCCGTTTTTTGTTTATTATCCCATGGCGCTGACACACGGTCCGTTTGAACCCACGCCCCATAGCCAAATATGGTCTGAAAACCGACACGATAACGGGGTGAAGTATTTTAAAGATATGGTTGAGTATATGGATGTGGTGATTGGGCGAATTGTAGATAAATTGGATGAGCTTGGGCTTAGAGAGAATACTTTGCTTTTGTTTATTGGCGATAATGGGTCGCCCCGTCAGGTGACTTCTATGATCAATGGTCGCGAGTTCCAGGGGGGAAAGGGTCTTTCGACGGATGCGGGTACACGGGTGCCATTTGTTGCGAGTTGGCCGGGTGCGATTCCCCCGGGGTCTGTTTGTGATGATTTGATTGATTGTAGCGATTTTGTGCCCACTATGATGGATATGGCTGGTATTTCTTTGCCCGAGGACGATGTGTTTGATGGGGTATCATTTTTGCCGCAGTTAAAGGGCGAGACGGGTGCGCCGAGAGAGTGGATTTTTGCCCATCACGATCCTTTGCCCGGATGGGGTAAGGAGGGGTATTACTTAAAGCGATGGGCACAGGATAAACGCTGGAAACTCTACGATACAGGCGATTTGTACGATGTTGTAGCAGATGAGTTGGAAGAGCATCCGGTCGTCGATGGCGGTGCAGAAGCAGAGGCAGCGCGACGAAAATTGCAGCCCGTGCTGGATCGGATGAAGTAGCAGGTGTGTTGCACATTTTGTTCTGTGGAAGATGGCTATTGTGAATAGATTGTTCAACACCCGTCTGCTTTGATATAGTATAAGTTTTTTTATAACAATAAGTTATTGCTCCGAGCGGTTCTGGCACGCTCCTTGCCTGATTCTATTGCTTCTTTTAGTGGGTTCCTTTCAGGCAAGGAGGTTTTGATGACTGCGCGTGTGTTGAGTTGTGCAATACTGGGTATTGATGCGTATATCGTGCATATTGAGGCGGATATTTCGCGTCGGCTTCCCTCATTTTCAGTGGTGGGTTTGCCCGATAGTGCTGTGAAGGAGAGCCGGGATCGGGTGATGGCTGCGATTAAAAATGCCGGGCGAACATTTCCAACTAACCGGATTACGGTGAATTTGGCACCGGCAGATATCCGAAAGGAAGGCTCGGCATTTGATTTGCCGATTGCGATAGGCATTATTGCCGCGATGGGCGATTCAATTTCACCCGAGAAGCTGTCGCAATATCTCATTTTGGGTGAGTTGGCTTTAGATGGCACGGTGCGACCCGTGCGCGGGGTGCTGTCAATGGCTGTGGAAGCCAAAAAGGCGGGCTTAAAAGGGTTGCTCGTTCCTGTGGAGAATGCGCGAGAGGCGGCGATTACAGGCGGGTTAGATGTTTTGCCGGTATGCGATTTGAGTGAGGCACTGGATTTTTTCGAGGGGTATTGCGATATCATGCCCTTTGAAATCGATAGTAAGGCGATTTTTCGGCGTGCGCGGATGCATCGGGTGGATTTTAAGGATGTGCGCGGGCAGGAGCATGCAAAGCGCGCGCTGGAGGTGGCGGCGGCAGGCGCGCATAACGCAATTCTCATGGGGCCTCCCGGATCGGGTAAGACGATGCTCGCCAGGAGATTGCCGACTATTTTACCCGATCTGACGCTGGATGAGGCTCTGCAGACGACAAAAATTCACTCGGTGGCGGGGTTGTTGACGCCCGATACGGCACTCGTGGCAGTAAGGCCGTTTCGCTCGCCGCATCACACGATTTCAGATGCGGGGTTGATCGGTGGCGGTCCCTATCCCCGGCCAGGAGAGGTGTCGCTGGCACATCACGGGGTGCTGTTTTTGGATGAGCTTCCCGAGTTTAAGAAACAGGTTTTGGAATCTCTTCGACAACCTGTTGAGGACAGTTTTGTGACGATTGCCCGCGCGGCGATGTCGCTTTCGTATCCCGCGCAGTTTATGCTCGTTTGCGCCATGAATCCGTGTCCGTGCGGGTATTTGGGCGATCCACACCACGAGTGTATTTGCTCGCCACCTGTGGTCCAGCGCTATGTCAATCGGATCTCGGGACCGCTGATGGATCGCATTGATATTCACGTAGAAGCCCCGGCCGTGCAGTATGAAGAACTGGCCAATGAACCGGCTGGCGAGTCTTCCGCAGAGGTTCGCAAGCGCGTGCAAGCCGCGCGACAAATACAGTTGGAACGGTTTGCGGATTATAGAGATTTGTTTAGCAACGCACACATGGGGTCGCGAGAGATTCGGATGTTTTGTAAAATTGATGATAGGAGCGAGGAGTTGTTGCGGATGGCGATTACGCGATTGGGGCTGTCGGCGCGGGCTTATGATCGCATCTTGAAGGCGAGCCGCACGATAGCAGATCTGGAAGGCGAAGAGGATATCCAATCGCGCCACGTTGCCGAGGCGATTCAATACCGTAGTCTGGATAGAAGGTTGTGGGAGTAATAAAAAAAGCGGAGCATTGACAAGTGCTTCGCTTTTTTTTAGGCTTGCAATATGAAACGCGATGCAAAAAAAATTGTGATACCAGGTATTAAGGGCGAGGTGTGCATTCGGCGGATGGCGCATGGGTTTCCGCATATCTCGGCGCGGGATGAAGGGGATCGGTATTATGGTTTGGGTTATG
>JAPPIE010000076.1:0-6878 GCA_028874765.1 Gemmatimonadota bacterium
AATTATACTGACATACACTCCGCAATATTACTATTCATGAATTAGTCGGGTTAAAAATGAAGAAATTTTTGGGCGTGGAGTAATATTTGGTTTGGTGTGTTTTGTGTGATATATTGTGGCGTGTGGGAAGGGTTAGGGACTGGGGTATCATCCTGCTCATCCTGATCCTGAGAGGAGTTCATTTATGACCGGAATAAATTTGGAGCGATACAATATTACCAGGCCGCTTATTTTGCGCAACGCTTCGCCAGCGGTGCTTTACGAGGAGGCACTGACCCATGAGACCGGATCGACTATTACGAGTACTGGGGCGCTTATTGTGCGTTCGGGAGAAAAGACCGGGCGCAGTCCAGAGGATAAACGCATTGTGAATCATCCCGATAGTGCGGACGATATCTGGTGGGGTGAGGTCAATATCAAGCTCGATGAGCGCACGTTTCTGATCAATAGAGAGCGGGCTATCGATTATCTCAATGTTTGCGATCGCATTTATGTGGTTGATGGGTACGCGGGCTGGGATCCCAAGTATCGCATTAAGGTGCGGGTTGTTTGCGCCCGTGCCTACCATGCTCTGTTTATGCACAATATGCTTATGCGTCCCTCGCGTACAGAGCTTGAAAATTTTGGCGAGCCGGATTATGTCATTTTTAATGCTGGCAGATTTCCCGCGAACCGATATACAGCTGAGATGACTTCGACTACGAGTGTGGATGTGAGTTTTGAAATGCAAGAGATGGTTATTTTGGGAACGGAATATGCGGGTGAGATGAAAAAAGGTGTTTTCACGGTTCTGAACTATATTTTGCCCAGGCAGGATATTTTGTCGATGCACTGTTCGGCCAATGTGGGTGCAGCGGGTGATACGGCGCTCTTTTTCGGTCTGTCTGGTACGGGAAAAACGACGCTTTCAGCCGAGCCTCAGCGCCGTTTGATCGGCGATGATGAACACGGGTGGAGCGATCGCGGCATTTTCAATTTTGAGGGTGGTTGTTACGCCAAGTGCATTGGTCTTTCACAAGCGCGCGAGCCGGAGATTTACAATGCGATCCGTTTTGGGACGGTGCTCGAAAATGTCGTTTTTGACGAGCATACGCGCGTGATTAGTTACGATGATGATTCTATTACGGAAAATACGCGCGCGGCTTATCCCATTGAGTATATTCCCAATGCGCAAATTCCATGTGTGGGCGGTCATCCCAGGAATGTGATTTTTTTGACTTGCGATGCTTTTGGTGTTTTGCCTCCGGTGAGCAAGCTTACGCCTGCACAGGCGATGTATCATTTTATCAGCGGTTATACGGCCAAGGTCGCGGGTACAGAGATGGGTATTACCGAACCGCAGGCTTCTTTTTCGGCCTGTTTTGGCGCGCCTTTTCTCGTGTGGCATCCGGGGAAATACGCCGAGCAACTGGCAGAAAAAATCCAGCAACACAATTCGGATGTGTGGCTGGTCAATACGGGCTGGTCGGGCGGTGGCTACGGCGTTGGTAAGCGCATTACGTTGACGAATACCCGATCAATTATTCGGGCGATACACAATGGTGCTTTGACAGATGTGGCGTGCGAGACAGATCCGCGCTTTGGCTTCGAGGTTCCAAAGACCTGTCCAGATGTTACGGGTAGTATTTTGTCGCCGCGTGCGACGTGGTCCAATCCGTCTGAATACGATGCGAGGGCTACGCATCTGGCGCGGTTGTTTAAGGAGAATTTTAAGCAGTTTGAAGATGGGGTCAGCGATGAGATTATAGAGGCGGGGCCTGTTTGAGGAGAGATTACAGGTAGGGAATGACCAGTGGGCCGTCGGGCAATACGGCTACGCGGGCATCCTGGGATTCGAGGTGGTCGTGTAGCGCTTTGTTGAGGTCGGGTATGACCTGTAGTTTGCAGGCGCGGACCTCGTCGCTGTCCATGTCGGTATAGACTTTTACATTTACGCGGTCTAAGATGCCCGATAGAATTTGCGCCTGCCACTGGTCGAGGATCGGTTCACGCGCATAGACCGATTCTATCACGTCTGCAGGTGTATGGCCTTCGCGCATCAATGCCGCAAAATTGCCGTGATTGGGTACGCCATCGCTACACGCACTGGCTACGAGGATTGTTCCGCTGTCGGTTACGATACGCGCTGCGGCTGAGATGCCTTTTACGGTTTGATACAGGTTTTGATCCAGGGGAAAGCCGCTGTTGGATGTGACGACCAGCGGGAAGGGGGTTTCGACAGGGACCATTGCCGAGGCTTTTACATCGGCGCATCCCTTTGCATGGGCTTGGGAGAGATCGCCCGCGTAATATCCCGAGATTTTCTTTTCGGCGTTGAGTGTCACGTTGAGCAAAAAATCCGGGGGACATAGCGCGACGCATTCGCGAATTTCCCGGTGTAGTGGGTTTTCGTGGAGTACGCCCCAGGTGCTGTTTGGATCGGCGATGAGTTCGGCGCGATGGAGTCGGAAAATGGTTTCAATGCTCGCCACGCCGGGCGCGACTGCTTTTGGCCCGCCTGAGAATCCCGCAAAGAAGTGTGGTTCGATAAATCCGAGGGCGATGCGCACATCTGCATTGATGTATTCCCGGTTCAAAAATACGGTTGTTCCATTCGCAGTTTTGCCCACCTGTTCGTTTTGCGTTTCGCTAAATGCATCGTGGTTGACAATGCGTACGCGGCGAACCAGATCTTCGCCAAACATTTCGACAATTTCGCGCTTTGTATTTGGCCTGTGCGTGCCCGTACCGATCAATACGGTTACCTGGTCGGGGGATACGGGCAGTTCTTCGAGTAGCCATGGAATCAGTTGTTTGTTGGGGACGGGACGGGTGCCGTCGGATGTTGCGATTACGACCCGGTCTGAAGGTTTGGCTATTTCTCTGAGTGGTTTTGTGCCGATGGGATCGCGCACGGCTTCTTGAAAGAGCCGTTTGGGGTCTTTGAGTGCGGGTTCAAATGATGGGCGGATTACGTCCCAGTGCGCGAGTTTGGGGTCTGCACAAACAGATACGGCTCCTCGGCCATAAGGTATGTCGATTTGTTTCATTTTTAATTCCGTGCTAAAGTGTCTGCTGTTTGCAGGATGATTTCTTCTTCACCCTGATATGGCGCGGGTTCTCCGTAATACGGATAGGCATTGGGTTCGTAACCGCCTTCTTCGTATTGCCGCTCTGTACACAAATATCCCACTTCGTCGTTGGCATAGCCCACGGGCCACAGGTCCGCGCTGATGTCCCGCAGCCTTTTTTCCATTGCATGCCCAATTTCCTGTACGGGTTCGCCCGGTATGGTGATCAGTGCTATTGGTCCTACCTGTATCAGTTGCATTTCGGTGGGTTTTTCGGATGGGACGGTGCCTGATGCCATCATTTCCAGTACATTTCTTGCCCAGGGGCCTGTCAATAATTGTCCGCGTTCGCTTTCGTCTGCGGCCATTTTTTTTAGTTCGTCTTCGGGCATCAGGTCGCCATAAGGTATTGCGATGTCGGTGCGGCGGGCAGATATGCCTTGTGCGGGTTGGGTATTCAGTCCGGTAGCTACGCGGCATACTTCGTCGCCGAGTTCGTGGCCGCACGCGTCCAATTGTTCTCTGGTGGCGGAGGCAAATCCTCCGGTTTCGCTCAGGATGGCGGGGCGGATGTTGCCGAAGCATCCGGGTAAGAAGAGTGCTTTGCCGCCGAGGGTTTGTTCAATTCGGTTGCGGGCAATGCCGGGGTAATCGGGCGATATGATGCCGTTGGCGCCGCTGAATGTGGTTGGGTGACAGGCGTAGTGGAATAATGTGGCGAGAGGTGCGCCGCTTGCTCCTGTTACGTGTAAGACCCGCACGCGGCGATCTACGATTCCGCCGTAGTTCAAGGTCATGCTCGAGGCTCCGGGGAGCGGACGGCGGTTGATGTTGAAATGCGCGGATCCGCATCCGAGACCGAGGGTTACGGGCTGGAGATTTGCGGCTGCTTCGGCAATGCACGCGGCGGTGGTTTCGACTATGCGATCCATATATTCGGGGTCGGGGGTCATGCCCAAACACGGCAATGTGGGGAGGGCGCAATGCGTGTGGCTACACGCTACCATTACGCTGTCTCCCGGAATAATATTTGCCACTTTCGCCCGGATTTGGTCGGTGGTGGCTCTGGTTATGCCGATGACGTCGAGTGTGGCGATGGCTATTTGTGCGTCTCCGTCGGCAAATACAACTGCCCGCACTTCCAGAGGGTAGAGTACAGAATGCGATGGGTTGGTGTTCCAATGTCCCTGAAGTACTGGGCCGGGTTCTGGCGTGATGTCTCCGCTTGCAACGCCGCTTCGGATCATGGTGGGTCTCCTTAGAATTACAAAAAAGTCTCCTGATGCGCCTTTACGAGTTCTGCCATGCTATTGAATTGAAAATCGTAGTTTGGCATTTCGCCCGGGTCTATGGTCGCGCCGAAGCCTTCTTCATTGGAGCGCCTGTAGATCCAGCAGGAGGCGAGGCCGTTTTTGTTCGCGGGTATGTGATCGTGAAATAAGCTTTCTGCGGTGTGTAGTATTTCCGATTTTTCAATGCCGAGGGACTTGAGGTGTTCCAGCATGTATTTGAAGTTTCTATCCGCGGGTTTGTACGATCCTATGTCTTCAGCCGTGTATATTGCGTCAAATTCGATACCGAGACGGTCGTTGCTGTATTTGAAGCTGTGGTTATCGACGTTGGACAGGATCGCGAGCTTGTAGTGCTTTTTGAGATATTGCAGCGCGTCGGGAGAATCGGAAAACGCCGGCCATTGTTTTATCGATTGACCATAAGCGGTGCATTCATCGGGCGTGACGGCGACGCCCCATTCTTCGGCGAGGCGTTTATATACGATGGCGAGGAGTTCGGAATAGCGCATTCCCGGCGTCCAGGCTTGTTGCGTTGATTCGTGTCGCGCGTGCGCTTGAAGAATTTCATTGCGCGACAATTTTCGTTCGACCTTTGAGAGAAGCGGCTCCAGTCCTTTGATCATTCCGGTTTCCCAATCGATGAGTGTGCCATAGCAATCGAATGTCAGGACTTTGAAATCGGTGAGTTTCATTTTTAATGACACCCCAGTTGATCGGCGAGGTCGTGAAAATCATGGGCTATGATGTCGAAGTCCAGATCGGGGGGTAAGTTTTTTTTGGCGTTGGGTCCCCGCTCAAAGGGTCGGAATACATAAGCCGTTTTCATGCCGACGCCCGCTGCGTGGTGCAGGTCGCCCTCGTGGGCGGCGACCATCATGACTTCCCGGGGTTCACAACTGAGCAGTTCGATGGCTTTCAAATAGGTTTCGGCATCGGGTTTGTAATGTCCGGCCAATTCAGCGGATAAGATGCAATCCCAGGGCAGTCCGCCGTATTTCGCCATGTTGGCGAGTAGCGATACATTGCCGTTGGATAGTGTGGCGATCAGGTACCGCGACTTTAACCGCCATAAGCCGCCTGCGGCGTCGGGCCAGGGGGCGAGGCGATGCCAGACGCGATTGAAGTCCGCGATTTCTTCTTCGGATAATCCCGAGATGCCGAATTTTTTCAGGAGTTCGTCCAGGATCATGCGGTGCAGGTCGTCGATTTTTGTCCAGGGCAATTCGCCCGTGCGCACGCGGTTCATGGATGGGCCATAGCCCCCGCGCCACGCATCGGCAAATGCGGCCCAATCGATGTCCAATCCCTTGCGTTCGCCCAATCGCTCGCCGTCGCGGATGACCGAACTGCGCCAATCAACTACTGTGCCGAATACGTCAAATGTCAATGCTTTGATTGTCATTTTTAGACCTCTACGGTACCGCGCCCACTGCTTTGTTCAAAGCTGGCATTAGTTCACGGGCGAATAATTCCATGCTGTATATCCAACTGTCTTTGTCGTCCCAGTCGTAGCCCATCAGCACCAGAGTGCCAAAGGGACCGGTTTCCTCGAACAGGTCCAGCAAGCGACGCAGTGCTTCATCGACGTCGCCAGCGATGATCTGTTCGGTCATCAAATAGTCCAGATTGCACTCGGAGTCGGGCATGTCCAGGTCGCGCTTGTACACCTGGCGCCCCAGGCCCCTGTCGAATAGGCGCCCGATGTATTCGTAATTTTTTGCCAGGGAATTGTGTCGTGCCTTTTTCACGGCTTCGGCCGTGGTGTCGGCGAGAAAGATTGAACGGGCGATTTTCCAGTCGGTCCGATGCGGCTGCCGTCCCGCCTGCAGGGCGCTCTGTTCGTAGATCTGCCAGTTGTCGGCCACCACGTTGCCCGATATCAGGCAGGCGGAAAAGGGCTGGAAGCCGCGCTCGCCAGCTGTTTGCATGCTGTGTGAGTTGCGGCTCATTCCCGGCATGGCGATGGGCGGGTGGGGCTGTTGAAAGGGTTTGTGGATGAAGCCGATCTGGGTTTCTTCGTCAATATTGTCTTTGAGCTGGAATTGCCAGTATTTTCCCCGGTGCTCATAGGGTGGATCCGATGTCCATAAATTTAGGATGGCGTCAATGGCTTCCCCGGTCATTGCGCCGCCCGATTTGGGATCCAGGCCGTACAGTTCCTGGTCTGAGGTGACACTGCCCGGGCCAAAGCACAGATTGAGTCGGCCTTTGGATAGGTGATCCAAAAAAGATAGACGACTGGCGACATAGGCGGGGTGGTGCAGGTTCAAACAGACCGGTGCCGGTCCCAGGCGGATGCTCTGGGTCTCACCCAGGGCGCGTCCGATGAAAATTTCGGGCGTGACAATGGTCTCGTATTTCATGGTGTGGTGTTCGCCGATCCAAAATTCATCAAAGCCCAGTTCCTCGGCTTTGACAACGAGTTCCAAATCCTCGTCAAATCCCTGACTCAACGGCTTGTCCGGGGCGTGGAAGGGCATGATGAACATACCGTATTTGATGGGTTCCATAGAGGTGCTCCTTCCTGCGGGTTTTT
>JAPPIE010000076.1:6978-10726 GCA_028874765.1 Gemmatimonadota bacterium
ATGAACATACCGTATTTGATGGGTTCCATAGAGGTGCTCCTTCCTGCGGGTTTTTTATCCTGAAAATCCTCTCATCCTGCTTTTATCCCGATCCGTATTTGTTCACGATTACCAGATTAGAGGTCTCGGGGTGGATGAATTTTACGAGTAGTGAAACGCGATTGTCTTCGTCCAACAGGTTCCAGAATATATCGGCGGTTTGTTGTATGTCATCAAATAATTCGACGGCATAAGGCTCTCCTTGGAATGAGGGCAAGGGGTTGCCGTCGTCTATATATGTTGTGATGCAGTGGCCCGTGCCGGGGATCGCGGTTTCATAATTGAAAAATTGACGCGAACAGTAGCGCGCATCGCCGCCAACGGTTTTTAAGACTGATAGTCGATAGGCCTGGGAATCGCCCATGTCGGTAAGGCCAGAGATGCGCGGTGTAAAATTGGGGGCGTCGGGTTCATAAGTGCGCGTTTTCAGGGCGGATTCGAACGAGCCGCCGTTTTGCAGGGTATGGACGATGGTGTCGGTCTGGTCGCCATTTGTGACGATGTGCGCGCTGCCCAGTACGCGGATGGGGTAATACATGGTTAGCGGATCAATGTCATGGGATTTATCCACGGTGTCGGTTTTTACCGCGTCACCTTCGCGCACAAATACGCGGTTGCGACTGCTGGGACTGCGTCCCATGATCCAGTAGATTTGAACCATGCATGTGCCATCGGGCGTTTGTCCTATTACAATGCCACGACCGGGATAGGTGGCGTTTTTCAAGCGATTCGCGTCGGCATCTATGGTCATTTTGCCGTCACCCCTTCTTCGGGTAATAGGACGAATCGCGCGTAGTTTTCCATGTTGAAGTATTGCTGCGTCGCTTTTTGTACGTGTTCTGCTGTGAGTTTTTTGATGACTTCGTCTTCGTATGTCAGCCACGCCATCAAGTCGATCTCATTCTGGTAATACGTACTCAGCGTATTGCGCCAGTATCCGTTTTCTTTTTTGTTGGTCTCCCTGCCCCGCAAATCCATTTCAGTCACTTTGTCGATGTAGGATTGATCGACGGGTTTTTGCTTCATGCTGTCGATTTGGGCAAAGACGAGTTGCGTCAATTCTTCCAATCGTTCGGGATCGCATCCAAAGCTGATTGAGATGCTGTATCGGCCTTCGGGCCAACGCGAGCGAGATGTGCGCACGCCAACGCCGTACGTGCCGCCCTCATCTTCTCGGAGTACTTCCCGAAGTTTTATCTGCAAGACATCGCCCATTGAGCCAATGACATACCGCCTGAATCGATCGTTGTAATCAAAAGGTCCCGTGAAGATCAGCCGTGTGCTACTTTTGGGTTCTTGTCCCCGTCGCACGGTTTTTTCAATGACGCCTTTTGGCGCTCTGACACCCGTATCGCGCCAGGTTTCTTCTCGGTTGAGTGCGGGCAATCCGCCGAGATAGGTTTCTATGAGGGGTTTTATTTTTTCTGGGTCAAAGTTGCCGACAAATACGAATGTGAAGTCACTGGCATCGGCAAATCGGTCTTTGTAAAATGCCAGCGATTTTTGCAGGTCCATTTCCCCCAGTATTTTGTTTGATAGCGGGCGCGATCTGACGTGGTATTGAGACATGGTAACTTGAATTGTATCGGAATAAGCTGTCGTTGGTCTCATATCCCGGTTTTGCAATATGCCTCGATAGCGGTCCAGGAGTGCTTGAAATGCCAGTGAGTCTGCACGCGGTTCCGTGAAGATGAGATAGATGAGTTGAAACATGGTTTCTATGTCTTCGGGAGACGCGCTGCCCGATACGCCTTCGCTGAGGCTGCTGATGCGAGGCGACACGCGCACGACTTTGCCTGCGAGTTTTTTATTGAGTTCAATTTGATTGAATTTGCCCAGCCCGCTTTCCATTATGGCCGATGTCGCTGTGGATGCCGCCATGTAGTTTTCGTCACTTGATAGAGAATGACCGCCCGGGCTGAAGGATGTGAACAGGATTTCGTCGTTTTTGAAGTCCGTGGGTTTCATGACGACTTTTACCCCATTGCTCAATGTCCATTCTGTGACGCCAAAGGTGTCGATTGATGTTTCGCGTACGACCTTTCCCGGCGTTGGCATATTCGCGATGAGGGGGTCGTCGGATACATCTTCTTGATATGGTTCCACGTCTTTTTGCTGGACTTCGTTGATTATGTTTAGCAGGTCAGTTTCAGAAGGTACAGGTAGGCCTTCTTTCTCGGGTGCGCTGACTACGATGACGCGGTTTTTGTCGGTGATCCATTCGCCGACGAGGCGGTTGATTTCTTCGACTTGAATGCCGGGGAGTAATTCTCGAAATAAGTCGCGTTCGATTTCAATGCCCGGAATGGGTTCGCCTGTCAATATGTGACGGATGTATTCCGATGCAAAACCGCGCGAACGGCGTCTGTCGCGTTCGCGATAAGATTGTTCGATGCCACGCAACATGTTGGTTTTTAATCGATCTACTTCGGGTTGCGTAAATCCGTGGCGTTGGACGCGAGTGACTTCTGTTAAGACGGCTTCCAGACCTCGTTCAATTCCCCCTTCTTTGACGCCTGCGCCCAGGATGTACGCCGCTTTGGTTCTGACGAAGTTCCCGCGGCTGGATCCCGCGCCCAGAAATGGCGGATCGGGTTTTTTGGTTATTTCTCTAAATCGCTGATTGAGCATGCTGTTGAACATGTTGCGAACGAGCATGCTGCGATAATTTTCCACTGTACCTTCGGGTGCGATATCTTGCATGAAATAGATAGAGACGGAAGATCGGGAATTTTCCGGATCGGTTGCAATTGCAAACAGGGTTTCACCGTGGTCGGGAACCGTATAGGTGGTTCGGGCACGCGGGTTCTCTGCTTTTGGTATTGGGTCAAAGGTTTTTTTAATCAGGGTTTCAATCGCGTCCGTTTCAAAGTCTCCCACTGCAATGACTGCCATGAGGTCGGGACGATACCAGTCGCGATAAAAGCGCGTGAGGGATTCGTGCTTGAATGTGTCGAGCAATGCTTTTTGGCCGATGGGCAAACGCTCGGCATAGCGCGAGTCTTTGAGCAAGACCGGCAATTGTTTGTCGCGCATGCGCGCTCCGGCTCCGCGTCCCGAACGCCATTCTTCAATGACCACGCCTCTTTCTTTTTCGATTTCTTCGGGATCAAATTTTACCCGATGCGCCCAGTCGCCCAGAATGCGAAATGCTTTTTCTATTACTTCGGTGCTGTCTGTGGGCACGCGAAGCATATAGACGGTCTCGTCAAAACTCGTGTAGGCATTTAAGTGCGCGCCAAAGCGCATGCCAATACTTTCGAGGAAATCGATTATTTCCTGTTTGGGAAAGTTGGCTGTGCCATTAAATGCCATGTGTTCGGCAAAGTGCGCCAGTCCCTGCTGGTCTTCGTCTTCCAGAATGGATCCCGCATTGACTACGAGGCGCAATTCGGCGCGGTTTTCCGGTCGTTTGTTTTCCCGGATTACGTAGCGAAGTCCATTTGCCAGTTTGCCCGTTCGCACAGCAGGGTCAATGGACAGGGTGGGTGATGGTGGTTGGGTAGCTGGTGGTTGAGGTGTTTCAATTTCTGTCTGTGTCGTTGCACACGAGGTTATGACACACGCGTAGCATAGTAGAATAAAGCAGTTCCTGATCATGATATTCCCTTTTATTTGAGTTATTATTCCGGACACCAGGTCGCGTCCAGTTTTCGATGTGTAAATGTTCTGGCATTTTCGCCGATGTAATCGTCCGCAATATGTCCTT
>JAPPIE010000076.1:10826-15446 GCA_028874765.1 Gemmatimonadota bacterium
CGATGTGTAAATGTTCTGGCATTTTCGCCGATGTAATCGTCCGCAATATGTCCTTCGCCCGTTACTACGTATTTGTAGATGACGAGGCCTTCCAGACCTACGGGTCCGCGGCTGTGCAGGCGGTTGGTGCTGATGCCCACTTCGGCGCCGAGGCCATAGCGAAATCCGTCGGCAAACCGGGTTGATGCATTGTGTATGACGGATGCCGAATCCACGGCTTGCAAAAATCTCTTCGCGGCTTGCTGGTTTTCGGTTACGATCGAGTCGGTGTGGTGGCTGCTGTATTCGTTGATGTGGGCGATTGCTTCTTCGACCGAATCGACGACTTTGACGGATAGGACATAGTCGAGGTATTCGGTTGACCAATCGCTGTCACTGGCCGGGGTCAGGGCATCTGCGCTGGCGGCGAGGTCCAGGGTGCGGGCGTCGCCGCGGATTAGAACGCCCTGATCGGTGAGTTGTTGTATCGCCGTAGCGAAAAAGCGTCTGGCAATTTCGGCGTGTACCAGCAGGGTCTCGACAGCGTTGCAGACGGCTGCGTACTGCGTCTTGGAATCGATGGCGATGCGCACGGCTTTTTTCAGGTCGGCGTCTTTATCTACGTACACATGGCAGATGCCGTCGGCGTGTCCCATGACGGGGATTTTGGTGTTGTTCATGATGTGTTGCACGAATTCATTGCCGCCGCGCGGGATGATCAGGTCGATGAGGTCGTGTAGTTCGAGAATGCCCGCGACTTCTTCTCGCGATTCCAGAAGGTGCATCCATCCTTCGGGGATGCCATCCAGGCCAGCCGTTGCAGCGATCATAATTTCGGCCAGTGCGCGGTTGGTGTGAAATGCTTCGCTGCCGCCTTTGAGCATGACGGCATTGCCCGATTTTAGACACAAGGTCGCGATTTGTACCAGCGCGTCGGGTCGCGATTCAAAGATCACGCCGATTACGCCGATTGGGACGGTTACGCGATAGAGGTTCAGGCCTTCGTCCAATTCGGTCGCGGCCTGTGTTTTGCCAATGGGGTCTTCCTGGGCCGCGACACTGTGAACGCCAACTATTATTTCGCTGTCCAGTTTTTCAGCATCTACTTTCAGGCGCTTGATTAGCGGGAGGGTGATTTCCCCCTGTGCCAGCATTTTTTCTGCTGCTGCCTGATCGCGTTTGTTGGCGTCTAAAATGCGATCGCGATTTGTATGCAATGCCTGTGCTATGGCCTCAAGCGCGGCATTGCGCTGTTTTTCCGTTGCCTGACTCAATGTCAGAGCAGCCTGCCGCGCAGTTCTCGCCGCAGCTTTGATATCATCTGCCATGTTTCCTCCTAACACATCTAACTAAAAGAATTGTCGTTTTGTGTCAATCCATCGGCTGATTGTTACTTTTTGTCGCGTGAAGAACGATATGCCTTCGGTGCCCTGTACATGTAAATCACCGAAGAAGGAATTGTTCCACCCGGAAAATGGGAAGAACGCCATGGGCGCGGGGACGCCGATGTTGATGCCGACCATGCCTGCGTTTACTTCGTGGCGAAATTTGCGCGCGGCGCCGCCACTGGATGTGAATAGTACGGCTGCGTTGCCGTATCCGCTGGCATTGCATCGGGCAATGGCTTCCTCTAAGTCGTCTGTGTGCATGGTCGATAATACGGGTCCGAAAATTTCTTCTCGCGCAATGGACATCTGGGGTTTTACCCGATCGAAAATTGTGGCACCGAGGTAAAAGCCCTGCGGTGTTTCTTCGATGTGTACATCGCGTCCATCTACGATTAGTTCTGCGCCTTCTTTCAGGCCGTTTTCGATATGTTGATGGATGCGGTCCAGGTGTGTTTTGGTCACGACTGGTCCCATATCTACACCGGGGTCGCGGTCGGTTGGTCCCACCCGAAATTCGCGTGCGGTTTCACTGAGCGGTTCCATGAAACGGTCGCCTGCACCTTCGGCACAGACGAGTACGCTGCCGGCCATGCACCGTTCGCCCGCGCAGCCATAAGCAGATCCCATGACGGCTGCTACGGTTGAGTCCAGGTCGGCGTCGGGCAATACGATCAAGTAATTTTTTGCGCCACCGGCTGATTGTACGCGTTTGCCATTGCGGGTGGCTGTTTCATAGACATAGCGCGCCACGGGTGTTGATCCGACAAATGAAACGGTTTTGACTTCGGGATGGGCGAGCAGGGCATCTACCGCGTCTTTTCCACCGTGTGCAATGTTGAATACGCCGGGCGGTAATCCGGCTTCGGCCAATAATTCGCCAATTCGAATCGCACTTAAGGGTACGCGCTCCGATGGCTTTAATACGTAAGTGTTGCCACATACCAGGGCGATGGGCAATGTCCACATGGGCACCATAGATGGGAAGTTGAATGGCGTGATGCCTGCGGATACGCCTATGGGTTGTCGGATGGTGTCGCAATCAATTCCCTGTGCGATATTTTCCAGCGAGTCGCCCATTAAGAGCGCGGGCGCCCCACAGGCAAATTCCGCGACTTCGATCCCGCGTCGAATTTCACCTCGCGCATCTTCTATGGTTTTGCCGTTTTCGCGGGTTACAATTTGGGCCAGTTCTTCGAAGTGGGTTTCCATGAGCGCGACAAGCCGGAACATTACGCGCGCGCGGTCAACGGCTGGTGTATTTGCCCATTCGGGAAATGCATCTGCGGCTGATTGTACTACGCGGTCTATTTCCGATGCATCGCATAAGGGTGTTGCGGCAATTTCTGTTCCATCCGATGGGTTGTAAACCGGTACTGTTTCCGTTGCTTCAGATGCCACCCATTCGCCATTGAGGAATAATTTGACTGTTTCGGCCATGATTATCTCCTGTGCTCACTCCGCTCCGTGCTGTCGAAATTTTGGTGCTTCTCCGGGTACGGGCGAGTTGTCAAATGCGCCCCGATGGATTACGGCTTCTTCGCCACCCAGAGATTCAATCATTTCTCGTTGCGAGGTTTTGGCCAGGGTATCCACAGTTTCGGGATCGATGAGGTCGCGCAATTCGCGTTCGAAATTTTCCAGGATTTCCCGATGTTCGGGCGACTGCGCGAGGTCGCGGCATTCTTCGGGGTCGTCTATTGTGTCGAATAATTGCGGCAGACTATTGACGTGATATATGTATTTGTATTGTCGATTGCGCAACATATACGCCCCGTGCTGTGCGCCTATGGCGTGGTATTCGCTAAATACTGTGCGGTCGCGGTCTTCCTCTTGGGCAATGGACCACAGTGATTCGCCCGGCAACTCTGCGTCGTCTTCGATTTGTTGCGCGCCCACGGCTTCCAAAATTGTCGGGAAGCTATCGACGAGCGAGACAGGTGTTTCCACGACTTTACCCGCGGGAACGTCGGGACCTGCCATCAGAAAGGGTACGGCGGCCGATTCTTCATACATGGTAAATTTGCCGTATATGCCGCGTCCGCCCAGGTGTTCACCGTGGTCTGTTGTATAGATTATGCGGGTTGTGTCGGTTAGTTCCAGTTCGTCCAGGGTGTTTAGTACCCGACCAATTTGGCTGTCCAAATATGTGCATACGCCGTAGTACGCGGCATTTAGTTGTCGCACGGTGGCTTCGGGGAATTGAGGGTCAAATGTGAAGAATCGCCTGAAATAGTCCATTGCGGGATGGTCGGGCCAGTCCTCTGTTCGCCATTGCGGCGGCATGGGCAATTCGTCCGGGTCGTAGATGTCGTATGCGTCTGGCGGAGAGATATACGGCGGGTGTGGGCACACAAATGACAGGAACAGGCACCAGGGGGTCTGGTCTTCCCGATGTTCTTGCAACCACTTTATGGCATTATCTGCATTGCGCTGGTCGTATTGCAAATACGTCGAGTCGCCCGGTCCCGCTTCTCGGATACCCGGCCGTTTGTTGCGAAAGGGCGGCTGTTCTCGGATAGAACCCAGTACATCGCCTATGCCATCTACGACGTTTAATGGTTCGATTTCTTCGGTGAAGCCGTGATCCGTGCCCTGGCCCTTAAAGTGCAATTTGCCAATTGATGTGGCGTTAAAATCCTGCTCGCGCAAGCGATGATGCCAGCTTGGCGTGTCTCCGATGTATGGGTGTCCATTATCCCAGTTGCCAATTTGGTGCACGTAGCGTCCGGTAGCCAGAGATGCGCGCGCTGGTACGCATATTGGACAATTGGTGTAGGCATTGGTAAATCGCGTGCCCTGTTCGGATAGCCGATCCAGGTTGGGGGTTTGTACCATCGGGTGACCATAACATCCGAGTAGATTGCGATTGTGTTGATCGGAGATGATGTAGAGCATGTTTGTCGGTTGCATAAAGACCTCATTTTTTCCATAAATTCATTACGGCACCATTTATTCCAAAGACGGGATCGGAAGCGGGCATTGGTACTTTGGGGATATTTTCCAGCGCGTGTTCGTGTTCACGGGCACTTTCTCGACACAGGTCCGGGTGCTGTCCATCGGGATACGCACCTACGACCAGTAAGTCTGAACTCGCGCCCAGGTTTTTGTGTCCCACGCCCGCGGGAATTACCATGACATCGCCAGGCCCGATTGTCAAGCGCACGCCCTGTTCTCCACCCATGCATACTCTGGCACTTCCCTGCGCTATGCCCAGTACTTCGTGCGCTGTGGCGTGGTAGTGGTGAAAGGGATA
>JAPPIE010000329.1:0-8526 GCA_028874765.1 Gemmatimonadota bacterium
TTTCCACGCCTCTGTTGTGAAACGCGTACCAATCGTCATCGGTCAGATATTTTGGTTCGCCAAGCTGACGGGAAAGCACGTATTGTCGGCACATGATTTCCAGACGGTGGGCCTGATTGACAGCGCGTTTTAAGGTTGGTCCGTGGCAGACCATGCCGTGGTTTCCGAGGAGACACGCGGTGCGGTCATAGAGCGCTTCGGATGCGTCTTCGGCAAGCGATTGGCTGCCAAATGTGGAATAAGGGACACAGGGCACATCGTTACCGCCAAACACACCCATGAGGTAGTGAAAGCCCGGTAGGGTCATCACATGGCACGATACCGCAACGCAGTAATCGGAGTGGGTGTGAACCACTGCTCCGGCTTCGGGGTGCTTTTTATAGATGGCACCATGCATGGGCGATTCCGAAGAGGGTTTGCGGTCGCCTTCATACTCACCGTCGAAGGTGGCTTTGACAATCGTTTCTGTGGTAATATTGTCTGCGGTTGCGTGGTTGGGAGAGATGAGCATTTTATCGCCAAATCGGACGCTCAGATTGCCAGAGGACATTTCGTTTAAGCCAAGCTCTCCAACTTTTTTATAATAAAAAACCAATTGCTCGCGTAAGGCCATTTCATAAACGGGATCATCTTCCATATGTATTCCTTTATTGGTTTTAGTCTGCTTCACGCATCTGCTCCAGGGCGGTATGAATAAAGTTGTCTTCACCAACACCGCCCGCTTTCAGTACCAACGACAATGGATCGCGCCCTGCACTATGACAATAACCACCGTTGAGAACGTCGAATGTCGCCACCGAAACTTGCTCTATGCCTAAAGATGCCATAACGGCCCCTGACGTTTCTCCTCCCATCACAACAAATTTGCGTACACCGTGCTGATAGAAATGCCGGGCAACACTGGACAGAAGCTTATCGGCAAGTGTTGCAGCGCCTTCGCGCCCGAGTTCCGCCTGGGCTCTTTTTACGCCTTCGGGATCCGTTGACGTACCCACACCTACAGGCCCTTTTTCTAATCGGTCTTTTGCCCATTCGACAATGCGGTCAACCATGTTGGCGTCTTGAGCTGCTTCTAAAAGGTCAATGCGAAACACCGGATGCGTTTGTTCGAAATGTGCAAGTTGCCGGACTGATTTTCCCGTGCAACTCCCAGAAATAACGGCTTCATAACCAGGTGCAGGCGGCAGTAATGTTTTCGGTTGGCTCTTTTTGTCCCTCTGCCAGTTGCGCGCAAGCATCACAGGGAGTAGATCTGCGCCAGTGCTCAACGGCAAATCCCTGGACAGTGTTGCCAATTGCTCGAGATTCGACTCATCAATCACATCGACAATAAAAAACTTTACGCCCAGGGCCTTCTGCTCTGAAATGTAGTTCTCGCAAGCGTCTGTTCCGGACGCCACAATTTGATATGGCAAAAGACCAACCTTGACCTGACTTTGTTTCTGTAGTACTTCAACAAGATTGGAATTGGTCATCGGTGTTACAGGATCATTGCGTCTCGGTGATTCGTGTAGCATGATCGACCCGAGAAACAACCGCCCTTGATAGATTGTTGTGTTTTTCCAGATGGGACAAAAAAATACGTGGTCGGCCTGGGTCAAGTCCATCAACGTTTCTGCCACAGGCCCGATATTGCCACATGCTGTAGATGAAAAGAGCGCACTGTATTTGTAGTATATCTGTTTCGTACCTTTGGCGAGCAGCGCTTCAGCCGTGCGTTTTGCATCGGCACGGGCATCGTCAGGGGGTTGGATCAGGAGTTTTCGTCCAACGACCACAGCTTGTGCATCGTCGTCGAGTGTATTGAGTGCATCACCAGATGTTACCAGTGGACAACGCACGCCTTCTCTTTCGAGCAAACTCGCGACCATCATCCCACCTGTGAGATCATCTGCGATCACGCCAAGTTCAAGCATCGCTTTGATCTTCCGAATTTTGTGCCTCAGCAACGACTTCCTGCATGCCATCCCACTCACGCCAGGGATCACACAGTTTATCGATAGAAATTTGCCATGGATCATAACCTTCGGGATAGTCGAGAAATTCGCCTTCCCAACCGCGATCCGGGTGATCACTGTCTCCTCTTACCTTTGCACCACCGGGACGGTGGCGACGCAATCGAAAGTAGGCACTGATGCGTGGGTCTGCGCCCAAATCGTTGCGGGTACCGCAATGAGGAATGCCGTGAACCGAAATAACGGCATCGCCTTCTTCAGCGAGCACAGGGGTAGGCTCAGGCCACATGAGGCCATCAGGTGTGTACTGCGCGCCCTCACGATAATGATTGGCGATCCATTCTGGAAGCGTATTGATACCAACACCCTTGTCACCCACGCGCTTCAAACGCGGCCAACCATGGCCTTCGGGGCCGATGACGCCACCCTCGGTGCGTTGTCGCCGAAAGAACTCAGCCGTGTGATGATGAGCACCCCGAAGGACGGCAAAGTTGCCATAGCCAAATTTGGATTGATCGCTGAGGACAACAACGGCAAAGCAGGTAAAACTGCCGAGGGAGAGCGTGCAATCTGGATTCTGAAATAAAGGCGTACCGTTTACCCCGAGCACATTGGCACTGCGATCGCCAAAGTGTGGTGTTTTGGGCACGTGCCAATCATCTACTTCGTCCGCTGTTTTGGGAATGGCTCCAGACCACTGGCCATCAATGTGCGGGAAGAAGGCGTGATTGGGCACTTCATCGTCGGGCAGACCGTGGTTGCCGATTTCTCTGGATGGCTCGCGCGGATACAGGACCGGTGAAAAGCCGTGTGTCGGAGGATCGAATGGCCCCATCGTGTTGGTGAGGATGTCAGTCAGCGCTGTCTTGTTGATGAGGTCTGTGATGGCGTCTTCACTGCCGACATAACGGTTTCTTCTTTTGGGCGGATCCATTGTGCCGTTCAGGATTTTACCTGCGGTGATGTTGACCAGCCGCCGGGCACGTTGGGTCAGCTCTTTGGGCACGATGTTTTTGAGGATGATGTACCCATCTCGATAGAAAGCGCGTTTTTGATCGAGGGTGAGTTCGGTTGGACCGTCTGAGCGTGTGTGTTTCATAACGGACATCTTTCTGGTTTAGATGGCGATAACCCATTTCATGGGTTTCAGCGCTTGGGGCTGGTTCTAATTAAAATCAAATGTTGCCGACGGATTGAAACGGGCGATTCCTTGTGTTTCTGCGGCTGGATTTGGATTTTGTGGATAATAATCGGGGATTTGTGTGCCCTTCCTCGCGAGTCTGACGGCCAATGAGATTCTTGGCTCGCCATACTCAAAAGGCAGGCTGCGATGCATGATTTGAGAATGAAACACCGTGAACTGGCCTCTTTCCATTGTGAGTGTGCCGATCCTATCATGGACGAGTTCTGGCACTTCTTTTACAAATCGCATATCTCTGTTCCATCCATCAATGGGGTGATGAGATCCCTTCACATATTCGATGCGGCCAGCACCGTACCCAATGTCGGTCAACGCAAATAGAACCGTGAAGTGATTGCTGGTATCATAGAGATTGACTTGATCGCGACCGTTTTCGTATGCGCGATCGTGGTGCCATATATTTTCTGACACGCCTGCAGATTTCAATTGAAAAACGCTACCCCAGATAAAAAGATCATTGCCGAAATGTTCGGACACCACGGACTTCACATTGTCATCGAGACAGAGGTCTCTCATCACCTTGAATTCCATGTGTCTATCGATCTTCGTTCTAAATTGGGGTTCTTGTCCCGCCAACTGGCGCACGATATTTTCCTGGCGTTGTAGCGCTTGTAGTTCTATCCCGACCTCACATACGGCATCGACGAGGGATTTGTCTGCCAACTCAAAAGGACCGGTTAGGCCATTTTCTTGTAATTGCTCAATTGACATTGTTGCTCCTCCAAAAAAATGATGTTGAAGTGGTTTTCTGCGATCTTATATCCTGTTAGGCTGGCATCCAGGCTTTTGCAGCAATGCCTTCGAGATGGGTTTTGACATCGACGACGGCGGGTTTGCCTGCGTTGAGGGCTTGCTCAAGAGCACTTTGCAACTCGCTGATTTTGTTGACGGTGATGCCAAAGCATCCCATGGCTTCGGCCATTTTGGCAAAGTCTGCGTCTGGGAAGAGCCAGAGTTCGTCAGAGCCTTTGGTACGACCGCCATAGGTGCGTTCTACACCACCTTGTTCCTGGTTCAGCGAATGGTTGTTGTTGATGACGGTGACGGTGTTGATTTCGGATTTCATTGCGGTGTCGAGTTCGGTCATGTGATACCAGATGCCCCCATCGCCAGTGAAGCAAATGACGGGACGGTCTGGTGCGGCGCATTTGGCACCGAGGGCTGCGGGGAAACCCCAGCCGAGTGAACCAGAACAGCGGATATAAGATTGTGTGGGATATTTGAAGTCGAGCATGGTGCCGGTCCAGATGCCGGAGTGTCCTGTGTCGGAGACGAGTATGGCATCGGAAGGAAGAAAGTTAGACAGTTCTTTGCAGAGGCGTTCGGGACGCATGGGTTCGGTGTCGGAGTTGACATGTTTGGCCATGTCTTCTTTCCATGCGTTGACGAGTTCGTGGATGCGGGCGATCCATTGGGTGCGAGGCTCTGCTTTGCTGGCCTGATCAATCATGAGGCGCAATGTGTTTCGCACGTCGCCTTGAAGGCCGAGGGTGAGGGGATAGTTGCGACCCAATTCTTCGGCATTGATGTCGAGTTGAATGATGGGCGTGCCTTGTGGCGGCACTTTATACCCATTGGTAACCTGCCCGCCCGTATGACTGCCGATGAAGAAAACCAGATCGGTTTCAAACATGGCCTGATTGGCACAGGCGCGTGAGTATGAACCGGGTGTGCCGATAGCGAGTTCGTGATCGGCGGGAAACATGGCTTTGGCATTGAGGGATGTGGCAACGGGGATAGAAAGCTTCTCGGCAAGGGCGATGAGTTCGGCGCTGGCATCGGATGTGGTCACACCGCCACCGGCCATGATGATCGGCTTTTTGGCTTGAGAAAGAAGGCTGAGGGCTTCGGTGATCAATTCGGGTTCGGCAGTCGGGCGAAAAGGTGGAATCTGGGAAAAGGCAGATTCGATGACGACTTCAAAATCGGCTTCGGCTTCAACGACGACTTGACCGGCAAGACCTTGTAGATCGAGATGTACGGGACCGGGTGTGCCTGTGGTGGCTGATCGAAAAGCCTGCCGCAAATACACGGGCAACAGATCGACGGCGTGGACATCAGCAGTGTATTTTGTAACTGCACCAAACGGGTTTCGGTGATCGACCTCCTGATAGGCATGGCGGAGCTGATTGACATGGCTTTCTTTGCCTGTGATTGCGATAACAGGCGAGCAGGCAAGATAGGCGTCTTGAAGACCAGCAGCGAGGTTAACGGCACCAACGGATTGGGCCATACAAAGACCTGGACCGCGTCTGACACGCGCATACGCATCGGCCATGTACGCGGCGGCTTTTTCTCCGTGGGTTTGCACGCGCTTCATGCCGAGATTTTCCATTTCCATCAATGCTCGGGGCGCGATGTAGGGCATAAAAAAGACGGTGTCTATTCCGTGGCCATGCACGGTTTCTGCGAGAAATCGTGCACCTGTCATTTGGGTCATTTGGGTCTCCTGTTACGGTCTTCTGCCGGTGATGGGACGCAGAACTTTGACGTTGGTATCGATGGTGATTTTTTTGCGCTCTTGAATGGCTTTTTGGCCGATTTCCCAGACTTTGCCCATTTCGGGATCATCGGGTTGTGCGATGGTACCGACATTGCTGTGATGGCCTTCCCAATGATACAGGCTGTCGTATCGCGTCATCATGTAGATGCGGTCTTCGGGCGCTGATTTGGTTATCCATTGGCCAATGGGGCGCACACCTTCACCTCGGGTGACCCAGGGCCACCACTGATTTTCTGATAAGTTGACAAAACGCGAAACGTCGGTGGGCGCGACTTTGAATGAGCGCAGAGTATAAATGCCAGGCTCTTTTTCGGGGGCGTCGCTATCGGGCTGTCTTTGCGTGAGGGGCAAGAGGGAAATACATTCGGTTTCGTGTACGAGTGCAGCACGTCCACTGCCTTCATTGGCGAGATTGTCCCAGTTTCGGGTTTCTTCCCAATGACCATGGCTTTCGTATCGCGTCATGAGAAAGATGCGTTCGGGGCCACCTATGGCAACGACCCAGAGGCCGAGTGCACGCGCTCCTTTTTTTTCGATGGCTGGCCAGATCTGTTCTTCGCTAAAGCGAACAAATTCGGCGTGGTCTTTGCGGTGAACGTGAAATGTGCGGATGGTATAGATCATTCAATCCTCGTTTCTCACCTGAGTTCTACGCATATATCTACAAAATAGATAACGCCAGTGAATTCAAAAGGTGAAACGCCCGCGATGGGTGAATGTCGGTTGCGACCGACTTCTACACCGCGCATCTTTGACCTGCGTGTGGCGTCTGGAATTTGGATCGAACCGATTGTCTCGCCATCTCCCGTGAGCGTGATGGTTCCCGTGCTATCGTCGGCTGGTTTGAACGCAGCGCCCACGGTAATACGACCATTGGGAAGCGTCGTTGTGGAACGACCTGAGATTGTTTGACCCAGCGCGTTATACACAAAGCACAGGGTGCCATCCTGTATGAATAAAGAAAATCCATCGAGGGATTTTCCCTGGGCATAGATGACGCCTTCGGTTTCTGGCAGGATCTCAACTTCGGCAGTTAATGACCAGTTTCCCTGTTCCAGTGCGGGCGATTGTTTTGATGCAATGCGAGCCATTGGCGGAACAAAATGATACGTCAGCGAATCGGGTTCCGCAGTGGTGGGGCGCGGTGGCAGCCCAGAGCGCAGAGGCAAGACGCCATAGCGTCCGGCTTCTACCCACCATCTTTCAATCAGCTTTTTCAGTTGATCTGGCTCGGCCTTTGCGAGGTTATTGGATTGCGAGAAATCTTCATCAAGATAATACAATTCCCATTCGTCATCATTGTAATCGTCGTCTGGGTCGTGTCTGGTAACGGCCATCCAGCCATCGAGCCAGAGCGCACGGTTGCCCATCATTTCAAAATACTGAACAGGTTTTTGCGTAGGGCAATCTCTGTCGTCAAAAGTGTAGGCCATGCTCGTTCCCGTAATAGGCATCTGATCGTATCCACGGTAGCACGACCGAGGTTGTAAATTGAGTACTTCAAGTATTGTTGGTGTGAGATCTGAAACGAAGTGGAACTGCCCCCTTACACCGCCAGCATCTTTTATGGATGGTGGATAATGAATAATCATCGGCACCCTTACACCGCCCGCATGTGTATCCTGCTTGTACCATGGCAAGGGTGTGTTGCCCACCTGAGCCCAACCCCAGGGGATATCGGTGTAGCTGTGCGGGCTCCCGATGTCATCCAGTTTTTCCTGTATGGCATCAAAGTCTTCTTCTGGTAAAGCGCGACCGGTTTTTCCGCCTACAGTCTGCCCATCGTTTGTGGCATTTCGGAGGGGGCTGGGTCCGATGTTCATAACACCATAAGGACCACCGTTTTGGCTGGTGCCGTTGTCGGCGGTGAGTATCAGGAGTGTATTATCCAGTTGATCAATAGCGCGCAGATGTTCGATCAGTCGTCCGATTTGTGCATCCGTATGCTCAAGGAAACCTGCCCAGGTCTCTTGCAATCGACACACGAAATTTTTCTCATTCTGGCTCAGTGTTTCCCACGGTTGTACTCCGGGATTCCTTGGTGGCAGGCGAGTGCCTTCGGGAATAATCCCAAGTTCGATTTGCTTTTGGAAATAGCGCTCACGGATGACGTCCCATCCCTCGTCAAAACGACCGCGGTATTTTTCGATGTATTCTTTCGGCGCTTGATGTGGGTTATGCATAGCACCGGGCGCAAAATACATGAAGAACGGTGTTTCGGGACGCATGGCCTTGAGGTCATTGACAAACTCGATGGCGTGATCTACCAGATCCTCTGTGAGGTGATAACCTTCTTCAGGCGTTTTTGAAGGCGACACTGGGTGGTTGTCATAGGTCAGTTCTGGATAAAACTGGTCGGTAGCACCCGGCAGGAAACCGTAGAAGCGATCGAACCCGCGCTGTAATGGCCATTCGGCGTGAGATCCACCAGCCGAGTTCTGTGTGCTGGGGTTGAGATGCCATTTGCCGAGAGCAAAGGTGGCGAAGCCTTCTTCGCTCAGCATCTCTGCCAGGGTAGCTGCGTGTCGGCTCACGCGACTTCGACGATTGGGAAAACCAGCATCACCGCCATCGACAATGGTGGACATACCAACGGCATGATGGTTACGACCTGTCAACAGCGACGCTCGGGTCGGGGAACACAGGGGCGTGACATGAAAATTGTTGTACCGCAACCCGTTTGCTGCGAGGGCGTCCATGTTTGGTGTTTCAATGGTCGAACCATAACAACCCAGATTGCCGAATCCGGTATCATCCAGAAGAATCACAAGGACGTTTGGAGCGCCGTCTGACGATGGAGGGGAAAGCCAATCTGGCTCTGAATCCTTGTAGGAGATGCCTATCTTGCCACGAAAATTTGATTCCAT
>JAPPIE010000329.1:8626-15308 GCA_028874765.1 Gemmatimonadota bacterium
CTGGCTCTGAATCCTTGTAGGAGATGCCTATCTTGCCACGAAAATTTGATTCCATCATTTTTCCACATCCATTTCTTCTGCCCACGATTGAAGGTCAGCCATCAGTCGCCGTATCCTAAATCATCGCAGTAAATGACAACCAGGTTGGGTCGGTCCTTCGACATTTCATTCTCCTATTTTTCAAGCGGAAAACCTCTTGGATCTCCGCCTACGGGAACCGTATCAGAAGTCCTCATATACCAATCGAGCATGGCACTTTCCAGGTCTGATTTTGTCTCTTGCATACCTGGGTCATCAATTAAATTTTTTAACTCTCGCGGATCATTCTCCAGATCGTATAATTCGTCCTGACCGGCTGTGCGTCGAATAAGTTTGTGATTTAAACTCCTGATCATGGTCGTGCGGCATACACTTTCGGGTATTTCTTGTTGCAATTTGCCTTTGGGCAAATAGATGCTATCCTGCTCGGGATTCTTATTCCACAAGTTCCATCGTCCTTCAAACACATGGGGCTCTTGGGTCTCATAGCCTCCTTCTGCGAACACCAATCTGTTTTTGTCTTCTGCTTCTCCGTGGAGTTGAGGCACAAAGGATCTGGCGAAATGCGTGTGTGTGGTCGAAAGACCGGCCAGTTCCAGAACGGATGGCATGAGGTCAAACATTTCAACAGGGCCTTCGACCACATGACCTGCTTTGTTTCCGGGTGCTTTGACCAATAGCGGTACGCGCGTCAGTGTGTCGCTGTAATCACTGGGCCATTTTTCCACCAAACCATAGTCGCCTGCCCAGTCGCCGTGATCAGATGAAACAATGAGAACCGTATTTTCAAAAAGGCCCTTCTCCTCCATAACAGCCATCAGCTCTCCGAGAAGCCAGTCGGTAAAACTGATCATGCCGAGATAAGCGGCATTCAACTTTCGAAAGAAAGCATCTGACAATTCATCAAGGCGACGGTATTTCCTGATGAGTGTGTAGAAGTCTGGCTTTTTGTCCAGGTCTGGAGGTCGCAAATCTGGTATGTCTTTGGGATCATACATGTCGTAAAAATCGGGGTGGGTGGTGTAGCTTGGATGGGGTTGGAGAAGTGGCAAAAATAAAAAGAAGGGATTGTCATCGTCATTGCGATTGCGCAAAAAATCAATTCCCGATTTGACTTTCACATAGTCGGCAACCTCTTCTCTTTCGCAGTCGAGGGGGAGATAGTCAAAGCTATAGAATTCTTTGTCGCCACTTTGCCAGCGGTTCTTTCTTTTGTCGTCTTTGTGTTCATAATATTCTTTGATGCAGGACAAGCTTCCGGGCGCGAGCATATCGTTTTTGCCAAACCAGTGAATATCGTAGCCAGCTTCATGGAGATATTTAAAAAGATGGGGTTCGTGAGGCCTGATCAGATGCCACATGGAGCGATGTCCGGCACAGTGAGGATAAAGCCCCGTCATCATCGAAACTCTGGAAGGCGTACACTGGGCATTTTGCACATGGCATTGATCAAAGCGAACGCCTTCTGCTGCGAGGCGATCGTAATTTGGGGTTTTGATCAATGGATGATCGTAACAGCCCAAACTTTCGGCTCGCATTTCGTCGGGCTGAAAAAATATGAAATTCAGTGGTTTTTGGTTGGCCATTACAACTCCTGTATATCAACCGATTGTTGGCTTGTTGGTCAGCAGTGCTGTTATATCCTTCTGTTCTCTATCATTTAGTTCATTGAAAATGGGACTCTCCACAAGGCGTTCATACGTGGTTGTGGTGTCGTTCTTGGGCAGAACATCTGGTGCTTGGAACGATTGTAGCATTGCAGCTCTTTTCTGCTGGCTGCGGTTGATGCCTGCTCGATGCCACATCCTGGCATCGTAGAGGATGACGCTACCACTGGGCGCTTCTATCACATCGGCTTCAGGGCCGTGATAGGGAAAGCGACTCGCTTGTGTGTCGTTCCACTCTGGTGGTGGGGGTGTGTCTGATAGATGTGAACCCAGTTTAAATGCTGTTGCACCGCGAATCCTGGTAAAGTCAGACACACAGACATTGCGTTGCATGGCCTTAATGGGGCCCTTTCTGTCGGGAGGCTCATTGCCACCGGTTGACGCCGAATAGGGAAAATCAGAGTGCCAACCGCCCAGTTTTCTTTTGCCATCATCCGGGTACTCGATTCTAAAACCGGGTGGATGCGAGAGGTGTAAATCGCGGGCTCCCATATACTGCCTGGCCAGCCAAATGGAGATGGGCTCAATGGTTGCTCTGGCAACAGAGACACTCTGACAGATCCTGGGTATGTCGATGTTCATTTCCAGGTGTTCGTAACGATCTGTACCGGCGACGCGTTCCATATCTTCTAAAATGTCTGGTGGCAGAATACAGGTCAGACAGACCCATCCTTCGCGCTTTAAGTGTTCGAGATATTCAGACGGCAATTTTTCAGGGCCGTGATAGATAGTGAAGGTCATCTCGTCTGAACCGACAGACAATGTGCAGACATCCTCATCGATATCGGTGGATACATTTTTACCGGTTGCCACGTGCTTTATGCCTTCTGGTGTGCGATCCCAGATCACGCGATCGTCGGCTTCGTCGTGCAAGGCGAGTTCGCCACTTTCACCAAGGCCGAGCATAGAACCGTCAGGTGCAATCAGAAATACGAAGTGATGCTTTGGAGGTTCTATCTTTACGACACGCTCCTGAAATTCCCGTTCCATTTTCTGACTCCTTGCTGGTGATGCAGGCTTGACAAGTGGCTTTTGATGGAGAGTTTAGAAGTTCATTTACAGCAAAAACTTACGGCCTTAAAAAATTACCGACTGATGCACTCACTGAACTTTTTACCGTATGGGACTTCTTCCCCCTCGACACCTATATTTAAACTTCAATCCGTGTCGATTTACCGCCATGAACGCTCGGCTCGGCGCACCATTGTTCGCGCAAAATGGAGAGGGGTTCAAGAGTTGCTTCGGGCAGGCGCAACAGGTCCACTAAGACCGCGCGGTCAAGAGCCTTCCTTGTGTCGTCCCGATACGCCTCGTTGGCTGGTAGGAATGTCTTCCCTTTAAATGCTTCAAAGATTGCCTCGGCTTGAGCGATCTGCTCCTCGCTGAGATGGCGTGGGTCCAACACCGTTAGACCAGGCAACTGAGTGAGAGTGAGGGTGGCACGACCCTGTTGCTGTCGGGATCCAATCCACCAGAAGGCGAGAAGGCCCAACGTTGTGTTGGACCACAAGATGAGGGGTAAGATCCACTCGTCTTGATCTAAGATAAAATTGGGCCACGCTCGACCACCAATCGCTTTGGTTGGTGTAAGACAAGCGGTGAGGCTTTGCGAGTTGATCCGAAAGTCGCGGTTGAAGTGTAGCCGCGAGGCAGTTGTATTCCACACTTCAATAGCGTGGATGTCACAGCCAGGGCGTACCTCGCCTTCGCCATCAGGCTGAACCACGAGGCCCCGTTCTCTTTTGGCGTTGTGGCCCCACAATACCGGATACTGTGGAACACCCTGAATGGGGATGATTTCAAACGGTCCCCGCGGTACTCCGTTACTGTTTTTCCCGGAAATGTCGCGGTCAAGTAGCCCCTTTGTGCCAATAGTCCCAAGGCGAACTGTGGAAAGAGGCGTGGAGTATCCTTGGGGTAGCCGGAGCATTCTCTCCGTCAGCCCAAGGGCGGTATCGGCGAGCGTGGTTTCGCGGAGGGACGCACAACCGCCTTGGCTCAAAGGTGCCCGAATGTACGTACCGATCGTCTCCCCGTCGCCTATGCAAAGCCGTCCCTGCCGAACTTGGGGCGAGAGTCGGCACACCGCCCGCGCTACCTCAAAGGCTTCCGCGAGGCTATGTGGCCGGTGGTAGAGATTGACGAATAGTGTTTCGCTGGGTTCCTTGTTTCGTCTATCGCGTTGCTTAGTAGCCACCACAAGAACTTCTGCCATGCCCGTATCGGCTGAAAAGGCTCGATCCGTATGACCGTGCGCCGCAATACTTAGCACGGTCAAGTCCTTATACTCGTTTTCCAGCAATTGACGGACGTTTTTCCATGAGCTACCACTCAGACACACTGCCGGTAGCACCAGCGCGAGGATGCCGCCGGGCTTGGTCTTGACTTGGGCGAGATCGACAAAGTTAGAGGCCAGTCCTGCATTACCGTGTCCTACTGGATTGGCTAACCGCCGACGTATCTCAGCTAACCGCTTAGCCATGGCCTGCTGTTCGTCTTTGCTTGTGCCCAACCCGGCAAATGATGGCACTGGTACCTCAGCCTTCTCGTGATTGGTTGGTCGTGTGAAGGGGGGATTCATAATTACCAGATCGGCTGTTTCGGGAGGGAGGATCATGTCCTGGCTTCCCTCGGCTTCCACATCCGCTCCCGTACCTCGCGCTACATGGATGCCAGTCCCAAACAGCGATGGCGCGGTGTCATCCTCAATGAGATCGAGAGCACCCAGGGCCATGGTGTGCCGCTTTTCCTGGCTCTGCTGTCCATAAGGCAGAGTGTGGACGCGGGTGTTACCAAAGGTTGTGCCCGGATGGGTGCTCGACAGCATGGATGCAGTTAGATGCGTTGCCGCTGGCATAATGTCGGCAGCAATAAGGGCGCGTTCCATCATCTGAGTATGCGACTCCTGATCGTCACCGCCAGTCCGCCGATGGCGCAAGGCCAGGGCGCGGTACGCCGCTGAGAGCAGAGTACCGGTTCCGCAGGCAAGGTCGGCGACCTGGAGACGAGTGAGAGCATCGGGGTTAGACCAGTCCGTTACCGCGTCGAGGCGTGACACGGCCAACTCACCGAGTAGAGCAGCAGATGTTGGTAGCGTGTAGAACGTGGCGAGGAACTTCCGATCAGCAATAAGCCTTTGGAACATGCGTCCAGAGAGGTCGTGCAAGGTAGTAGCTCCTAAGCCGGCTAAATCACTGGCTGCCTGAGCAAGACGATTGAGAACTGCATGCGCGGTGCTGTCGGCGATAGGCAGAAGCAGGTCGGAGGCAATACGGAAGATTGGATAGTAATTGATGTTGTCGAGGATATGCTGCCAACATTCGAGCAAACGGCTTTTGCTGACATCGTTGCGACCAGGAATACGCAATTCGTCGATGGTTGAGATACCGTGAGCGTCAACAATAGCGGTGTGGAAGACAAGGGCGTTGGCGACAATGGCCATGGCCATACGCGAGGTTTGCTCGCCATCTTCTTGATGGAGGGACTGCGCCATTTTCTCCAGCGCATGGATGCTGGCTGTTTCGCGCAGTTTGCCTGCGGCTTCGCCTATGCTCTGTTCCAGAATTTGTGTTCCCTCGGCAAGCAGCCGTTCGGACAGTGCGACGTTTTCAATGCAGGCGGCAAGATCATCAATACTGCCGGTAAGCCAACCCTCAGACGGCCAGCGCACAACGGTATCCTTTTCTTGCAGCGAAAAGGTACAGTAACGGAACTCAGCGGCTTCGATTAGCCGCTCCAGGTCTTTCTGCGGAGCGCGGCTCAGTTCTTGTGGGACCTGGACAGCTATAGTCTGTTCTATCAAGTCGCCGTTGTACTCCAAGAAATTCCCCAAACGAGCCGTAGCATCTGCTTCGACGCTACGCGCTGGCATAAACTCTGTCTCGATAATGACTGGTACACCGCCTGGAGGACGAATGACAATATCCGGTTGCAGGGCGGTCTCGCGGAGGACATCCCGTTGCTCCACGCCGACATGATCGCGCCAGCGTGGATGCTTGGTTTGTAGTACATCTAATAGCCGGACATTGAAGGCGATTTCATTGGTTTTGGGCATCTCTTTCCTTTTTTCATTGCAAAGTCTGTTCCGTCACAGGAATTATCAACGACTCCTCAAAGATATTGAGAATAAGTTAGATGCTTTGGTGGAAAGTATCGCCGGGAGAAGGGGCGGTATCAAAACCATCAGTCAAAAAATTATCGCCCTCGAAGAGCAAAAAAGCCAAATAGAGCAGGAGATGACGAAGAACGAGGCAACGCTCGCAGAGGGAAAACAAAAGGTCGTAAGTTTGGAAAGTGATTAAGTGTTTCTATTACCGCCCAATTCGTCCACATCTGCGATATCCTTAGGGCGAGCGGATTCCCGTTTGTTATGAAGAAGGTTTGATCGAGAGATGTAGAAAACAGGGGTTTCTCCATAGATTCCCGAGACCTTGTTTTGCCACACCTCATCAAATGTAAGCCCACTTATGCTATTCATCATTTCAATTCTCACCGGGGCGATTCCCATGCGGATGATATTTTCTGGAACAGCAAATTCAGTGGCCTGTTGTTCGGTTGTAGATAGACCAAATTTCTGGAGGGCTTGGCGGATTCTTGCGATGTTCTCTGGGGTATTGCGGAAGAACAGATCCATATCGTCAGTGGTGCGTACATAGCCATGAAAAGCAACAGCATAGCCACCAACAATGACAAATTCAACCCCCGTTGCGTTTAACAACTGTAAGAACTCTTCGAAGTCTTTTTGGATATTCACGATGGCTTACCTTAGACATTTCTCGGCGTAAATCCTCAAGGAGAGAAACCCGTTCGTCACCCGTAAGATGTCGCGTATGATCGCACGCTTTCTCATATGTATCAAATTTGGAGATGGTCAGAACGCGTTTCATCAGTCAATCCTTAGCTGTGTGGACATGTATTTTTTAAAGTGCCCCTGGCAGGACTCGAACCTGCGACCAACGGATTAGGAATCCGTCACT
>JAPPIE010000380.1 GCA_028874765.1 Gemmatimonadota bacterium
CGCAGGCTTTCTTCTTCGTTGAGCAGGGGTATGACGAGGCTGAGGTCGGGCATGGGGCGCGTGTTGTTGAGATTAGAAGATTAGAATTATGACAAAGATAGCAAAGCGCGCGTTTTTTTACAAATGGGAACTATTGTTGTTGAAGGTTGAGGCGGTTATAAGCGTCGATGACGTGTGAGGTTTGGATCCATTTCATGGCCTGGGCGTTTCGAGGAATTTCGGGTGGCGGTTCAACGATGATGCGGGGGTAGTTGCCCGGATAGGGTCCCCACAATGTGCTGCTGTTGGCACCAAAGAGCGCGATGGTTGGGATGCCGAGGGCTGCTGCGAGGTGCATGGGAAATGAGTCGAGTGTGATGATGGCTGCACAGCGTTTGAGCAGTCCGGCGAATTGAAGTAGCGAAAAGCGACCGACGAGATTTTCTGCGGGATGGTGCATGAGCGATTGTACCATCTGAACGTCTGTTTCTTCTGTGGGTCCGCCGTTGAGGAGGATGCGAAAGCCGTCTTTGGCGATGTGGTCGGCAACTTTTGCCCAGCGGTCGGGGAGCCAGGATTTGTCGGGGCGGCCAGATGTGACACCGAGGACAATGGCAGGTGGGCTGTTGTGCATAAATTCGTCAATGGCAGATAGGTCGGCTGTTTCGGGAAAGATGCGGAAGTTTACGGGTGTGTTTTCGCTGCGGGTATATGCTCGCGCAAGGGCCATGTAGTTATCTACGACATGCTGGTTGGGATTATAAGGGACGGCATGTGTCCAGGCCCAGCGCGATTTTAAGACGTCAAATCCCCAGCGTTCTTTTGCGCCGAGCAAGCGAGAGAATGCGGCGGCTTTTGCGGCGATGCGAAAGTTGAGTATGTGGTCGTATTGCTGTGATCTGATCTGGTGGATGATTGGCAAGAGCGGTAGATAGGAGGGATTTTCACCGCGGTCGAGCCAGGGGAGGTCGCAGATCAATATGTCGTCGATGTCCGGGTTTCCCATCAGGATGGGGGATGACCAGGAGCTGGTAAGGACGCTGATATGTGCGTGTGGTTTTGCTTTGCGAAGGGCGTAGAGTGCTGGCGTGGTGAGCAGCAGGTCGCCGATGTGATCGGGGCGGAAGATGAGTATTTTTTTTCGGGTGGTCATTTGAATGTTAAGACGTAGGTTTTGGGATTGGGTACGATGTGGAGGATTTTAAAGCGCTTTACATGTGCCTGGATAGCGGGGGCGAGAAATTCGGGTGTGGATCTGAATCCGAGCTGGTCGATGACGACGATTTCGATGTTTTTTTCTTCAAAGTCAGCGATTACCTCATCTGGTGCTTTCCAGGCGTAGCCCGTGGCTTTGCGGCTGGAAATTGCGTTCATGAGATACGGTTTGCGGCAGGCGATTTTGACATCGGGTTCGGTGTTGTTTTTGATCCATTCTGCGGCGGCAAAGTAATTGGCCCATTCGGAAGGCAATTGTCCGGTGTAACTGGCGAGGGTGTTGGTTTCATAGATATTTGAGCCCAGGAGAAAGAGAAAGAAGAGTGCGACACCCGTGCGCGAGGCGGTTTTTTTTAGTGCTCGGGCGAGAAGGTGGAGGAGTTCGTCCAGGCTGGTGAGGATGGCGTAGAAAAGGATGGGTATGACCGGGACGAGAAAGCGCGTGTCGGACCACATATCAGGCCAGAGGATGTAGAGGATCAGATAGCAGGTGAGGTACACGATGAGTAAGTTGCGTTTCACAATTCCCGCGATGAGCGCGTAGAGGATCAGGCAGGAGAAGAAGAGGCCGACAAAATAGTTGGTGTCGGTAAAGCTGGGTAGAAAGATGTGGGGGATGATTTGCAGGCCATAGAGTTCGAGATTTGCGATGATGCGTTCGATGAGGGTGGTGAATGTGAGGGTGCCTTCTTCCGGGCGGTAGGGGTTTATGCTGAGTAGTTGATTGATGTAGTCGTTTCCGCCGAGTGATGCGTTGCGGATTTGATAGGGGAGGGCGAGGAGGATGCTGCCTATGGCGATGAGGCCCGCTTCTTTCCATTTTTTGTGCAGGGCAAAAAAGATGATGCCGGTGCCGATGAGGATGATGCCCGCGCTGCGGATATAGTAGGCTGCGATGATGGCGATAATTGCAAGTGCGAGTGTGGATAGGGTGCTGGACTCTTGTGCGCGGTGGAGGAGGAGGAGGGCGAGGAGAGAAAATAGGAGAAAGGGGATTTCGGACATGACCTGATGTGAGTAATCCAACAGGAGGGGAGAAGCGAGACATAGTGCGCTTACACCGAGTGCCATGGGGGGAGGCGCAAAGCGGCGGATGAGGATGTAGGTGAGTGGGATCGAGATGGCGTAGAGGAGGACGACGAGGCTTTTGAGCGCGATGAGGCTGTCCGGGAAGAGGATATGGGTAATGGCGAGGAGGAGCGGAAATCCGAAGGGGTATTTGGTGTGTGGGATGGGGTCGCCTTCTATGGTTTCCGAGAGTCCATACCCTTCTGCAAGAGATCGTCCCAGGTTGATGAATTGGGCATTGTCGCCGGTGAGGGAGAGGTTGGCGTCGAAGAGGAGTATGCCCATGAGCAAGCCGCACAGGCCCAGCGTGGGTAAAAAGTAGAGCTTGCGTTCGTGTTGCGCGAGGTTGAAGGGCGGCGAGGTCGCCTTTTGTCGGCGTTTTTTGTTCATTTATTTTACAACCTTTTCAAAATATTCTTCATACTGCGATGCCACGAGCCGATGGTCGCATTTGGCCAGTACGTTTTCTCGCGCTTTGCGCCCTATTTCCGGGTTGACGGGTGTGCTGGTGAGTTGGAGAATTTGTTTGGCAAAGGCGTCGGTATCGTAACGGGGGATCAGGTACCCGCTTTTTTCGTGTTCGATGACTTCGTGCAGAGACGGGAGATCAAATGCGACGATGTTGCGTCCCAGTGCCATTGCGCCCAATAGCGAGTGCGGGATGAGGTTGAAGGTGGTGGTGATCACGACGCACCGCGCTCTGGCCTGGTAGTCGGGCATTTCGTTTTGGGGGAGGGCGCGTGTGGAGACATTGGGATAGTTGTTGGGGTCGATTTCGGGATTGACGCCGAGGAATTCGAAGTGTACTTCGGGGTCTTGTTCATAGACTTTGTGCATGATGGGTTCCAGATATTCCCAGCCCATGATGTCGCGCGAGGCAAAGTGATTGCCCACGCATAAGACGCGTTTGGGGTCGGGGGCTTCTTCTCTTAAGGTGAAGATGTCTGGATCTACGGGGCAGTACATGACTGCGGAGTCTATGTTCCAGCGTTTCAGGAGATATTCGCGGCCCCATTCGCACACGCTGACTTGATGGGCGAATTTGTACACGGTTCCCGCAAATCGCCTGATTGATGGTATCCACCAGTGCGTGAGTACTATGGGAATACTGGGACGGAATTTTTTCCATTTGTACACAAAGGCCTGTCCCACGTCCTGCGTTGAGCCGACCCATAAGACATCGGGATTTTTTGGCCATTCGCGTTTGACGCCCGGGGCTACTGGTGCGCGTGTTTCGTCCCATTTTCCAACGCCTTCGGTGAGATAGACTTCATGGCCGCGTGCGACCCATTCGCGCAATAGACTTTCCTGTACGCCTTCGTGGCAGGCATAGACCTGGATTTTCATGATACGGTTCTCCGATTATATGAGCCGTTTTTGCCAGCTCGAGACAATTTCGGCAACGGTGTCTTCGAGGGTTTTTGTGATGTCCCAGTCGGGGTAGTGCGATTTCATTTTGCGAAGGTCGCTGTAATAGCATATGTGATCGCCTTCGCGGTTCTGGTCGGTGTAGGTGTATTGCATTTTTTTGTCGGAGTATTGGGCGGCGAGATCAAATGCTTCGAGGATGGAACAACTGTTGTTTTTGCCGCCGCCGAGGTTATAGACTTCGCCGCATCGGGGCGATTGGACAAAGGCCCACATGAAGCGGGCGACGTCGAGGGCGTGGATATTGTCGCGTACCTGTTTGCCTTTGTAGCCGTAGATGGTATATGTGTGGTTTTCCATGTTGCATTTGATCAGGTAGCTCAAGAAGCCGTGGAGTTCAACGCCGCTGTGATTGGGTCCGGTGAGGCATCCGCCGCGCAGACAACAGGTGGGCATGGAAAAGTAACGCCCGTATTCCTGTACCAGTATATCGGCGGCGACTTTGGATGCGCCAAAGAGCGAGTGTTTGGACTGGTCGATGGTAAATGTTTCGGGGATGCCGTGTTTGTACGCGGGGTCGTCGTAATCATAGCGGGTGTCCAGTTCTTTTAAGGCAATATGGTTGGGGGCATCGCCATAAACTTTGTTGGTGGACATGTGGATGAAGGGGGATTCGGGACAGGTTTGACGCGCGGCTTCGAGGAGGTTGAGCGTGCCGACGGCGTTGGTGTCAAAGTCGTCGAAGGGGATGCGCGCGGCGAGGTCGTGTGAGGGTTGGGCGGCTGCGTGTATGATGGCGTTGGGTTTTATTTGGGATAGGAGTTCGCAAATGCCCATACGGTCGCGGATGTCTATTTCGTGGTGGTGGAAGTGTTTTAGGACGTTGTTTAAGCGCTTTTGATTCCAGCGCGTGTCTCCCTGGGGACCAAAAAAGACGGCGCGTTGATTGTTGTCAATGCCGTGGACAATATAGCCCTGTTCGGCAAAATAGATGCAGACTTCTGAGCCGATGAGGCCCGATGAACCAGTGACGAGGAGGGTTTTCATGGATGTGCTTTCAGCATTCGGCTATCAATCCGTGATTTGGCGAATGGAAAAAATAGGGTTTTGATGGGGAAAGGTCAAGCTACGAACAAAAAAGTTCGAGAAAATTCTGGCGAGGTTTATTATTTTGAACACGGATCTGGCCATGTTGCAGGTGTGAAATTTTTTTTGGTGAATTTATGAAAACACGTCATCGCATTCTTCTTTCAGATTCCAATGGGAAGTCTGGATTGGCATTTTTTGCATTTTTGAATCTGGGACTTGTGCAGTCCTTGCATAGTGGTGCTTTGAGTCCTTCTGAGGCGATTCAGCGTTTCTATCACGCGGATAATTGTCTCTATGTTCGCAAGCATTTCCAAAGCCGAGAAGCCAATATGGTTATGAGTCATGGCGTGCAGTTGCCAGATTTATTTGAGGGTCTGCCCGCTGAAGAAGCGCAGCGGGAATTTTTGCACGAGTTGGAAAAGATACGTACGTTGTGTTTGCAACTTTTAGAGCGCGAAAGATCTTCAGAGGCTGCTGTGTAAATTCGGTTTGAAATTTTGTCAGATAAATGATGGGGGCGAACCTGTGTGTTCGCCCCTATTTTTTTATTATTCTTCCAATAATAATTATTTTTAGAATAATATTGAAATGTCAATGTAAAACAAGCGGTCAGCAGTCATTTAATGGCGCGGATGACGGTTTTGATTTCGTCGATTATTGTTTTGCGTTCAACGATGAGTAAGCCAATGCCATAACCCGTGATAAAGATCGCGCTGCCGGCGAGGACGCCTATTGGGATTGGCAATGTGTCGAGCCATTGGGCACTGGCAAAGTGCATGCCAGTGCCAATGGCTGCGGCGATGAGTGGGGGGGCATAAGTTTTGGCGATGGGGATATCGACGTATGTGCGAACGAGGATGAGTGCGAGGATGAGGCCGACGATGGCGATGGCGTTCATGCTTATGGCGATGCCTGTGGCTTCGAGGTGATGGGCGAGATAGGGGGCGAGGATGAGGAGGATGAGGGCTTGCGCCGCAGAGAATTTTGCAATGCTTTTGGGGCTGCCTGCGCTGTAGAATAGGGCGTGTACATCGTCGAGGATAGGACGGCAGAGGGCGTAGATGATGAGCCATTGGAGCAGGGGGGCTGCAGGTGCCCAGTCGGGTTTGAAGATGTGTATCCATCGGTTGGCTTCGAGGGCGAGTACGAGGGAGATGGGAACTGTGGTGCGGAGGATGAGGCGCGAGGTTCGGCGGTATGCTGCGGAGAGTTGGTCGCGGTTGTTCTGGTAGCGCGCGTACACTGTGGCGGTGATGCGTACCATGACCATGGTGATTGCTCCGGTGGGTATTTGTGCAAAGCTGTGTGCGGCGTCGTATATCCCGCGCAGGCTTAATCCGAAGAACAGGCTGATGATGAGTTTGTCGTAGTGTTGAATGAATATTTTGGGTATGCCGCCGATCCAGAACCATAAGCCGTAGCGGATCATGCGCCGTGCAGCCTGGGGGTTGAAGGTGTGTAGTTGGCCTATTGGTGGGGGATGGCGAAGCCAGACGACGGTGCAATAGACGAGGATATAGGTGACGCTGTATGGAAAAAATCCGAGAATGAGTGCCCATTTGCCGTATCCGAGGTAGGCGAGGGCGAGGCCGACGAGGGCTGCGAGGATGGTTCCTCCTGCATGTGCAAAGGCGAGGCGTCCAAATTCGAGGTCGCGTTGAAGCTGGGTTTCGGCGGTGAGGGCGGCTGTTCGAATCAGGTCGAAAGTGCCCAGTATGCATAGGGCTATGGCGACTTTGGGGTAGTTTTGCTGTGTCTGAGAGTCTGTGATGTACGTGTTGAATGTGCGGGTGAGTTCAAACAGGTGTTCGGAATAGAGGGCGATGCAGAGGGCGAGGAGTGTGCTGATGCTGCCCAGGCTAATGCTGAGTACAAAGTGCGTGGGTGCGAGGTCGTGGACGTTGTCGTGTTCGTGCAAGAGGGCGTAGTGCAAGCCGAGGTCGCGGATAGCGATTACGAGGGCGAGGATGGAATAGGCTGTTGCGATGGCGCCAAAGTCTTCGGGTACGAGGATCTGGTAGAGCAGGAGGAGGACCGCGAAGTTGATGAGGCGCGCGGGGTAGGTGCTGCCGAAGGTTTGGATCGCGCCGCGTGCTATGCGCTGGATGGCGGATGCTTCAGTTGGTGTTGTCGGTTTTTTCATAGGGTTTGTACAGGCATAGCGCGATTGCAGCGATGAGGATGATAACGCCGCCAAGTGTGATCCATCGCGTGGTGGCTACGATGGGGTCGCGGTAGGTGAGTTCGACGATGTGTTCGCCGGGTTCAAGGGCGACTGCGGTCCAGAGGTAGTTGGCGCGGATGAGGGGTTTGGGTTCGCCGTTGACGGTGGCAGTCCAGTTGGGGTGGTGGTTTTGCGAGATGACGAGGATGCGGGGGCCCGGGGCTGTTGTGCTGAGTTTGAGATGGCCCTGGTGTTCGTTGTATTCGAGGCGTTCAATGCTGTCTGTTTCGCTGGCGTTGGTGTCGGAGGCGATGCCGGGGTTTTCTTCGAGTAGTGCTGTTTGTATGGGGTTGGTGTTGGGGGCGGTCAATTTTTGGAGGATCTGGTTTTCATCGGGGATGATTTCGTATTGGGGTGTGAGATAAAACCAGGGTAGCGCGCCGGGGTTGCGGTAGATGTGCAGGCCCTGACGTCCGGCAATTTTTTGGAGATGTGGGATGTTCAGTTCAACTGGGGCGACGATGTATCTGGTGTTGAGGAGGTTGAGGATCGCGGGGTTGTTGATGGCTCCGGATTTGAGGATGTGGTCGTAGCGTTTGATGGCAAAGTCGTTAAAACCGGTTACGAGGTCTATGCCGGGCAGGGGCATCTGGTTGTGGTCTGGTAGGGCGAGCACGCGGAAGAGGCTGTTGTCGCGTTTGAGGAAGGCAACGGCGTCGGCGTTGACGCGCTCCTGTGGTTGCACGCGGTTGGGGTTGACGTAGTTGAGAAACATTTTGTCTATGCGCCAGGTGTCGATGAGGAGGACGGTGAGGAGTACAAGGGCAAAGGTGTGGATTTGGAGTTTGTTTTGTGCGCAGAGATACGAGATGACGGTGAGTATGCCGACGAAGAGGGCTGCGAGCAATGCGCCCTGTCCTGCGAGGGGGAGGTTCGCCTGCGCAATTTGCTGACGGGTGAGGGATGTATCTCTGGTTTGTACTATAATCTCTTGCCATGCGGATATGTCCGTCCAGACGATGTTTTGCCATAAGGATAGGAGTGCAGAGGGGACGAAGGCGAATAGGAGGAGGATTGCGGTGCATATTCCGCCTGTGATGCCGAGTTTTTTTGCGGTTTCGGGGGCGGTGTCGTCGGTTATGAGGCGGTGGAGTCCGTACGCGCCGAGGGCACATAGCGCAAAAGAGAAGAGGAAGGCGATCATGCCGGGCGCGCGCAGTACGCTGACGCCGGGGATGAGGTGGTACAGGAGTTTGTGCAGGGGGGTGTGGGGTCCGAGTGCATAGGCGACGGCGAGTATGAAGAGGCCGAGGAGGAATGCGATGTGGTTCTTTTTTCGTATGCGCGAGAGGGCGAAGATGGCGAAGAAGAGGGGGACGATGCCGACGTATTCCGAGTTGATTTTGAAGGCGTTGCGTCCCCAGTATTTGTGGGGTGTTGTGTTTGTGTCAAAGGCGACAAATTCGGGTATGGCGAGGGCGAATATTTCTTCGGGGTGAAGCGACCAGGACGAGGCAAATTCGTAGCCATCGTCGGATGTTTGTTCGGTGGCGGCGCGTTTTGACGATGTTTTTGTGTTCCAGTATTGTGGGATGACGCCTTCTGCACCTATGGCGAGGCCCAGGCAGATCGCGCCTGCCGATAGGAGGGTTTGATAGAGGGCGATTTTTGTTCCATTGCGGGACAATCCTCGTATGAGTTTGTAGAGGAAGAGCAGGCCCAGTGTCCAGAGGGCGAAGTAGGCCATCTGGAGGTGCGGGCTGTAGATGGCGATGCCGACGGTGCCGCCGAGGATGAGAAAATAGATGATGCGCCGCGTGTCCATGCCGCGGTTGAGTGCCCAGTACATGAGGGGGAAGAGGCCGATGACGGTCATTTTTGCAAAGTGTCCGGCATGGGTGAAGGAGAGGAATGCAGGGGCAGAGGCGTAGGCCGCACCTGCGATGAGTGCGGCGAGGGGGTGGAGGCCAAAGCTGCGTGTGCAGAGGTACATGAAGTAGCCTGCTGTGAACATGGCGAAGATATAACGCCAGCCAAAATAGCGGTGTTCACTGGTGAAGAGGTCGATGACGATGAGGGGATAGTATTGCGATCGCAGCGCGGACGATTCCGGGGTGCCGCCCATAAATCGGCTCCAGTTTTTTGGCGGCAATTTTTTCAGGGCTTCTGCAAAGGGTTCGTTGCCTCTGTGAAATTCTGCACCGGTGTCGCTGCCGTAGATTACGTCGCCCGTGATGAGGATGTGATAAAAATAGCCAGCAGTGAGCAGGGCAAAGAATACAATGGGTACCCAGGGGCGGGATAGGAGGTTGGTGAGTGCAGAAGGGGGTTTTGGCTGAGAAGAAGAACGGCGGTCAGGCATAGTTTATATCCATGTTTGAGGTTGTTCCGCGAGGTGCGTTAGTATGTGGCATTGTATAGTAAATCAGATGCTGCGTCAAGTGCTGCACGCTATAATCGTGCCGTCATCGCGGCATGACGTAAGCCGCGATCCAGAAGGTTTTGCTTTTGATCCTGGTTTTTGCCTTTTATCCTGTCCATCCTTTCATCCTGCCCATCCTGATTCAGACAGTGGTTTTGACTTTCATCCTGCCTATCCTGATTCAGACTTTTTCATGGCTTGCCGCGCAGCGTAGATGGCGATGAGTATGAGGCAGATTACGCCGAGGATGAGTGCGAGGGTCATGGTTGGGCTGAGGATGTTTGTGCGCAGGACATTGACCCACCACATGTCGATGAGGTCGTAGTTTTTTAGAGATGCAGAGACGAAGCGCTCTGTGCCAGAGGAGATGGTGTAGTTGAGCGATTGCCCGGTTGTGAGGCGGCAGATTGCCGAGGTGAGCTGGTAGTAGCCGCCGAGGATTGGGGATAGGTTGGGTGAGAAGATGAGGTCGCCCATCTGGTGAGGTGCGAAGATTGTTGCGCCCATTTTTTTATCCTGTACAAGGTGCGTAAAGAGATAGGGGTTCATCAGTACAGCGGGGAGTTGTACAAAGAAGCCGAGGACGGTGAGGCGGCGCGTCCACTTGATGTCGGCGAGTGCGCCGAGCGGGAAGATACAAAAGGGGAGGATGGGAAGCAAATAACGCGGTCCCCACGAGGATCCGGCATGCCAGTCGATCATGGGTAAGAGAAGGACAAATAGTGTTAAGGTGAAGCCGAGAAAAAGGCGCGCTTCATCTGGGTGCGATGATTTGAATTTGTGATAGGCGATGGGGAGGAGGCATATCAAGGGAAAAAAGAAGATGAGGCCGCGTCCGGTGCTGAAGAGCAGGCCGTAAAAGGCGGTGAAGATCTGCGTGGGTATAAAGGCGAGATAACCGCCTTTTTGGGCGAGTATGTCCAGGTGGTATCCGGTGAGTAAGATGTTGCCATAACGCAGGTGGTTGTGATAGGCGATTATGAGACAGGCTGCGACGATGGGCGATAAGAAGATGGCGAGCCGCCGCGATGTGGCATATCGGTTGCGGCGCAGGTAGAGCAGGGGGATTGGCAGGAGGATGAGGGTGTAGAATTTGGTGAGGATGGCAATGGCAAAGCCAATTCCCGCAAGGATGGGTGAGGGAGAGCGTTTGATGAGACTGTGCGTTGCGATGAGCAGGCCGAGTCCCACGAGCGGTTCTGGATATCCGTATCCGGAGTATGGAAAGACCATTGTGCCCAGTGCAAAGGCGCCTGTGAGCCACTTTGTGGTGGATGGTGGGTAATTGAATGATTGAATGATAAAATAAAAGAAGAGGACCCACAGGGCGGATATGACCACGTTGGTCATCGATGTGGTGAACATGGTGAGGTAGTCGGCGGGGATATTGGGAAAGATGCCGGTGAGCAGGAGGCCAATGGCGTAGAAGGGTATTTCTGCAAGGGGCATGCCGGGACCGTATTTGGAATACTGGCGTCCAGACGACGTGACCGCATTGAGGTGTTTTTGCATTTCGGGCAGGGTGAAACTTTCATCGGAGATGACGAGGTCGCCGTCGCGCATTAGGCTTTGTGCGGTGAGGTAATTCCAAAAGCCATCGCCTCCGTAATGCCCGCCCGCTGTGAGGGCGTAGATGCAGAGGAGGAAGATGAAGAGGTGTGTTGTGGTTCGTTTAGTCATTGGCGACTTTCAAATAGACTTCTTCTTGCGCTTGTGCCGTGCGGTCCCAGGTGAATTGTGCAGCCCATTTGCGGCCCGCTGTTCCCAGGCGTTTGCGCAGGAGGGCGTCGCTGCGCAGGCGGTTCATGGCGCTGGCGAGTGCCTGGGGATTTTCGGGGGGGACGAGGAGGCCGGTTTCATCGGCGCGGATGGCATCTGCCAATCCGGGGATGTCGGTGCCTATGACGGCTTTGGCAGCGGCAGCGGCTTCAATGGCGACAATGCCCCAGCCTTCGTAGCGCGAGGGGGTGCAGACAAAGAGGGCATGGCCTATGAGGCTATTTTTTTGTTCGGGTGTGACGGCGCCGGTGAATTCGACGCGGTTTGCGATGTTGAGCTGATTGGCGATAGATCGTATTTCGCGTTTGCTTTGCGGGGTTCCGCGTCCCGAGAGGATGAGGCGGATGTCGGGTGCGTTGAGTTTGGCAAAGGCGGAGAGAAGGATGTCGATGCCTTTGTTGTGGATGTCCATGCGCCCAAAATAGAGGATGTAGTCCTGTTCTGCCCAGGGTGCTTCAAAACAGATTTGATCGACGCCGGTATAGACGAGGTGAAATTGCGCGTTTGTCGCGCGTTTTTCAAGCTGGCGCGTGACGGTGGGCGAGATGGTCAGGATGTGCGGGTGAAGGCGCAGGGCGCGCTGTTCGGCTTTGCGGGCAATGTGGCCGAGCAGGGGATATTTTGCAATGGCGTGGTCGTCCATGAAGTGGAAGAATTCGAGGAGGCTGTCGCGTCTTTTTTTTGCGGAGACGAAGAGGGGAGCAAAGGCAGAGAATTGATGGACCCACAGGTCGGTGTTTGCGCGGGCGATTTCGCGGGAGGCGTGGTGGGCAAAGCTCATTCGGCTCCGGAGATACGAGCGGTCCGATCCCACGCGGCGGATGTGTACGCCTTCTCGGGTTTCTTCTCTGGGTGCGTTGGGATACGCGCCTGTTATAATGGTGATCTGGTGTTTGTGCGACAGGCGACGGGCTATTTCCCATGTGCGCAGAGCACCACCCCCACCACACCAGGGGTTGTCGATGTCGTCGTATAGGGTGTGTAGAATGTTCATGTTATTGTATGGCGTTTGTGAGTTCGTCAACCGATACAGTGTCAACGCCTACTTTGCCGACGACGATGCCGCCTGCGAGGTTGCCTATATGCGCGGCTTCGGCGGGTGAGGCGCCCGAGATGAGGGCAAGGGTATAGACTGCGGCTGTGGTGTCGCCTGCGCCAGAGACATCGAATACCTGGCGGGCGGTGGCCGGGATGTGGGTGACGCGGCCGTCAGTCTCAAAGAGAGCGACGCCTTTTTCGCTGCGGGTCATATAGACCTGTGCGATTTCGTATTCTTTGACGAGGCGATGTCCGGTGTCGATGATTGTTTTTTCGTCGGTATCGTATAGGTTAAATACGCCGAGTGCTTCAGATTGGTTGGGCGAGATGGCGGTGACACCCCGGTATTTGTCGAAGTTGCGACCTTTTGGATCGGCGATGATGGGGCAGGTATTGCGGCGCACGGTGTCCATGAGGTCGGGTGTGACGACGCCTTTGGCATAGTCGGATACAAAGATGGCGTCGGGTGCGTGAGACTGGGCTATGGCATCGCGGAGCTGGTTGAGGAGTTTGCCGGTGACAGGGAGGGCGACTTCTCTGTCGATGCGCATCATTTGCTGTTGTTGTCGGTATTGTGTGTGTCCCATGATGCGCGTTTTTGATGTTGTGGGGCGATGTGGGGTTTCGATTATGCCGGAGAGGTCAATGCCTTCTTTGTTTAGTGCGGTTTTGAGGTGTTCGCCATTGAGGTCTTGCCCGATGACGCCGGCAGCGGTGACCTGAGCACCGAGTACGCGCAGGTTATAAGCGACATTGGCGGCACCTCCGGGGCGATGGGTTTCAGATTCGATATTGACGATGGGTACGGGTGCTTCGGGAGAGATGCGTCTGGTTATGCCCCACAGGTAGTGGTCGAGCATGAGGTCGCCGATGACTGTGACGCGGCGATTGGAAAATGAATGGAGTATTTCGCGGAGGCGGTCCCGGGTCATGTGTTGCCTCCGCGAATTTTTTCGATGATGCTGGTCGTGGATTGGCCTTCGATCAGGGGGATGGTGGTGACAATGCCCCCGTGGGATTCGACTTCTTCGCGTCCGACGATTTCTTCGGGTTGATAGTCTCCGCCTTTGATGAGGACGTCGGGCAAGAGGGCGGCTATGAGGTTTTTGGGGGTGTCTTCGGCAAAGGGGATAATATAGTCGATGCATTCGAGGGCGGCGAGTACTCCGGCGCGGTCTTCGAGGGATAAGATGGGGCGGTCAGGACCTTTGAGACGGCGTACAGATGCGTCGGTGTTGAGGCCCAGGAAGAGGACTTCGCCGTGTGTGCTGGCTTTTTGAAGGTAGGTGATGTGGCCGCGGTGGATGAGGTCAAAACAGCCGTTGGTGAAGACGACTTTTGCGCCGATGTCTTTGAGGCGGTTGCGTATTTGGATGGCCCGTTCGCGGGTGATCATTTTGTGGTCAGGGGGAGGGGCTTCGAGCATGCGGGTAAGCGCGTGCGCGAGCAGGGGGATCATGAGTTCGTGGTGGCCGGTAAAGGCGTAGCCTTCGCCGCCTTGCATGGTGGGGCGCTGTACGACGTTGACGCGCGGGCGATAGTGCTGGATCATGTCGAAGTTGGCTGTGGTGAAGTGATCGACGGTGTGACCGAGGTTGCGGGCTACGGTGAGGGCTTTGAGAAAGAGTTCGGGGAGGATGACGGCAGAGCCGATGTTGAGGTATGCGCCGCCTTCGAGGGTGGAGACGACAGAGCAGAAGGTGCGAAAGTCTTCAAAGGTCGCGCGGCCAATGGCTTCGCCACTAACTCCTGGTTGCTGGTGTGTGATGTCTGTGCCTATGGCGACGTGTACAGTGGCTGGTATGTCTAATATATGGGCATGGGCGAGGATGCTGTGGTCGCGGTGTGGCAGGTCTGTGTCTGTGATTTTTTTGCCGAGTGCGCTGCCATATCCGCCTGCTGATGCGTTGATGGCGTGGTTGATAAAGTCACCGGTGTCTCGCGCCATGCCAAAGGAGCCGTCTTGAAGTCCGTGGGCGACGTCTTCGGATGTTTGTCCGTGCATGGCGATTTCGATGTCGTGGATGGCTGTGGCGCCGTTCATGGCTATGGCAGAGATGTAGCCGCGTTTCATGAGGTCGATGATTACGGGGGATAGGCCGCATTTGATGACGTGACCGCCTATGCCGATGGCGATGGTTTTTTTGTTCTGGATGGCACGGGCGAGTTGGCGCGCGAATTGGCGAAAGTCGGCACCGATTAAGATGTCGGGCAGGCTGGTGAGAAAATGGCCAAAGGACGCGCCACTGCGCGCAGGGGTGGCAAATCCCGAGAGCGCGACTTTGCTGTCGCGTTCCGAGAGCGCGTGGGTTTTGACTTTGGAGAGGTCTATGGGGGGAAATTTACGCATGTGTGAGCATCCAGTTTACGATGTCGAATAAGTCGTTGCCAATATAGCTTATGCGGTCGCGCGTTTGTCGGTCGATTTTTTTCAGGGCATCTTCGCCAGAGCCGGTTCGCACGAGGGCTGCGCGACAGCCGGCGTTCCATCCGGCTTCGAGGTCGGTTGCGTTGTCGCCTATCATGATAGAACCCGCGAGGTCGATGTTGTGTTCATTGGCGGCGCGCAAGATCATGCCCGGCGCGGGTTTGCGGCAGGTGCAGTTGTCTCTTTCGTGATGGGGGCAATGGTAGATGGCGTCGATGGAGGCGTTGTAGGCTGATAATTGACGTTTGAGTTCGCGGTGGATCTCAGAGAGTCCGGTTTCTGTGAGCAGGCCGCGACCTATGGCGGATTGGTTGGTGATGACGATGACGGGATAACCGGCCTGGTTGAGGCGCGCAATGGCTTCTCCCGCGCGTGGGATGAGTTGGAGTTGTTCCACGCGGTTGAGGTAGTGGACCTCGATGTTGATTGTGCCGTCGCGGTCGATGAATGCTGCGGGTTTTGCGTTCACAGGCTTCCTTTGGTTGAGGGTATGCCGCTGATCCTATTGTCGAGGG
>JAPPIE010000255.1:0-1328 GCA_028874765.1 Gemmatimonadota bacterium
CGAAATACCAGCACAACGCCGAGCAACATCAAGATCGCGCTGATTTCAAAAGCCCGACGCAGGCCATAAGCATCTGCCATGATGCCGAGGAGCAACATTGCGACACCGCGAAGCACGAATCCCGCGCCCATGTAAAGGCCATTGGCAAATGCCCGGTTTTCTGGGCAGCTTTCCTGTACCATTGCCATGACCACGGGACCGGTGGAGAGGGCGACAAAGCCCAGGATGATTAAAATGGGAAATAAGGCCCAGCCCTGGGTTTCGAGAAAGACAAATAGGAGGAGGGGGGTTGCGATCATGGAGAAGCCAAGGATTTGTTTGCGTCCCCATCGGTCGCTTACCCATCCGCCGATTAGCGCGCCGCCGATGCCCGCGCCTTCCAGTACGGAGAGAGATGCGCCCGATAGCCACAAGCTGGCGCCTTCTTCGGTCAAAAAGGTGGGGAGGAATGCGGTCAGAGAGGCCATCATGAATGCGCGGACAAATACAATGCCCGATAGAGGTATCATGACAGGTGCCATGCGTTTTAAGGCGGCCTGCCAGGTCAGTGCTTTATAAGCTGATATGACGCGGCTGGCAACGCTTCTCATCCGCAATAAGAGTATCAGTGAGGCCAAAACTCCGGCGGGTATTAAATAGGTTGTTCCGGCGATTCCCCACAGGCCGATGACGCTTACGATTAAGATAGGTCCCAGGGTGCGACCGAGTTCACCGCACAACATCCAGATGCCCATTCCGCGACCCAGGTTGGGACCCGAGAGCGTTCCGGCCATTGCGGGTCCAACGGCGTGAAATGCCGCGGAGCTAAATCCCGTGATTAATAATAGGACGACGAGGGCGAGATAACCGTGCGCTATGCCGAGCAAGCTCATGGCGATGCCCGTTATTGCAGGTCCCAGGATTACGAGAGATCGCAAGTTTAGACGGTCTGCCTGATGTCCGATGATGGGTTGAAATACCGAGGGGGCCTGTCTGACGACCATTAACAAGCTGGCTTCGGTTTTGGATAGGGACAGGGTTTGTATGAAGATGGGGAGTAAGGGGGGTAAGAATCCGCTGTATGTATCGTGTACCGCATGCCCACCGGAGAGGGTGATTACGTCGCGGGTCTGAAAACGGCTGTTATTGTTATTTGAGGACAAGGGCAGGTCTTACAGTTTGATGACGGCGATGAGAATGCCCGCTATTGCGACCATGGTCGTGATGAGATAGGCGAAACGGGAATCAATGCGCTTATTCGTCTCGATTATCTGCAGGCGCAACTCTTTGCTGTCTTCACGCATCTGTAGGCGGAGCGACTGGTTGACCTCTTCAATACGCTGTCCGAG
>JAPPIE010000255.1:1428-14806 GCA_028874765.1 Gemmatimonadota bacterium
CGTCAATGCGCTGCCCCAAGGACTGATTGAACTGGTCAATGCGGTTATTCGTCTCAGCAATCTGCTCACGCAATTCTTTGCTGTCTTCGCGCATCTGCAGGCGTATGTCTTGCAGGTCTTCGCGTAGATACGCAATGCCCCAATGGGTATTATCGTCAGATGTGGTCGCTTGAGATTCGGTGGTTTCGGCCATGATAGCTCTCCTGTTTCTCTTTGGAGAGAGGGGGCGGAGTCATATAAACAAGATATGCTATCACAGCAAAAAGTCAATGGTCTATCGACTACTGCACCATAGGCTAAGTTCAGCACTGTTTCTTAGGGTTGCGGGAATACATTTGGGAACATAATTTAGGGACTGGGACGGCACAGGGGCCGTCCCCTAAGATGACGGTTTGTCTGTAGGGGCGACCCCCTGTGGTCGCCCGCGGGTTGCCCATTATTATAAAGGATTATTACATGTCTGATTATCCCCCCATTCGCGCGATTACTCGGGGACCTGAGTACCACTGGTTTGGTTATTACGATAAGTGGCAAATAGATCCTTCGGGTCGGTACGCGCTCGGTATGGCGGTGGATTTTGAACACCGGTCGCCTGAGGCGGATGATACAGTTGCGCTGGGTATTATTGATATGGCGGATGGGGATACGTGGTATGAGTTCGGACGCACGCGGGCCTGGTGCTGGCAACAGGGGTGTATGTTGCAGTGGATTCCCAATTCGGATACGGATGTTATTTTTAATGATCGCGAGGGGGATGCGTTTGTCTCGCGGATATATAATGTGAGAACAGGGGCGGTCCGCACGCTTCCGCATGCGATTTATACGGTTTCGCCGGATGGCAAGACCGCTATTGGCGCGGATTTTCGTCGGATTAATCACATGCGGCCCGGGTATGGGTATGCGGGGATTCCCGATCCCAATCGCGATGTGCGTGCGCCGGATGATGTGGGTGTTTATTCTGTGGATCTGGAGACGGGTGAATCAAGGCTTGTTGTTGCGATTGCCGAGGTTGCTGCGATTCCGTATCCGCATGGCGATATTTCCGGGGCGCGGCATTATTTTAATCATTTGCTGTTTAATACGGATGGGTCGCGGTTCATTTTTTTGCATCGCTGGCGATTTGGCGAGGGCGGTTTTGATACGCGGATGATGACGGCAAATGCCGATGGGTCAAATTTGCATGTGGTTGATGATTACGGCAAGATGTCGCATTTTATCTGGCGCGATGCAGAGACGATTCTCGGGTGGGCGTATCACCCGTCGCACGGGAATAAGTTTTATCACTATCGGGATCTGTCCGATGCGGAGCCAGAGGTGGTTGGTGATGGGGTTATGACGGTTAATGGTCACTGTACGTATTTGCCGGGCAATGAGTGGATTCTCAACGATACGTATCCGTCACAGGGTGATCGGAATCAAGTTCCGTATCTTTATCACGTTGCGACTGGCAAGCGCGTCGATCTGGGCGTTTTCCCGTCGCCGGAGCCTTATACGGGCGAGTGGCGCTGTGATTTGCATCCGCGCTTTAGTCCCGATGGGCAGTTTGTGGTGATTGATTCGCCACATATGGGCGATGGACGGCAGATGTATCGGATTGAGGTTGGGGATATTGTATAAGGAGATATGAGATGGCTATAGCTGAAGTACCTGCGGTACTGACGGAAGAGGAGATGCTGCATTTTCGCACGAAGGGCTATCTGGGTCCGTATTCGCTGTGTTCTGAGGCGGAGATGGCAGAGCTTCGTCCGGCGATTGAAGAGGTGCTGGAGACAGATCCGCCGAATGGTAAGAATCGCATTCACAACCGGCATCTGGATAGTCGCGCGGTTTACGATTTGTCAACGCATCCGGAGATTCTCAGTCGCATGGTGGCTCTGTACGGCGAAGATTTGTTGTTGTGGCGCACGAATTTTTTTATCAAATACAAGGGTACGAAGGCGATTCCCTGGCATCAGGATTTCAATTATTGGCCGCTCGAGCCGCCGATTATTGTTTCGGCGTGGATTGCGGTGGATGCTTCGACAAAGGAGAATGGGAATTTGCAGCTTATTCCCGGTTCACATCGCAAAATTATTCCCCATATCAAAGCCACGCCAGATGTGCAGTTCAAGGAGATGGCCGATGCGGGGTATTACGATCCGGATGAGTTGGTCGATCTGGAGATGCAGCCCGGTGAGTTTATTTTGTTTAATGAGCGCACGTTGCATCATTCGAAAGCCAATTTCTCGGATTTGCGGCGCATTGGTCTGGCGGTGCGGGCGATTCCTCCGATTGTCCATGTTCTCAGGTACGATTCCGAAGATCACGCGCTTCCGGTTATTCACGGTGAGGATCCGATGGGGTTTAATCGCGTTACACAACCGCCGGTATGAGGAACATTATATGAAGATTACCAATATTGAGACGTTTATTGTGGATGCGGGTTGGCGCCCGTGGATATTTGTTCGGGTGGATACAGATGAGGGTATTAGCGGCTGGGGGGAGTGTAGCGATGGTCGCAGTCCCTATGGGGTTACGGGTACGGTGCGCGATTTGACGCCTTTGCTCCTCGGCAAGGATCCCCGCGCTTATGAGATGCGTTTTTGGGATATGTTGCGGGGGACGCGGCAGAGTCCGGGGGGTATTGCGGCAAAGGCGATTGCGGGTGTTGAGCTCGCGCTTATTGATATTAAGGCGCGTGCGCTCGGTATTTCTGTTGTGGAGCTTTTTGGGGGTCCAACGCGCGAGCGGGTTCGCGTTTACTGGTCGCATTGCGGGACTTCGCGTGCGCGCAATAGCGATTTGCTCAATACGCCACCGCTTCGCACGATGGATGATATTGCCGCGCTGGGGCGAGAGGTTGTGGAGAGGGGCTATACGGCGTTGAAGACGAATATTGTGGTACCGGGGGATCCGGCCAGTGTGTATTTTGGGGGTTTTGGCGGCGAACCGGGGACGACGGATGGCGTGGTTACGCGGCAGATTCTCCGACATATTGAGACGCTTATTGGGACGTTTCGAGATGCTGTGGGTCCAGATGTAGATATCAATCTGGATTTGAATTTTAATTTTAAGCCCGAGTCGTGTATGCGTATTGCTCAGGTGCTGGAACAATTTGATTTGCTGTGGCTGGAGATCGATATGTACGAGCCAGATGCGATTCGGCAGATTAAGGATGCGACGAGTACTAAAATTTGTACGGGTGAAAATTTGTTTTATATGCGCGAGTTTATTCCTTATTTCCAGGCGCGGTCTGCGGATGTATTTATGATCGATGTGCCGTGGAATGGGTTTGCGCAGTCGAAAAAGGTGGGGGATTTGGCCGAGGCGTATCAACTCAATGTTGCGCCGCACAATTATTATAGCCATCTTTCGACGTGTATTAGTGCGAGTCTGTGCGCGGTTTTGCCCAATGTGCGTATTATGGAGATCGATGTTGACGATGTGCCCTGGCGCGAAGATATGGTTACTAATTTGCCAGAAATTGAGAACGGATATTTGACGATTCCCTCAGGTCCGGGATGGGGTACGGAGATGGTTGAAGAGGTGCTCAAAGCGCATCCCTGGGATAAGGGGAATGCGAATTGGTAGGAGGACAATATGGAGAATAATCAACAGCATTTGTTTGAACTCGATGTTTATGGCTTTACGGTTGTTGAAGATGTTTTGACGACTGAAGAAGCAAAGGAGATGCGCGAGGCGCTTATGCGCTGTGAGAAGGAATTTGGCACGGAGGCCAGAAATCGGGGAACCGCTCGGCATGTCGCCAATTTGCCGGTGATGGATCGCGTTTTTCACAAGACTATTGACCATCCGCGGATACTTCCGTTGCTGGAGCATTATCTCGATAAGTCGCTTATTCTGGGTAGTCTCAATGCCCGCATTGTGCGTCCGGGCGATCCAGATCAGGGTTTGCATAGTGATATTCCATTGGAGATGCTCAATTTTAGTTCGCCAGTTATGATGAATACGATTTGGATGCTGGATGATTTTTCGCCGGTAAATGGCGGTACGCGCGTGGTGCCGGGGTCGCATAAGAGCGGATTGGCTATCCCGCCAGAGGGTGTGTCTGTTAAGCATATTGCACAACCCGAGGGATCTGCAGGTAGTGTTATTGTTATTAACGGTCAAATATGGCATGCTGGCGGCGCGAATACAGGGACGACGAATCGCCATGCGTTGTTTGGGCACTATCGCAAACGGATGTGTATGTTTCAGGTGGATCCCCACGATGGTTTTCCGCCTGAGTGGTTTGACGGGCTTACGGAAAGACAAAAGCAATTGATGCGGATGAGTAAGGGGCTTAAATCAGCCCATGCGGCGGATGCGCATTTCAGGTAATTGGAGACAGGAGATCACTATGCTCGTTGGTATATCCCCGCTGTTCAGTCCCGAGTTGTTGGCTGCGATTTATCGCATGGGACACGGAGATGAGATTGTTCTGGCAGATGCACATTTTCCCGGGCATTCGGTGAATGCCAATACGCTGCGGGCAGATGGTCTGGGGGTTGCGGAGTTGCTGGAAGCAATTTTGCCGCTGTTTGTTCTGGATACGTATGTGGATAGCCCGGTTTTTATGATGGATGCTGTGCCGGGCGATACGCTCGATCCCACAGTTGAGGCGTCTTACCGAGCGGCTATTGACAGGGTATGGCCAGATACGCCCCCTATCGCGCGCGTTGAACGCTTTGCGTTTTACGAACAGGCAAGAGATGCTTTTGCGGTTGTTATGACTGGGGAGACGGCAAAATATGGCAATGTTATTTTAAAAAAAGGTGTGACGCCGGTGTAGGAGCAGTTATGCCAATGCAGACCGATCAGCTCAAACAACGCAATCGCGAACTCTCTATCCTCAACGCGATCGCCCATGCACTCAACCAGTCTGTGGATCTCGATCAAGCCCTGGAGACAGCACTTAAAAAAGTAGCTGCACTGCTCGATTTGAACACCAGCTGGATATGGCTTATGCACGAAGATACGGGCGAACCCTATCTGGCTGCAGCACAAAACTTACCCCCTGTATTGCGCGACAATCCAGACAGAATGGGCGGCTGGTGCTATTGCCTGGATACCTATCAGAAAGGCGATTTGAAGGGGGCTGCAAATGTGAATGTCGTGACGTGCAGCCGATTGAAAGGACTCGTAGAAGGAACAGATGGAGTGCAGTACCATGCGAGCATTCCACTGTATGCCCAGAAAAAAAAGGTGGGGGTGTTGAATGTGGGCAGTGTCGAATGGCGCGAGCTTTCGGATGAGGATTTGCGTTTGCTCAATACGGTGGGTGATTTGATGAGTATTGCTATTGAACGGGCGCGTTTGTACGAAAAAAGCGTTGAAATTGGCGCTGCAGATGAGCGTCTCCGCGTCGCCCGAGAAATACACGATACACTGGGTCAGAATCTCGCGGCGATCTTAATGCGGTTGGAAACCCTGGATGCGTTGCTCGAAGATAATACGGATCGCAAGAAGCTGTCTGAAACAGTGCGCGATGCCATGGCCCTGGCGCGCGCTAATCTGGAAGAAGCGCGTCGCACGGTGCTGGATTTGCGCGCTGCACCGCTCGAAAATCGCACATTGGTCGAAGCCTTGCAAGATCTGGGGCGCGAAATAAGAGACGAGACAAATCTGGATATACGCGTAAAGCGTATTGGCGGACACCCTTTGTCCGTGCGGATCGAAGCGGGTTTGTATCGCATGGCTCAGGAGGCGTTGAATAATGTTGTGCAGCACGCAAAAGCCAGAGAGGTCCTGGTTGAACTGATCTCAACCTCCGAATACGTAGAACTCGTGGTTAAAGACGACGGGTGCGGATTTGATCCCGAAAACGTGTCAGAAGGCCGATATGGTCTGGTTGGGCTGAATGAGCGGGCGCATTTGCTCGGGGGGGCATTTGCAATTGAAAGCGCGCCTGAGCGCGGTACGCGTTTGGATATCCGCATTCCTTTGGAGCGCAAAATATGAAAATTCGCATTGTGGTTGTAGATGATCATCCGGTTGTGCGCGATGGCCTTATTGCAATGTTGAATACGCAGTCCGATTTTGAGGTGGTGGGAGAAGCAGGCGATGGAGCAGAAGCATTGCAGAAGGTTGAAGAACGCAATCCCGATGTGCTATTGCTCGATCTGGAGATGCCGGGTGTAGATGGCGTTGAAACGCTTCGGCGATTGCAAGAGGAAAAGGTGCAGGTGCGGGTCATTGTGTTTACAGTTTTTGATACGGATGAGCGCATTGTATCGGCTATGCAGGCCGGGGCAAAAGGGTATTTGCTCAAGGGCGCGCCCAGAGACGAGGTGTTTCGCGCTGTGCGCGTGGTCAATGAGGGCGGGTCATTGCTCGAACCTCTTGTTGCTTCCAAGTTGCTGGACAGTGTAAACAATCCGGATGCGTTGACCGCGCGACAAAAGGAAGTGCTCAAACTGCTGGCAACGGGTTTGTTGAATAAAGAAATTGCCGATCAACTCGATATTGCCGAACGCACAGTGAAATTTCATGTGAGCGAAATACTGGCCAAACTCGGCGCGGGCAATCGCACAGAGGCAGTGGCTGTTGCGACGCAGAAGGGGTTGATATAACAATCAGCATAACGCTACCATGCAACGCGACCTGTCCAAAAGGACAGGTTGTTTTTGTCCCTGGGGACGGTGTTTCGGGATTTCGGATGGCGTATTTTTGGGGTGTAAACGATCATTCCAATTAATAGGAGGCATACCATGGCTGTGACGACACTTGATTATGTGCCCTGCGCGCGTGTGGAAGATATTCCCGAGGGTGGGATTATGGCGGTGAATGTGGAGGGTCATGCGATTGCGCTGGCAAAGTCGGATGGCGAGATTCGGGCGGTGGATAACCGGTGCCCGCATATGGGGTATCCGCTGAGTGAGGGGTCGATTCACAATGGGTTGATTATTTGCCACTGGCATCACGCGCGGTTTGATCTGGTGAGTGGGTGTACGTTTGATCCATTTGCGGATGATGTTCGCAGTTATCCGGTGGATGTGCAGGATGGGGAGATTTATGTCAATGTGCATGCCACGCATCCCGATCCGGTGGGACATTGGAAGCGGCGGTTGAGCGAGAGTTTGGAGCAGAATATCAATCTGGTGATTGCCAAGTCGGTGATCGCGCTTCGGGGTCAGCGGATCGATGGGGATGAGATTGCAGAGATTGGCGCGCGGTATGGTGCGTTGAGGCGGCGCCAGGGATGGGGTCCGGGGTTGACGATTTTGACGTGTATGGCCAATGTGGTGCCGAAGCTGGCGCCCGAGGATCAGGTTCTGGCGCTGTATCAGGGGTTGTTGCATGTGGCGAGCGAGACGAGCAATGCAGCGCCGAGGATTGTTTTTACGCCTCTGGAGACGGAGGATCTGACGCTGGCGCGGATCAAGGCGTGGTTCCGCTATTTGATTGAGGTGCGGAATGCCGATGGTGCAGAACGCGCGCTGTTGACGGCGATCCAGATGGGGGCAACGCCTTCGGAGATGTGCGATATGCTGGTGGCTGCAGCGACGGATCACTTTTATCGCGATGGCGGGCATGTGCTGGATTTTATCAATAAGGGTTTTGAGGTGCTCGAGCGCATTGGATGGGACAAGGCCGATGAGATTTTGCCGTCGCTGGTGGGTGTGCTTTCGGGTTCACAGCGGAGTGAGGAGTTGAATCGGTGGCGCAGTCCCGTTGATCTGGTGGCGTTGTTAAACGACGCGTTTGATGAGCTTGAGGATCTGGTGCGAGAGGGCGAGGGGAAGACGTGGGACGATGCGGATGCTTTGACGGCGGTTTTGTCAGGTGATGATCCACACGCGATTGTGGATGGGTTGAAGGCGGCGTTTGCCGGTGGGGCGACGCTGACGCAGTTGACTCAGACGCTGACTTATGCAGCGGCTTTGCGGATTGCGCGGTTTCACGTTAAGAATGAGTTTGCCGATTGGATCGCGGTGTTGCATACGCATTCGGCGGCCAATGCGCTGCATCAATGTGCAAAGCGCGCGCCGTCTCTGGATCTGGCGCGGGGGATTTTTCACGGTGCGATGGCGCTGTATTTTGATCGGTGGTTTAATAAGCCGGCAGCCCGATTGCCGCAGGATCAGCGCGCGACCCAGCAGTTGCCAGAGGATGCGGATGAGTTGCTGGATTCTTTTGTGGCGTTGCTCGATACACAGGCACAGGTGGATGAGGCAGGGCGGATTGCGTATCGGTATTTGTCGCTGGGGCATCCGCGCAGTGCTTTGTGCGAGCGGTTGGGCCATGTGTTGCTGCGAGAAGATGCGGAGTTTCATTCGTTTCAGATGCTGGAGTCGGCGTTTAGCCAGGCAGAGGAGTTGGATGAGGAGCGCGCATGGATTACGCTGGTGGGCGCGGCGCGCTATCTGGCAGCGCATGCACCAACGGCGCGTGCGTTGGGACAGACGGCGAATTTGGCGCTTCGACTCCACCGGGGAGAGGATCTTTCGGCTGAGGATCCGGATGAGGAGGTTTGATGTAGGGGACGGCCCCTGTGTCGTCCCGTCATCGCGGCCCCTGCTTCAAGCATGCAGGGGCAGGCTATGATTTTGAGCGTGTTGTAGGGGCGGGCCCCCGTGCCCGCCCGTGGCGGGATAGATGATTCCAGATCACACAGACAGGTATAAAAAAAGCCTGTACCACAAACGGTACAGGCTTTTTTTATATGGTCGATTCCCATTTTCCCTGTACGCGATAGGCTTCATCAGGACCCGGCCACGGGGGCATGGTGATGGCGATGGCGCAGAGAGGTTCGCTGTTGTGGGTGCGAAATTGGAAGTGGGTGCCTTGCGGTATGGTGAGGGTTACGCCGGGGGCGAGGGAGGCGATTTCTTCGCGGTTGCTCTGTTTGCGCCACATTTCGCCCTGTCCGCTGATGATGTACCAGATTTCTTCGACAGTGCGGTGGGCAACGGCGATAGATGTTTTTCCCGGGGAGAGTTCAAAGTGGGCCATGCCGCCGCTTTTGAGTTCGAGGAGTATGCGGACGTCAGATCCATCGGGTGCAGTGACGTCGGGTTTTTGGGGCAGGTGTTTTGTGCTGAATGCGGTCATGGTGTTCTCCTGAAAGCGGAACGGTGTACAACTGGTTCAGGCCAGTTCATCAATGTAGGGGCGGTGCCCCTGTGCCCGCCCGTTGGGTGGTTGGGTGGGGTTCGTTGATTCGTTCTCTTCAATGGTTTTCCGAAGCAGGACTCTTCCGCGATATAGCCAGGTTTTTACTGTGCCTATGGGCACTTGCATGGTTTTTTCGATTTCGGCATAAGAATAGTCCTCGATATAACGCAGGCGCATGGCTTCGCGATATTGTTGTGGCAGTGTTTGTATGCTTTTGCGTACGAGGTGTTGGCTTTCTCGTGTGTGCAGGGTGGTTTCCGGGTCCTGTACACAGGACGGAGCGATTTTTTCTATGCCTTCTGGCGATTGAAAATAGGTTGCCCATTTGCGCCGCACGGATTGCGATTCGCAGTGCGAGAGGCATACGTTCATGGCTATGCGGGTCAGCCAGGTTGAAAATGCCGCGTCACCGCGAAAGCGATTGAGTCCCTGGTATGCTTTTATAAATGCGATTTGAACCAGGTCGTCGATGTCGTCCTTGTTTTTTGTGTGGCTGGCTACAATTGCATAAATTCGGGCTACGTTTGCTTTGTACAGTTTGCCAAATGCGATTCCATCACCCATCCGCGCTTTTAGTACCATTGTTTGTTCTTCGTTCGGTGCCATGATACTCCTCTTGTGTCGTGAGGTCATGTTGTTTTTTTAATCATCTACTGTGTTCTGCACCCATGGGTGTTTGGGGTGGTCCGCGAAGGGCAATAAAAAACCCGACATCGAATCTATCTCGATGTCGGGCACGTAGGGTAGAGGCACCAAAAACCCCACTCAGGGGTTGGCAAAATTTTAGTCTCCAGGGCATAATCGCCGCCTCCTGGAGGGATAATGGCAGTGTGAATAGACCATTTGATTTTACCTAAATGTATGTAATTTCAGGTAGTTGTCTCCTACAAGCAGAGGGCTTTTGTTTTTGGGACTGGACAATATAGCCCGTTCTGTTTTTTTGTGCAAGAAAAAATCTGTACTATACAAAAAAATAATTTTTTGAAAAATGAGGCGGGGCGGCGGTCAGCGGACGATCAATGTCATCGTAGGGGCCGTCCTTCTTGCCGTCCCAGCCTGTATATTAGACCGGACAGGCGAAAATTGTACGTCACGGGGTACGGCAAAAAGTGCGTAATCAAAACTGGACGACAAAATCAATATACGGAACGCCGGGAAAGACGAAACCCTTCGTTCCAATCATAACTCAGAGACCGCAAGCACTGTGGTATAATACGCCAGCATGGCGTTGTCGGCGTCCGATTCAGCAATTTCATAAGGGATAGATTCAAATGATTTGTGCTCTTGTGCATCAAGTTCTTCGGAAAGGTAGAATTCATGAAGAATATCGTTTCTGCCAAAAGAAAAATTTCTGTCACCCTTATCGGCTATCCGCACATCCGCTAAGAATACGACAATGGAAAATATGACTTTAACCTTTTCAGCATGGTGATTCTGTAGTGATCCTCTGGCAGTAACATTATTGTCTATCTTGCTTATCGATATACTACTTTCATCAATCTCTACTGCTGATGTATTCAGCATCATAGTTTAATCCTCCTGTTGCGCGTTTCAGCACCATCTGGCGCGTCCTGTCATTTTTGCAATTTACTTGAAAAAACAGGGACTTGCAATGGCGTTTTTGCGTATAACGATAATTATATGCAAAATTTAATCTCTTCAAAATGTCTCAACGCGGAAAGCCAAAAGCGTGATCCTACCCCGAGCCTATTCACAAATTCCTCGTCCGAAAACGCATTTGCACACTTTCGCGTAGTGCCTGTATATTGATGGTATAACTGAACTGGTGCGTGAATAACGTAGTTAGCGGACAGCCACACAATACTGGCAAAGGATTCTCCTGATGCTCGATATAGTCAATCTCCCTGAGCACAGACGCGTTTTTGACAGTCTATTGCGACACTTTCGGAACATAGACGAAGTCATCGGCCTCTTCGTCAGCGGAAGTCAAGCTACCGGGGAGATGGACGAGCAATCCGACCTTGATTTAGGGGTTGTTCTTGATTCCCAGAAAATCCGAGATGCTGTCTGGTCTAAAAGGTGGAATTGGGCGACCGAACCGTGGTTCCACCGATTTGATGCAGATCACATCAAGGAGTATTTCGTTATCTATCTTTTCGAGCCGTGCGTCAAGGCAGACATCAATCTGTACATAGAGGAGGACTTGCCAGGTTGGAAGGGAGGGCCCTTTCATCTTATCTGGTCGAAGTCAGACAGGCTTGAAGAATGGTGTCAAGTTTCGAATGATAAGGTACGCCGCGAGAACAGGCCGACTCCCAGTGAAGAACTGTTGATCCATGAAGACGAACGTCTCTGGGCTTGGCTTGTGTATGTTGTTTTGCACACGAAGCGTGGTGAGTACTATTCCGCAGCCTGGTCGTTTGCCGATCTACGCAACATCGTGGAGAAATGGCATGCATATCTACAGGGAGAACACAAATTTACGCCCAGGCAGTTCGAGCAGCGGATGCCATCGCACCTAACTGGCCGATTTGCGACCCTATTCCCACAGCCAACACGGAATTCACTCAAGAAGGCTTACTATAACCTGGCGGAACTACATGAGGAGCAGCGCAGGGAAATCGGTTTACAACTTGGATTGACCTGGAAGATAAGCAAGTATGGTGTATGTAAGGTCAAGGATATGATTGGCGAAATATAGTGTGGCCGTCCGCTAACACGCCCGTGCGTGGCTGGGTGCAGTCACGTAATTAGAGCAGAATTGGTCGCGTCTATTCCCCAAGGTCGTCAATGACGTCAGAAATATAATCTCGCAGCCACGATTCTGGCTCAGAATGTGATTTTAAAACTGGCAGAATCTCATGGTCGCCCCACAATTCCGCTGCTTGAACGGCGGCATCCCTAATCTCCACATCATCTAACGCTAACGCATCACGCACGAGTTCGGAACGCCATGAGCTTGTTCCTAAATGTTCCTGGCGACCAAGACAACGCAGAACGGACGCTGCGAAACTCGGTTGCGTATCATCTAAGGAAAAGGCTCTCAACCATTCGAGAATGCGTACGTCTTCCCCGGATTGCAATGCCTGTTCTATAATGTCCTCAGCCTGATGGTGCATACCATCCTCAAGAGGCTCGGTTTCAAAGGCTACGTGCAATTTGTTTGCAAGTCGCGCTTGTTTGCGCTCCTCATCCCGATCCGGTTTGAAACGAAACTCACAGACTGCTTCCCCAATAGGTGGATTACTATGATCAGACATAAAAATTCTCCGGATCTTTTGTGGTTACATCGATGGCAAATCACTTAATCAATACTGTGAACAATTTTTGTAAGTCATTGAAAAACAAAGAGTTATACAAAACGGCATCAAAACCTATAAGTTGTTAAAAAACAAATGCTTATAGATTATACAGGACTAAAAATCAGCCTTAATTTATAAAACTGTTCACCATATTGTTAATGTAAAAGAGAGAAAAAACAAGCCAAATACGGGGGAATCCGGTTTTAGACTGCGACATCTTTATATTTGTGTTACAATGGCGTTCAAGTTGTAATCCGGCAGGTCGAATACCACATAAGATGGCAGGTCCAATTGTTGCCAGAGATTGAAGCCGTTTGTTCGGGTTTTTTGGGCGGTGAATAGAGAGATGACGGTGCCGTGTGTGGCGATGGCGATGGTTTTGTGCGGATGTGTTTTTACGGCTTTTTCAACGGCTTGAGTGAATCGCGTGCGAGCCTGATGTGCCGTTTCATTGCCAAAGATCAGGTCGTTGGGGCGTGCAAAGAAGGTTTTTACGGTGGTGTGCCATGTTTCCTGGGGGATAAAGGGGACGCCTTTGCGGTCGTGTTCGTGAAGGTTGGGTGCTGAAGAACAGGGGAGTTGGAGGTGTTCGGCGACTATTTGACCCGTTTCTCGTGCTTTGGGCTCTTCGCTTGTGATGAGGAGGTCTGGTTTGTAGGGGCGCAATGCTTCGGCGAGAGGGGTGCAACTTGCGCGTCCGCTGTCCGATAGGTGCCAGTCTGGGGCGGATTTTGTTTCGTCGATTTGAGGCAGAGCGTGTTTGATTAAGATGAGATGGTTCATGACTAATTAAGACGGTGTGTCCTCTGGATCTTTCCACAGCCGCACGGTGAAGCGGTGGTCCTCTTCGATCAGGTCTGGCTCGGTGCCGTTGTGGTCGCGCATGGATCCGATGATTCGGTTGCGCACGCCCATGCCGAGATGCTCCACTTGACGTACTCCCAAAGCTAAAGCATTGGGATTGTAGAATCTTGTTGCTTCAGCAGGGATTGTGGGATCAACAGTAGATGCTTGCGTTC
>JAPPIE010000191.1:0-1520 GCA_028874765.1 Gemmatimonadota bacterium
CTGATTATCCTGATCTGATCTCTCGCAACCTATCCGCCATCCGCTCGGCAACATCGGGATGGATTGACGCCACATTCTCAATCTGCCCAATATCGCCCGAAAGATTATAAAGTTGCGAAACTGGGGAATTGCCAGTCTCAATATTCACATTCGTATTCACAGGCGGACCCTGATGCGGCGGAATAAACACCCAATCCCCCTGCCGCAAAACCGTCTTTGCCTGAACACCCTCCAGAACAATCTCCGCGCGACCCTCATCGCTTTGCCCCAGCAGAGCATCGAGCACATCCACGCTATCGGGACCCGCATCTGCATCCAGCGAAACACCCGCAAGCGCGGCAAAAGACGCGAGAAAATCGACCTGACTAACCAGGGCATCAGACTCCCCGATTTCCACAGCACCGGGCCAGGAAACGATAAAAGGCACGCGGGTACCCCCGTCGTACATACTGTATTTTCCCCCGCGCAACGGACCTGCCGGCCGGTGATCGCCACACAGCTCAACCGCCTCGTCGTAATAACCATCATTCAGCACCGGACCGTTATCGCTGGAAAAAACCACAATCGTATCTTCCTTCAAACCACACCGATCGAGCGCATCGAGCATCTCGCCCACACACCAATCCATCTCGGCAATCGCATCGCCACGCGGACCCAATCCAGTGCTCCCCACAAATCGGGGATGGGGCAACCGCGGAACATGGGGCTGGTGAAAAGCGTAATACAGGAAAAACGGACCCTCCTTGTTCTGCTCGACAAATGAAACGGCCTTTTCCAAAAACACATCAGCCATATCTTCATCCACCCAAAGCGCTGCCTCGCCCCCTCTCATATACCCGATTCGACTCACGCCATTGACAATACTCATATCGTGCCCGTGGTGGAACATCATCTTCAGCAACTCGGGATTGTCTCTCCCGGTCGGCAGCCCCGGAAACGGCTTATTCTTATCGTACTCCACCTCAATTGGATCGGACGGATCGAGACCCACCACATCTCTGCCATCCAGATACACACACGGCACGCGGTCATTGGTCGCAGCCATGATATAAGAATAGTCAAAACCAATATCCAGAGGTGTCAGCGGAAGCGGCTCATTCCAATTTTGATTCCCCTCGCCAATACCCAGATGCCATTTGCCAACAACACCCGTTGTATAACCGACCTCCTTAAGCACGGAAGGCAACGTAGAAGTATCGGGATCTATAATAAGCGGAGCATCACCGGGTAAAATATGTGCGCGTTCATTGCGCCAGGAATAAGACCCCGTAAGCAAGCTATAGCGCGAAGGCGTACACGTCGCCGCCGTAGCATACCCGTGGTAAAACACCAGTCCCTCGGAAGCCAAACGGTCAATATTGGGCGTATCGAGTACCGTAGCACCGTAACAACCCACATCTCCAAAACCGAGATCATCCGCGTACATAACGACAATATTGGAGTGCTTTGCCGAATCTGCCATATTTATCCTTTCGTTTAACTACTGGCGCAATTGTACCTCGTTGCGTAAATTACAGGTT
>JAPPIE010000191.1:1620-6398 GCA_028874765.1 Gemmatimonadota bacterium
AAAAAATCAAATGCAGGGGCCTGTCCAAAGTGAATTACTGGTTCGGCCTATAGTCGTTGAAAAATCCCGTTAAAGTTCTAACGGGATTTTTTATTTTTCCAAGATACGCTTCAGCGAATCAAAACCGCCTTGAAAGACCCCATTGCCGATAAAATCGACCAGTTCCTCTTCCTCATCTGCTGGACAGCCAAATTCTGCGGTCCACTGAATATACGTTCGATTGCCATCCGTAATAGGCGTCAAACTCAAAGTCGCAACATAGTCTTCAACCGACATAGGCGACTCGAGAATAGAATACGTACACGTAAAAGTAACATCGCTCAACGTCAGCAATTGTTCGCGAATATTGCCGCCATCATGCAAATTAAAATTGCGAATACAGCCCACGCTATCGCTGGATTCACCACCTTCAATACGGCTATCTGCAATCGCGGGATGCCATTCGGGCAACGCATTAAAATCGCGAATCTTTTCCCACACGGCATCTACTGAAGCGTCGAGCACTGAACTGACAAAAACACTGGCCTTGGCCATCTCTCCCTCCTTGCGTAGTATAGAATTGTGATCAGGCTCAAAAATTAGCCGATAGAAATAGAAAAACGCAAGAATAATCTGGTAGCAATAGTATCGCTGTCTGGCGAACAGTGTAAAAAGCCCCTTTGCCAGACCATATTAACCTGCTATATTCCTGAACCTACTATTCATTGCCTAATCAATAACAGGAGATCAGCATGGAACTATTAAAAGAATTGTGTGAATGTTCGGGAGTACCCGGGCGCGAAGAGCGGTTGCGCGAAATCGTGCGGCGAGAGTTGGAACCCATCGCAGATGAACTTCGCGTAGATGGAATGGGCAACTTAATCATCAAAAAGAACGCAAGCGCGGGCGAAAACCCCAAAAAACTGATGCTGGCCGCGCACATGGACGAAATAGGCTTTGTCGTATCCCACATCGACAAACAGGGCCTCTTGCGCCTCGTACCTCTGGGCGGTCACGATCCCCGCAACATGGTCGCACAGCGCGTCACCGTCGCCGGCACCGAAAAAGACTACACCGGCCTGCTCTATCCCGGCGTAAAACCCCCGCATATCCAGACCGAAGCCGACCGCAACAAAAAATTAGACGTCAGCGACTTTGTCGTAGATCTCTACATGTCAGCCGACGACGTCAAAGAAGAAATCGAAATCGGCGCAATGGTAACACTACAACGCGATTTCGCCGAAATCGGCAACGGCGTAAGTTGCAAAGCCATGGACAACCGGCTCGCCGTATATGTCATGATCGAAGCCGTAAAACGGGCCGACTCCTTCGCCTTTGAAACATATCCCGTAGCCACAGTACAGGAAGAAATTGGCCTGCGAGGGGCAACCGCGAGTGCCTTTGGCGTAAATCCAGATGTAGGCGTGGCCCTGGACATCACACTGGCGGCCGACATACCGGGCATCCCCGACCACGAACAGGTAACGCGCCTGGGAGATGGCGCTGCGATAAAAATTCAGGATTCCAGTTCAATTTCACACCCGGGATTGGTCGCACACATGAAAACCCTCGCAAAAGAGCGCGACATCAAATACCAGATGGAAATACTACCCCGGGGCGGCACAGACGCAGGTGGCATACAGCGGATTCGAGCCGGAGTACCCGTAATCACACTATCCATCCCCACGCGGTACGTACACACATCCATCGAATTAGCCGACAAAGACGACATCGAAGCCACCATTCAACTACTGGCAGCCTTTCTCGAAGAAGGCCACCGCACGGATTGGGACATGGTGTGAGTTTCGCTACCGCCTCTGCTCCTCATGAAACAAAAACGACAGCAGTGTAAAACGGCGGCCCTGAGTCACCGGCTGGACCTCGTGGAGAAAAGAACTGGAAAACGCGACAGCATCGCCTGCTGACGGGCGATAGCGATGGGGACCAAACTCGGGAAAAATCAGATGACCGCCTGTATAATCGTCATTGAGATTGAGCGTAAGCGCAAAGCGGCGATGGGCAGTTGAGGGACTGAGATTGTCGCGATGGGCGCGAAAAAAACCGCCACTATCCGAGTCATAACACGCGATCTTAAAACCCTCGAAACGCGTCGCCCGGTAGTGGAAAGCGCGTTGTACCTCGGGCATAACCCGCCGCCCCACCGTAGAAGTAAGCAAGCGCAAAAGTCGGGCATCGATAACCTCGTGGTCTCGCCGCTTTTTGTTCTGGTAGTCAATAACATCGCGTCGAACGCCAGATTTAGAGCTCTCAACACCAGTCTCCGTATTGCCCTTTGTCGCCCATACATTGATAAGCGCCTGGCAGATATCCGGAGTCAGAACATTGGGAATGAGGAGAACGGGCGCCTGGACATCAATATCAATAGACCCATGAGAAGGCAGGCTCTTAAACGCGCGATACATCTGATCAAACGCATTCGGATCCTCAATCCCCGACAGAACGCGCAGATTGGCATCCAGCGCGAACGCGGCAAAATCTCCCTCGAGACCGTAGGCTTTGCCAACCGCGTTTTCACCGTCGATAAATACGGTAACACCCGCCTTCGCAAGCTCCGATGGGCTAATAACAAAAACATCTACCTCTCCCGAAACCTCTAAACCTTCTAAAACCTGCTCTTCCCCTGTAAAAACCAAAAGAGTCGGACGACCACCTGCGCGGGAATAAAAGCGCGTTTGAGGGCCGTCTATTGTCGAAAGAACAAAGTCGGGAGCGCGTTCGCCCCGGTTGAGGATACTCATAGTGAGCCTCTTGGCATTTAACATGAATCATCATCTACATTGCATTTATCTATTTCTCTTCTTCCTCGGATGCCTCGCTCCCGACCCGGGCCAGAACATATCCACCACATCCACATCCAGCACGCAAAAACAAGCACCTCAAACCCGTGCCCCCCTCAAAATCGACCCCGCCATACTCCAGAACCGCACCTTTAACGAAGCCCCCATGTTCTCTGAACAGGTCAAACAGGGCAAACTCCCACCCGTCTCTGATCGACTGCCCGAAAATCCCCTCGTCATTATTCCCCTTGAAGAAATCGGAACCTACGGCGGCACCCTGAGGCGCGCCCTCACCGGCGACATCGTACAAACCCCGGGACCCAACAAAACCCTCAACGAAAACCTCATGGGCTATGAACGCCCCTTTCCAAACAGCATCCAATACAACCTATGCGAGCACTTCACTTATGAGGACAGTGGCAAAGTCGCAATTTTCAAAATCCGCAAAGGCGTCAAATGGTCCGACGGGCACCCATTCACCGTTGACGACATCCTCTTCTGGTATTACGACATGACCTTTGATGACGACGCACGTCAAAACCCCTTTCCCCCAGCGGGATGGATGGTAGATGGCAAACCCATGCGGCTCAAAAAAATCGACCCTCACACCCTCGAAATCTCATCACCCAAACCCCTGGGACGCGTACTCCACGAACTCAGCCGCGCTCTAATCGCCGCGCCAAAACACGTCCTGTCTCCCCTGCACCCCAAATACAATCCCAAAACCGATTACAACGCCTTTCGCGAAGCCACCACCAGCGCGCAATTGCTCATGCAACCCGGCATTCCACGCATCTCTGCCTGGATCCCCGTCGAATGGATTCGGGGTCAGCGCATTATCTATGAGCGCAACCCCTACTACTGGAAAATAGATACAGCGGGCAATCAACTCCCTTATGCCGACCGCATCATCTTCAACATCATCCAGGACCCCCAGGTAATCCTGCTAAAATTCATCAACGGCGAACTCGACCTGATCGGACGTTATACCCGCATCGACATGTTCCCCACCCTCAAAGTAAAAGAGAAAACCGGGAAATTCAATCTCCGAATCACCGGACCCAACAGAGGCCCTGCCTACCACCTCAACTGGGACGCGCCCAACCCCGCCTTGCGAGAAGCTTTTCGCAACAAAAACGTCCGCATCGCGCTCTCACACGCTGTGAACCGCGAAGAAATCGACGAAATAGTCTTCCACGGCCTCCTCGACCCCTCGGGCTATTCCTTTGGGCCCATAAGCCCTTATTTCTCTCCAAAAGCCTATAAAAAATACGCCGAATACGACCCCGACAAAGCCAGACATCTTCTCGAACTCGAAGGCTATATCGACACCGATGGCGATGGCATCCGCGAACTCCGAAACGGCTCTCGCTTTGAACTCACCATCGACTTCGTACATCCCGGTGGCATGTTCAACGGCCAACCCGTCTCCGAACTGGTTGCCGATCACTGGCGAGCCGTGGGGATCAAAGTCAACCTCAACGGCAGCCTGCGAGACATCATTGTCCCTCGCCGCTACAACTGCGAATACGACGTTCACTACTGGGGCCTCGAAGGACCCAACGCCCCCTTAACCTATCCCATTGGCTGGGCTATTCTGGCTAAAAACGTACCCTACTGGCATCAGAAAGCCTATGACGAAGGTCCCCCCTGGCTGCGCGAAGCCACCAAATACGTCCGACTGGCGATGACCACCGTCGATACGGCGCAACTCCGCACATACATGACCCGCGTGCGCGACCTCCACACGGAAAACGTCCCCATCATCACCATCGGCTCCGCGTACCACGTCTGGGGAGCCAGCAGTCGCCTGGGCAATATCCCTTATGAAAACGTGGCCGACAACGCCTTTCTGGGCTGGAGCCGGCCAGTGTTTCACGAGCAGATATTTGTGAAAAAATGACACACGGGACGGCACGGGGGCACCGCCCACTGATCGTAATTACAAAAAAGACCTCAGAAAATTCGCCGACCGGATCGCGGCTTCATCGGGTGGCAGAT
>JAPPIE010000191.1:6498-14743 GCA_028874765.1 Gemmatimonadota bacterium
AAAAAAGACCTCAGAAAATTCGCCGACCGGATCGCGGCTTCATCGGGTGGCAGATCGCCGCCAAAGGCGTGATGCAGCGTTACATAACCGCGGTAATCGATGCTGTGCAACCCATCAAAAACTTTCTGAAAATCTATGCCGCCAGATTCATCGAGTGGCCGCAAAGTGGAATAAACCGTACCGCGCACCCAGGTAGTCATAGGCATATCGCCATTGGGATCCGGGACGTGATTTTGCAAATAGACATTAAAGAGATACGGTGCAAAGCGTTTGAGGGTATCGGAACCGTAGTCTTCCCCACACAGAGCCAGATTAGCAGGCTCGTAAATAATCCCAAAATTCGGTCGGTCAATACTCTGAAGTGCCTCAATCGATCCCGCAACAGTCTCAAAAAGACTCTGGGTATGAGATTGATGTGCCAGACGTATATCCCGCTCGGCTGCCTCGTCGGCTGCGCGCTGGGCGTGCGCGATATCTGCGTCGGTCTTAATACAGATGCGCAGCAAATCGCAACCAAGTGCATCTGCCAGATCGAGATGCGGGGTAATATTGCGCAAACTCTCCGGTCCCTCGGCACCATTCTCGGGTATGGCAAAATCGCCGGTTGCCATTGAAACCGCGAGATTGTGCCGCTTCAAAATACGTTGCACTTCAACAATGCGTTCGGGTGGACTGTGCGCACCCACGCCCGATGCGCGCATGCAAAGTGCTTTATAACCTGCGCTTTGGGCAATCTCCGCGAGATCGGGCAGAGCAATTGTCAAATTGCGTTTATTGCGAAAGCTTTCTGCCACGCGGACTGAAAGAGAAAGTTGCATCGCAATCCCCAAACGAGTACGAGGTAAAAATTTCAACTTGCATCCGATAAAATTTTAACTATTCTTACCCTTATCACATATTTTTCCTTGCCGCTGCGATGGAAGGTAATATCATGATAGAAATGCAGGTTGTAGATTTGCGTCAAGAGCATTCAAACCAGAACGTGGTATGGCTGCAAAGTGTTGAGGGCAGTGTAATGGTACCCATTGAAATTGGACATACCGAATATCGATCTATTCAGGCAGAACTGGCAGGTGAATCCATGCCGCGACCTCTTGCTTATGATTTGATGTGTGCAGTGTTGGCACATTTTGATGCCGAAATTGAACAGGTGCAGATTGTCGAATTGAAAGATCAGATTTTCTACGCCGAACTCATCCTCTTTGCCCGGGGTGAACAAGTGCGTTTAGACGCCCGCCCCAGTGATAGTATCGTACTGGCACTCAAATTTGGCGCACCCATCTACATGGATCCCAAAATTATTCAACAAGTGGGATTCAAAGTCCGCCGCACCGAATACGGTTATGAACTTGAGCAATTGAATCCACCCCCGGAACAAGACATTCTTGAAGAACCTGTTCTGGACATCGCGCAGGCAGCCGAGCAGCCACTGGAAGGCGTTGATTTTCAGGGACAGGATATCGATCCAGATGAACTGCTAAAAATTTTGAAAGAGCAGATGAACAAAGCGGTTAAAGAAGAGCGCTACGAAGACGCGGGAATAATTCGAGATGAAATTGAGCGGATAGAAGAGAAAAGTGAGATGTAGGGGCGAGGCATGCCTCGCCCGCCAATTTCCCGTAGGGGCGACCCCCTGTGGTCGCCCGCGCTCGGGTAGGGTGGTCATCTCACCGCCCTCAGACAGGCAGCAACACGGTGCTGTGCGCCTCGACATGACCGATGTTCTCGTCAATTTCGCCGCAGTTCATCATCCCAACAGTAATGGCGTCAATTGCTGGAATATCGAGAACGTAGTGGATGGCATCGCGTGCGGGCAAGTCGCCGCGGCCCACGACTTTCATCCCATAAACACCGATATCATTGGCATCCATCTCTTCCAGAATGGGAACGACGCGCTCGGGCGGACCATCCATATTCTTCCCGGCGTAATTGATCCGCGCCAAAACAACATCGACCCATGGGGTAATAGCTGCACGCTCGAAGGCATCGATATCGTGACAGGAAACACCATGTGCGCGAATGATGCCTTTTTGCTTTTTATCGGCGAGAACATCCATCACACCGCGATAGGAACTGGGCCAGTCTTCATCTGTCAGGCAGTGCATGAGAACGATATCGATATAATCCGTGTCTAACTCGCTCAAAATGCGATCCATATCGCGCTCTGCCTCCTGTGCTGTTGTCGCGCGAATTTTGGATGTAATAACAACCCGCTCGCGATCGATATGCTCCAATGCACCTGCAAGATGGACATGACTGCCGTATTGATCGGCACTATCCCAAAATGTGATGCCTCGTTCAAAGCCATAGATAAGCAAGTCAGTAAGCGCTTGTGTTCCCAGATCCGTCTGATTGGAACGCCCGCCCCAGCCATTGGTACCAGTACCAAAACTGAGTTGCGAGACCAATATACCGGTGGTGCCGAGTTCGACGGTTTTCACGGTAAGCTCCTTTCCCATCTTCTGTATTTTCTCCTACAATTTTTAGTATATTAAAGCACAGTTTTACATCCGTCAATGGATTTTGGTCCCTCTCCCTTGAGGGAGAAAGGAATATTACCACCATGAGATTGGGGCTAATTGGATTGCCGCAGGTCGGTAAAAAAACGCTATTCCGCTTACTAACCGGGCACACAGGTGAAATGGGACAGGCAAAGGTGCGGGATGAGCGGTTTGACCGGCTCGTGGAAATGTACAAACCCGCACGCGAAGTACCTGCGGAAATGGCATTTGTGCTATTGCCCGACCTGGACACACAGGCCGACCGCAACATATCTGTCTTTCAAGACCTCGAGCGAGTAGATGTCATCTGCTTCCTCGCCCGGGTATTTGAAAACGACACCGTCTTTCACATTGCGGGCGACATAGATGCCAAACGCGACATACGGACTTTCTGGGAAGAATTATTGCTCGCCGACCTGATCTTTGTAGAAAAGCGACTGGAGCGAATAGCACAAGACCGGCACACAAAAGACAGGCTGCGAATAGAGCAAGAAAAGGACTTAATGACGCGCATGCAGGCGCATCTGGAAGCCGGAAACCCCCTGCGCCAGTTTCCCCTGGCCTCGGACGAAGTAAAACTGACATCCAGTTATCCCTTCTTAACCACCAAAGCAGTGATCGTAGTACTGAACACGGGTGAAGACCAGATCGGCGACGATGCGATCGTAGATGAAATAGCTGCTGATTTTGCCGACTGTGGTTTTGAATGGATCGCGATCTCCGCTCAAATCGAAGAAGAAATCTCCCTGCTCGACGACGAAACACGCGAAGAATTTCTCGCCGATCTCGGCATTGAACAACCCGCGCTGGATCGGCTCACCTTATTGTGTTATGAAACCCTCGGATTGATTTCATTCTTCACAGTAGTCAACGACGAAGTACACGCCTGGACGATTCCGAGAGGCACCCTATCACCGCAGGCGGGCGGCGCAGTTCACGGGGACATCGAGCGGGGCTTCATCCGGGCTGAAGTCATGCGCTACGAAGACTTAATCGCATTGGGAGACGAGCAAAAAGTAAAAGCGGCGGGCAAGCTCATGGTCAAAGGAAAAGAGGCGGAGATCTTTGATGGCGATGTAATACACTTTTTGTTTAAGGTTTGAAGCTACGTGCGCAGCGTTTTAGTCGTTATTTTCTTTACACGCAAAGCCTTTTTACATATTATTTTACGCTCTATAAAGATCCGTTTCACCACAACAGGAGATCGCATTATGGCCGCTAAAATCTCGGAAATATTCACCGAATACGAAGAAGCGAACAAAGACCTGGAACCTACGACCAGTAAGTTTGATACCGAACAAGAAATCCCGGTAGAAAAATATTGCTGTATCACGGGCGAAGCGGTAAAATCGAGCTTTTGCCGTTATCCCGACGAAAAAGAAGACACCATGATGGTCATGTCAAAAGAGCAGATGCTATTGCACTCCCGCAATGGTGGAAATATTTCAGAAATATTTAAACAAGTACTGGCACTTCGCAGAAAACGAGAAAAGTAGGCGACGCCCCATCGCGGTATCCATCCCTCCACCCCTTTCGGGAAATGCGCGTGAAAGACGGCGTTTTGAAATACGGCTTTGTGGGTCCGGCACTGATCTTTCTGATCGCGTTCAACATCTTTCCCCTCTTCTACAACATCTACCTCAGCTTCACCGATGCCGAACTCAGTGGTGGTGTGGCACAACTCATAGGGGGGCGCAACTACGGCGTCATCTTTGACGACACCCGCTATGGCACAGCCCTTCGCACAACCGGCCTATTCGTAGTTCTGGCAGTCGCAACTGAACTCCTTCTCGGCTTCGCCCTTGCCCTCGCCCTTCAAAAACCCTTCTGGGGCAAACCCGCCATCACCACCATACTCCTGGTACCCATGATGCTATCCCCCGCAGTCATGGGCCTGTACTGGAACTTTATTCTCAATGGTCATTACGGCGTCGTCAATCAAGCACTATCTGTCTTTGGCCTCTACCAACCGCAATGGCTAACCGACCCCGACTTAAAACTCTTCTCCATCCTGATGATCGACATCTGGATGTGGACACCATTTATGATGCTCATCGCCCTTGCCGGCCTCAACGCCATACCCAATCATCTCTACGAAGCCGCGGCCATTGACCGGGCATCCCGATGGACCGTCTTTCGGCGCATCACCCTCCCCCTGTGCTCACCCCTGCTCTTCCTCGCAGTCCTGCTGCGCACCACAGATGCCCTCAAGCAATTTGACCTCGTCATGGCTGTCACGGGACCCAATGATCGCGCGACCCAAACCTTGAGTGCCCTCCTCTATCAAGTCATGTTTCGCGGATATAAAATCGGACTGGGCAGCTCTTATAGCATCGTCATCCTCCTCATCGTCATCGCGCTCGCAACTATTTTCATCCGATACATCGCTGGCATCCAGGCAAAACAGGGGAGGGAAAGCGCGTGAAGAACTTGAGATGGCTCGTCATCATCCCGTATTTTTGTCTCGCCACACTCCCCCTGTGCTGGCTATTTCTCACCTCCCTGAAAACGCAGGAAGCGGCGATCAGCGCCACAGCCTCTCTCATACCAACCCCCGCAGAAAACATCGCCCCCGGAGGCCTGAGTTTCTCAGCCACATTGGACGCCTATCGCAAACTGGCAACACCACACACGGGCAAAGCACACGCATTTTTTCACTACCTCTTAAACAGCGTCATCATCGGCCTGCTCAGCACCCTGACATCGGTCGTCCTCGGAACGGGCTGCGCGTATGGATTTAGCCGATTTCGCATCGCAGGTGCGCGGGACTGGCTATTCTTCATCCTCTCGACCCGCTTCCTGCCCCCGCTTGCCGTCGTAGTCCCCGTATTGATGATGTACCGCGTCTTTGATCTGCCCAATACACACCTGGGCCTCATCCTCCTCTACACGGCATTTAACCTCTCCCTCGCGGTCTGGCTCATGAAGGGATTCATAGACGAAATTCCCCGGGCGTATGAAGAGGCCGCGCTCGTCGATGGATACAGCCCATTTCAAGCATTTTACAAAATTATCTTACCCCACTCTGCAACCGGCATGGCTGTTACCGCCGTCTTCTGCCTCATATCCGCCTGGAATGAATACGGCTTCGCGCTCGCGCTCAACAACGCCGCAGCCGTCACCGTACCCGTCTATTTTGCCGGGCTTCAGGGCAACATCCAGGGTATCCCCTGGCCGCAGATTGCCGCGGGCGTCCTCATTTTTGTCGTGCCAATTGCGGTCTTCACAGTACTCGTCCGCAACCATCTGCTGCGGGGCGTGACATTTGGAACGATTAAACAGTGATCATGCCATTTCTCGAACTTCAAAACCTCCAGAAAACCTTTCCCGACGGCACGCGGGCAGTCAGGGGTATTGACCTGCGTGTTGACCAGGGGGAATTTATCGTCCTCCTGGGACCCTCCGGATGTGGAAAAACAACCACATTGCGGATGATCGCGGGACTGGAAGACCCAACCGGCGGACAGATCACACTCGACAATCAAAACGTCACACACCTGCCGCCATCTCAACGCGACATAGGATTTGTCTTCCAGTTTTACGCCCTCTACCCGCACATGACCGTCCGCAAAAACATCGCCTTTCCACTTGAAAACATCGGTACATCCCCCGCAGATACCGAAGCGGCAATAGACCGCGTAGCGCACGCCCTAAGTATCGAAACATTGCTCGACCAATACCCCAAACAACTTTCAGGTGGCGACCAACAGCGCGTCTCCCTCGCCCGGGCAATGGTACGCACACCGGACATCTATCTCATGGACGAACCCCTGGGCACACTCGACGCAGAACACCGACTGGAACTCAGAGCATTTATACGCCGCCAACAACTGGCCCTCTCCATAACCGCCATCTACGTCACACACGACCAGGAAGAAGCCATGAGCCTGGCGGATCGCATTGTCGTCATGGACAACGGCAAAATCAGACAAATCGGGACCCCATCAGAAATCTACAACCATCCCGCGGATCTCTTTGTCGCAAACTTCGTCGGCAGCCCGGGCATGAATCTATTAAGCGGACAAATCGTGCAACGCGAAGACGGACTGTCCTTTACCCACCCGGATACAGACATTCACATCCCCATTCGCGCGAACATCGCGCCCGCGCAAGTCATCTTTGGCATGCGCCCGGAATTTATCCGCCCCGCCAACCGCGGCATCCCGGGCAAAGTCATCCTCAGCGAATACCTCGGTAGCCACGGTTACGTACATGTCGATACCCCAATAGGCGAACTAATCATGCGCTCAACCGACCGCTTCGCCATCGGAGAAAAAATCCATCTACACCTGAATGAGACACATATTCGCCTGTTCGATCCAGATACGGAAACCGCCCTCGTATGAACAACTCATTCCTCAAAATCGACAACCTGTCCAAAAACTACGGCGAAACCCGGGCACTCTCGGAAATCTCACTCTCTCTTCACCCCGAAGAACTCCTCGTCATCCTGGGCCCAACAGGCGCGGGCAAAACGACGCTGCTACGCATCATCGCGGGCCTCGAAGCAGCGGATACCGGGTGCATAACCGTCGATGGCACAGACATAACCCATCAGCTACCCGCAGAACGCGATATCGCCCTCGTCTTTCAGAACTTCTCACTCTACCCCAACAAAACCGTGCGCCAAAATCTCGCATTTCCACTCCAGGCACCCGGACGCAACCTCTCCAAAGTAGAAATAGCAAACAGAATTTCCCACACCGCCGACCTGCTTCGCATAACCCCGCTTTTATCCCGACCCGCCACGCACCTGTCCGGCGGCGAAATGCAACGCGTCGCAATCGGACGCGCCATCGTGCGCCAACCCCAACTCTTTCTCCTGGACGAACCTCTCACCAACCTGGATGCAAAATTGCGCGAAGTATTGCGCGTCGAACTCATTCGCCTCCAGCGCGACCTGGGCACACCCATGATTTACGTCACCCACGACCGGGTTGAAGCCCTCTCAATGGGCGACCGGATCGCCGTATTGTCCGAAGGAAAAATCCTGCAAATCGGTTCCCCCGAAGAAATCTACCAACAGCCCAATTCTCCGACCGTCGCCCGTCAACTCGGCTACCCCCCCATCAATACCATAGACGTCCACAAACAGCAAAACCAATGGTTCACCGCCACGAACCAGGCCATCCTTGCCGCGGATCACAACGCCCCCCCAAACGCCACCCTCGGCATCCGCGCGGAAGATATATCCCCACAGGGAGGCGAAATTCCCGCGACCATCGAAGTCATCGAAGACCTCGGCGCATCGACCATCTTGCTCGCCGACTGGGCGGGGCAACCCATCCAGATCTCGGTCTCCGGTGAACAACAGTGGCATGTCGGAGATGAGATATACCCATCTATTGAACCAGACCGCATTTTGGTGTGGGAAACCATCGATGAACAGGGATAAAAACCCGTAGATCATGAGTATCGGTTGTTTACTTTGCGACTGGGTTTGGATATATTCTATGGGTGACCATTACTGGGATGCCTCTCCCATTTTTAAGGAGGATAATCACAATGAGCAATGATATAACTACAGAAGCGACCGTCACGCTGAGCATTCAGCAACTGGAAGGACTTATCCGCAAGGTGGTTCGTGAAGAACTCATCGAATTGGCAAAACAGAAACCAGAAATTTTCAACCTCGATAAGAATACTCCGCTTTATGAGGACATGGAGGATATTCTTAAAAGAAAAAAATCAGGTCAATTGAAATTTTATACGCACGCAGAAATTTGGGATGAATGAATATCAAG
>JAPPIE010000094.1:0-1708 GCA_028874765.1 Gemmatimonadota bacterium
ATCAATACCAATGATTCTGATCGTCAGAGAAAGTCACCTGAAGATTTTCTTCAGGACTATGTGGATATGCAGCATACGTTTCAGTCGTTGTCGATTATCGATCAGATTTTGATGACGATGGATGAGACAGATCGACGGCGGCCCCTGTTGTACCAGTTGCGCCGGCAGCTTCAGGAGGATGAGATTACGTTTGAGGAGGCGAGGCGCACGATTGTGGAGCTGGAAGGGGCGCTGGAGAAGGTGACGGCACCGGCCAATCGGGTGGGGACGCTGTTGGCACCGCCCGAGAATGGTATCGCGTATCTTACGGTGGGTGGGGCGGAGTATTATGCGAATGTGGATTCGCGGCTGGATGACCGCAGGTTGAGGGTGGGTACGCGCGTGCTGGTCAATGAGGCGTTTGCCGTGGTGGGCGATATGGGCGAGTCTCCGTCGGGGACTGTGGGCAAAATTGTCGATGTGCTGGACGATGGGCGTTTGCAGGTGGGGCAAGAACACGGTTCGCAGACGCATGTTCTGCTGCGAGGGGCAGACCTGGAGGCCGAGGCTTTGAAGGCGGGCGAAGAGGTGCGTATTGATCCGCATTTTCGCGTGGCGCTGGAGAAGATGCCGCATTCCGAGGTTAAGGATTTTTATCTGGAGGAAGTTCCCGATTTGCCGTGGGAGAAGATCGGGGGACAACAGGATGCGATTCAGGCGATTAAAGATACGATTGAGATGCCGGTGTTGCATCCGGAGTTGTTTAAGCGGTTTCAGTACAGTACGCCCAAGGGGTTTTTGCTGTACGGTCCGCCGGGGTGTGGCAAGACGCTGATTGGGAAGGCGACGGCGTACAATCTGGAGCGGCAGGTGCAGGAAGACGGCCTGAATCTCAAGGCGTGCTTTATGCATATTAAGGGGCCTGAGATTTTGAATATGTGGTTGGGAGAGTCCGAACGCAAGGTGCGCGAGATTTTCTCCCAGGCGCGGGAGAAGCGGCGCGAGGGGTTTTTGCCGGTGGTGTTTATCGACGAGGCAGAGTCGGTTTTGGGGACGCGGCGGGCAATTCGGTCGCACAATATTTCAAATACGGTTGTGCCGATGTTTTGTTCCGAGATGGATGGGATCGAGTCCCTGCAAGATGTGGTGATTATTTTGACGTCCAATCGTCCCGATTTGATCGATCCAGCGATTTTGCGTCCGGGGAGAATTGATCGCAAGATCAAGGTTATTCGACCGGATATGGATGCGGCGCGCGAGATTTTGGGTATTTATTTGACGGCTGATTTGCCGCTTGCAGAAGATGTGTTAAACGCGCATGATGGCAATGTGCAGGCAGCAGTTGACGATCTGGTGGCGCGCGCGATTGCAGAGATATATGCCAGGCGCGATGATACGCGCTTTTTGGAGGTGACGCTTAGAAGCGGTCGGAAGGAAGTGTTGAGTCGCGGAGATCTGTGTAGTGGGGCCATTCTCGAGTCTATTGCGCAGCGTGCGAAGGAGATTGCGATTAAGCGGTGTATTGCTTCTGGCGCAGAAGATGGGATTGGGTTTGACGATTTGCTCGCGGGGATTGAGACGGAGTATAGCGAAAATGAGATTTTCCCGCCGACGGATAATACAGAGGATTGGTTGAAGTTGCTGGATTACGATCCGGAAAATGTGGTGCGCGCAGCACCGATTCGCCCCAGGCGAGAACGACGCGCCCACGGGCACGGCGTGGTGTGAT
>JAPPIE010000094.1:1808-5162 GCA_028874765.1 Gemmatimonadota bacterium
GAAACAGAATACGGAATCACGATTGACGAGGTGGATAGGGTCGATGTGGTGGAAGAGTCGATGCAGTTGATTCGGTGCTATCAGCAAGGGGCTTTTGTTCCGTTGTGGGATTATCGGCTGGAGAATCCCCGTCGGGATGAGCGGGGGTTTGAGGTTAAAAATCTGTTGAATGATGTCGATGAAAAGGTGCATTTGCAACAGGATCGCAAGCGGAAAATTCCGTTTAAAGAGTTGAAGAGCGATTTGATTATTTACAATGGGTCCCGGTTTTACAACGATCATACGCATCCGGAGTATTCGACGGGTGAGTGTACGAGTTTGTTCGAGCTTGTGGCACAGGATAAGGCGGGGGAGCGCATTGTGGATATTTGCGCGCAGCGGCGGACGGAGATGCTCGATCAGGGCACTGTGCGGATGTATAAGAACAATACGGATTTTGAAGGGCATAGCTATGGGTGTCACGAGAATTATTTGATGGATCGCTCGGTGCCTTTCGAGCGTATATTGCAGGGGTTGTTGCTGTTTTTCCCTACGCGGCAAATTTTTTGCGGGGCCGGCAAGGTGGGGGTTGAGCGGGAGGATCGCGCACCGATTTATCAGTTGTCGCAGCGCGCAGAGTTTTTTGAGGTGATCGCGAGTGTGGATACGATGCACAAGCGTCCGGTTGTGAATACGCGCGATGAACCCCACGCAGATGCAGCGCGCTATCGCCGGTTGCATGTGATTGTGGGCGATGCCAATATGTCGGAGTATATTACGGCGCTTAAGGTGGGGACTACGGCGCTGGTGATCGATTTGATTGAGGCGGATTGTTTGCCGGATTATCGGCTGAAGGATTCGATTGCGGCGATGAAGAATATCGCGCGGGATCAGTCGCATGCGTGGTTGGTTGAGGTGGAGGGTCCCGGCCATCGCCTCGTTCCCGCGGTTGAGATTCAGGATGCGTTTTTGAATTTGGCACGGCGCGAGTTTGCCGGGCGCGATCAGGAGACGGATTGGGTGTTGTCGGCGTGGGGCGATGTGTTGGAAAAGTTGAGCCGCGATCCGATGGATCTGGTGGGTGTGTGCGATTGGGTGACAAAGAAGTGGTTGATCGATAGTTTTTGCGAGGTGGAGAATCTGGCGTGGGATAATCCCGATGATTTGTTCTGGATGCAGAGTCAGGATCTGGAGTATAGCAATGTGGATCGGGATGCGGGGTTGTATTATTTGATGGAGTCGCAGGGGCAGATGGTGCGTCTGGTGGGCGATGATGAGGTGGCTACGGCGATGTCGGAACCCCCTTCGGGTACGCGGGCGTATTTTCGAGGGCGCAGTTTGGAGAAGTTCGGCGATTATGTGTCGTCGATTAACTGGGATCGCATTGTGTTTAAGCGCAATGGCCGCCAGCATGCAGTGGATATGAAATTATTGGTGGATGCGGGGCGGGTGGCGCGTTATAATGAGGTGCTCGATAATTCGGAGACGCTGGAGAGTTTTCTGGCTGCGTTGGACAAGGTAGATCCGTAGGGGCGGGTCTTGTGCCCGCCCGCAGGAAAGATATTTTCATTAAGGAGGCCGTAAATGGATAAGGTCTTGCAGTTTGAGCGACGGACGAAGCCAGTTGATCCGGGAGGTCCTGGTCCGGGTGATGATGGCGATGGTGGTCCCGCACGCCCGAAGGTGGAGCGGCCAGACACGCGCGATTTGCTGCGGCGCATGCGGCGCGTTGATCCCAATCAGGCGCGGCGTTATCGCCAGCGTACAGGCGAGTAGCTTATGCAATCGGGTGGGGATTTTGTCGATTTGCTGCGGCAGACGGGCTACCGGTTCCCGGGTGAGAATTTGGGCGATGTTCAGTCCGAGCGCGATTTGCCTTTTGTGCCGACGGATGCGACGACGATTCTGGCGTTTCAATATGCCGATGGGGTGCTCGTTGCGGGCGATCGCCGCGCTACTGCGGGTAATATGGTGCTTTACGACCGCGCGGATAAGGTGATCGATCTGGATGCGTATTCGGTGATGGCGATTTCGGGATCGCCGTCTATTGCGTTTGAGATCGCGCGGATTTTGGAGCATGCGTTTCAGTATTATCGCCGCCGTTTGCTTCAGGAGATGAGTTTGCAGGCGAAGTTGCGCCGGTTGTCGCTGTTGATTAAGGATAATTTGCCGATGGCGATGCAGGGTATTGGTGCTGTGATTCCCATTTTTGCGACGTATGACCAGGTGGATGCGCGGGGTAAAATTTATTTTTACGATGCGCTGGGGGCGCAGTTCGAGAGTGCCGATTTTACGACGACGGGGTCGGGGTCGCCGGCGATTCGCGGGGCGATGTATTATTTGAATCGCTGGGGCGGTCGGCGGTTTGTGGAGATGGATCGCGATGCGGCAATCGGGCACGCGCTTCAGCTTCTGGATACGGCGTCAGAATACGATTCGGCGACGGGTCGATACGAGCGGTCGGCTGATATTTTTCCGTCGGTGAAGACGATTACGGCGTCGGGTCTGGCGGAGATCGAGACCGAGGCGTTGCGGGAGCTTTACGTTCAATATGTGGATGGGGAGGAGGCGGGACGCGCATGATGTTGTCAGATGAGCCGTATCGCTGGGCAGAGGCTGTTGCGAATCGGCGCGATTATATTGAAGATCAGATTCGGACGGGGAGTCCGGTTGTGGGTGTGGGGTACGAGGATGGGATTTTGTTGCTGACGCTGTCGCAGAGTCAGCAAAAGGTGTTTGAGGTGTACGACCGCATCGCGCTCGCGGCGATTGGGCATTCGACGGATATCGAGAAGCTCAGGCAGGCTGCGATTGATATGGCGCATTCGATTGGGTTTAATTATTCAGAGGACGATGTGACGTTGCGCCAGATTGTGTATTTTGGTCTGGGTCCTGCGATGAAGGCGGGGTTTGACGATGTGGTGCGATCTCCGTTTTTGGCGCGGGTGCTTCTGGCGGAGTTGGATGGGCAGGAGGGGGCGCAGATTTTTTATACGGTGGATTACGATGGTGCGTTTTATCGGCACGAGGGATGTGTTGCTGTGGGGGGTGTTGTGGAGGCGGATGTGATGATGGTGCGCGAGTTGTCGGGGTTGGATACGGAGGCGTTGTCTTTGTCAGATGCCGCAGGTGCTGCGCTTCGCGCCTGGGCAATAGGGCGATGGATTGGGAAGATGGAAGAGGTGCCTACAGATGCTGACGAGTTGGAGCAGGTGGCCGGGGCGGTCGATGTGGCTGATGTGCTTGAGACGGAGTTGGTGGATCTGGAGGTGGAGGCGGTGGTGCTGGGGCGGTCGCAGTTGGGTAAAAATAAGTACCGCAATGTCGATGCAGAAGAAATTGCGCCCGCGCTGGCGCAGTTTATATCGTAGGGGC
>JAPPIE010000094.1:5262-6762 GCA_028874765.1 Gemmatimonadota bacterium
GTAGGGGCGAGGCATGCCTCGCCCATCTATCATTGAGAGGTCCTCATGAGAGATCGCATTTTTGGCATAGAAACCGAGTATGGGTGTTTGGCACCCGAGCACGAGGGTTTTGTGAGTCCAGATACGATTTCGGTGAAGGTAAAGGATCACATTTTTCACGTTGACCGAATAGGGGTTGTAGATATTCACTATCGCGGACGGGATGAACCCCCGGGCAATGGGGGTTTTTTGTTTAATGCGGGGCGGGTTTATATCGATATGGGGCATCTGGAATACGCCACGCCGGAGTGTATGGGGTTGTGGGATATTGTGGCTTTTGATCGGGCGGGCGATTGTATTTTGTATCGGGCATTGCACGCGCTGGGGTTGGCCAAAGAAGCTTCGTTTTTGAAGAATAATATCGATCATTATACGGGTGCGACGTTTGGCTGTCATGAAAATTATCTGGTCAGGCGCAATGTGCCGTTTTCAACGGTTGTTATTCCCGCGTTGTTGCCGTTTTTGGTGACGCGCCAAATTTTTTGCGGTGCAGGTCGCGTGGGTAGTTATGATGATAGTTTTTATTATTATGGGCAAAATGTGCGAGAAGCCGCCGATACAGAGGATGCGATTTCTTTCCAGATTTCTCAGCGCGCCGATCATATTGTTACAGAGATTTATCAGTGGATTCAGTTTTCTCGCGCGATTATCAACACGCGAGATGAACCGCTGGCCGATCACAGCAAGTACCGCCGTTTGCACCTTTTGGTGGGCGATTCGAATATGTCGGAGTATGCGACGGCTCTGAAGATTGGTACGACTGCGATGGTGCTGAATCTCTTAGAGCGCAAAATTTTTCCCCAGGATGTGGAACTGGGAGATCCGGTGTGGGCATTGAAGGAGATTTCGCGGGATCCGACACATAAGTGGATTTTGGACCGGCAGAATGGGCGGTCTATTTCGGCTATTGATATACAGCGTACGTATTTGGATTTGGCGCAACGCCATTTGAGGGGTTTGGATGAGGAGTCAGATTGGGTGCTGGATGAGTGGGAGCGCACGCTTGATGATCTGGCGTCCGATCCGATGCAGTTGACAGATCGTTTGGATTGGGTGGCTAAGAAGTGGTTGTTGGATGCGTTTCGCGAGTCGGAGAATTTGAGCTGGAACGATCCGTGGTTGCAGAGTTTGGATTTGGAGTATCACAATATCGATCCCAATCGCGGGTTGTATTTTGATCTGGTGCAGCAGGGTAAGATGCAGCGGGTGTTGACGGATGAGCGCGTTGAAGAGGCCTGTGGGACGCCTCCGGCTGATACGCGGGCAAAGGCGCGGGCGGCGATGGTGAAGACGCTGTCGCAAAATCGGGTGCGGTATATTGTGGATTGGGATTCGGTGTATTTGGAGAATGAATTCCATTTGAGTTTCCGCGATCCGTTTGATACGTATGACGATGAGGCAGAGGCGTTTGCCGAGGAGGTCGAGATCGCGTCGAAGATGATGGGGTTGAGAAGAAGTGGG
>JAPPIE010000094.1:6862-10646 GCA_028874765.1 Gemmatimonadota bacterium
GTTTGCCGAGGAGGTCGAGATCGCGTCGAAGATGATGGGGTTGAGAAGAAGTGGGAAGGGTGAAGGGTGATCCGCAGATGAACGCAGATGAACGCAGATGAAAAAGAAGGGTAGGGCGAGGCATGCCTCGCCCGTCATTTTTTCGCAGGATATTATTATGAAATATATAACCAGAACATTTACCTGTACTCAGGCACGCGATAGGCTTGCCAGTCTTTGCAAAGATGTGACGGATGACAATGATTACGTCATTATCACTCGTCGGGGGCATGAAGATGTCGCTCTGATTTCTGCGTCTGAGCTTTCCGGCCTTATAGAAACCGCTCATCTTCTCAGCTCACCTAAAAATGCGGAACGATTGGCAACTGCTCTAAACCGAGCCAAAGCCGGAACAGAACCCGCTCAATCCATTGATGACTTGCGTCGAGAGGTTGGGCTGGAATAATAAAGCCGATCACATTGTGGTCGGCTTTTTTGTTTACCTGCTGCTCCTGCCGCCGCGGCGCCCGGAGTAGTGGCGAGAGCTCATGGGCAGGTACGCGCGGGCGATTTTTTGACTGACGCGGTCGAGTTTGGTATAGTCGGGGATTTTGTAGCGTTTGCGCGTGATGGCGTCGGTGAATACGATTTCGGGGAATGCGTTGAGGTTGAGGTTCTGGTCGCCGCGGATTGTGAAGTCCATAGGTCCCGCGTTGGTGTCGATGTCCCAGGTTGTGCCGCCCTCTTTGTTGCTTTCGATGTTGCGTATGGTCTGGATTTGGGGGATGTCGTAGCGGTCTTTGAGGTGTTCTTCAACGCGCGCCCGGGATTGTGTGTTTAGTCCGTCGAGTGTGGGCAAGAGGCCGAGTTCGGTTCCGTCCCGGTCGCGGAGGCTGATCCATTGATCGGGCGTGGAAAAGGGAAAACATCGCACGATGTGATCGATGTGCCGTTCTTCTCCGTCGGCAAAGAGGACCAGGCTGTCGCCGTTTTGACGTATGTCAATGGTTTCGGGGATGAGTTGATTTTGTGTGATGGTATTCATAGGCAAGTGTGAAATGATAGCTCCCGTCATCGCGGCATGGTTAAAGCCGCGATCCAGAGGTTTTTGCCTTTTGCCTTTTCATCTGCATCATCTGCGGATTCTTTTACGCCTCTTCCAACGCGAATTGCATGTCGCACAGGCGGGCGTAGAGGCCGTCGCTGGCGAGGAGCTGGGTGTGTGTGCCGGATTCGACGATTTTGCCGCGGTCGATGACGTAGAGGCAGTCGGCGCGGCGCACGGTGGATAGGCGATGGGCGATCGCAAAGGTGGTGCGGCCTTCCATGAGGCGTTCGAGGGCGTTTTGGATGAGCATTTCGGTTTCGGTGTCAACGGAAGATGTGGCTTCGTCCAGGATGAGGATGCGCGGGTCGTTGAGGATGGCGCGGGCGATGGAGATGCGCTGTTTTTCGCCGCCGGATAAGCGCACGCCCCGTTCGCCTATGTGGGTGTCATAAGCGTCCGGGAATCCGCAGACGAAGTCGTGGGCGTTGGCCATCATGGCGGCGTTGATGATGTCGGTTTCGGTGGCGTTGAGTTTGCCGTAGGCGATGTTTTCTCGGATGGTTCCGTTGAAGAGGAAGGGTTCTTGTAAGACCATGCCGATTTGGCTGCGCAGGGATGCGCGTTGCATGTTTTTGAGGTCATGTCCGTCAACGCACACGGTGCCGGCGTCGGGGTCGTAAAAGCGGCAGATGAGGTTGATGATGGTGGTTTTGCCCGCGCCGCTGGGTCCAACGAGGCCGATGAGCTGCCCGGGTTGTGCGATGAGGGAGACGCCATAGAGGACGGGAGGTCCGTGTTCGTAGGCAAAGGTGACGTTTTGAAATTCAACGCGGCCGTTCAGGCGGTCAAAGGGGAGCGCATTGGGGGTGTCTTTTATTTCGGGCTGGGTGTCCAGGATTTCAAAGATGCGACGCGCTGAGGCGGCTGCGCGCACGATGGTGTCGTTGATGCGGGTGAGGCTTTCTACGGGGCCGTAGAAGCGCCAGAGAAAGCTTTGAAAGGCGAAGAGGGTGCCGATGGTGAGGTCGCCCGAGATGATTTGTCGCCCGCCAAAGAGGAGGACGAGGAGGGGTCCCATGGAGATGATGAATCGGGCGAGGGGGAAGAAGGCGACGCGGGTTTTGATGATGGTGATGCTGATGGTGAGGAAGGCTTTGCATTTTTGGGTGAAGCGAGAGAGTTCGTGGCCTTCGCGGGCAAAGCATTTGATGACGCGGATGCCGGAGAGGTTGTCTTGCAAAAGGGCGCTGATGTCGGCTATGCGTTCGCGCGCCATGGTGTAATAGGGGCGTATGGTGCGGTTGTAAAAGACGATGAGGATGCTGTAGATGGGCATGGGCAACAGGGTAATGAGGGCGAGTTCAAAGCTGAGGCCAAAGAGGATGCTGCCGTAGATGATGATGGTTGCCATATTGACGAGTACGCGTTCCAGGGTGTCTGTGACGGTGTATTGGAGGGATTCGACGTCGGCGGTTACGCGCGACATGAGTTCGCCTGTGCTGCGGTCGTTGTAAAAGCGCAGTCCCAGGCGCTGGAGGTGGTCATAGACCTGGACGCGGAGGCTGAAGAGGATGTCCTGGCCCGTTCGGTTGAGGAGGTAGCGGTTGATGAAGCTGAAGATGGTGTGGAGGATATAGACGCCGAGGAGGAGCAGGGCGTAGTATTGGAGGCGGTCGAAGTCGGCTGCGATTTTTGTGTCGGAGAAGTCGCCGCCAATATAATTCCCTTCTGTGAAGTAGGGGGTTAAGATGTTGTCGATGACTTCGCGCATGAGCAGGGGTTGCGCGGCATCCAGGCCGATCATGACAAGGGTGGCACCGATGCCGATGCACACGCGGCCCAGGTAAGGGCGAACATAGGTGACGAGGCGAAGGAAGACGTTCATGGGCGTTTTATGCGTTGACGATTTCGGGACGGCACAGGGGCCGTCCTCTACGTTGATGTTTGTAGGGGCGACCCCCTGTGGTCGCCCGTTTTTTTACGTGTTGACAATTTCATCCGTCGGTACGATTTCAACGCCCTGTTGTCGCCATTCGGCTACCATGCGGTCGCCGCGTTCGGGGTCGATGGCTTGTGTTGCGTCCAGGACGAGATAGATGGGCGCTGTGTTGCGTTTTAAGAAGCCGTTAATGGCGTAGGCGTTGCAGACGTCGAGGGCTACGCCGTAGAGGACGATGCGGTCGGGTTTGACGGCGTTGAGTACGGGTTCGACGTTGGGGTTGGTGAAGACGTCAAAGCGCTGTTTGCGAAAGATGATTTCACCGCGGTGTTTTTGTACCTGGCCGATGAGGTCGCCCGGGGCGTCCGGGTCGATCCAGAGGGGGTTTTGCGGTTGGGTTTCGGGTACTTTTTTTTGTCCAGAGGTTCCAGCTATGCAGTGGGGGGGAAAGGTTTCCAGAAAGTCCGGGTTGTCGGAGATTTCGGGGTCTGCTATCTGGTGGTTGTCAACCGAGCCGTAGATGGGGATGCCCCGCTGTCTGGCATAGTCTGTGAGTTTTTTGAGGTTTGGCAAGCGCTTTTCCGATGCGGTGACATAGAGTTTGCCGTCGGGCATGATGAAGTCGTATTGGGTATCGACATCCCAGAAGATGACGCCGGGCATAGGATGCTCCTTTTTATTTTGACCCCTCCCCCGGCCCCTCCCCGAGACGGGGAGACCTGGTTCCCCCCTTCCTCTCAGGAAGGGGGGTTAGGGGGGTAGGTTAATACAAAAAGTATTTTTCCCTCACAGTAGCGAATTTCTCCAGGCCCGATTCC
>JAPPIE010000094.1:10746-12176 GCA_028874765.1 Gemmatimonadota bacterium
TTAATACAAAAAGTATTTTTCCCTCACAGTAGCGAATTTCTCCAGGCCCGATTCCCATCGCTCCCAAATTTCCCGCGCGCTGTCGCCTTTTAAGAGGGCTTCGCGCACGGTGCTGGTTCCCATGGCGCTGTCAAAGCGTTCATACCGGTCTTTTGGGATTTTGAATTCGGGATATGTTGCCACGAGATGGGCGAGTATGGCTACTTCTGTGCGCGTTGGGCGAAAGGCGATGGGGTCTGTTATGTTCAGGAATATAGCCTGTACTTTTTTGTTGCGAAAGAGCCATGTGTCGGGTTCAAATATCAGGGGTTGAAATTCTACGCCGGGCAGTTGCATGGCGTTCAGGTCGCGGGCTGTTTTTTTTGCGTTGATCCACGGCGCGCCAACGATTTGAAAGGGCATGTCGGTGTCTATGCCGATGTGCAGGGTTCCCAATGCGCCTATGGTTCCGGTTGCGGCAAAGGTTATGGCAGCCTGAGGCGATGGAATATTGGGCGATGGCGGGATCCAGTTGCGTCCGATGTCTATCCAGCGCGTGTTGCGCTGGTAGCCTTCCATGGGGACGACTGTGAGGGAGCAGGCGAGCATGTGTTCCCGGTTGAGATACCGCGCGAGTTCGCCTGCTGTGAGTCCATACGCGCGGGGTACTGGATATAGGCCCGCGACCAGGGATAGCCTTTTTTCTTCGGATATGGGGCCATCTACTATTAGTCCGCCGAGGGGATTGGGGCGGTCGAGGACGATGACGCGCTTGTCGTGTTCGCCAGCGGCTTTTATGATTTTGGCAAGGCTCCAGATGTAGGTATAGGCTCTGCTGCCCACGTCCTGTATGTCGTAGATTATGACATCGATGTTGTCCAGTGCGGATTTCAGGGAGCGACCGCTTCCGTAGAGGGAATATACGGGGAGGCTGTCCATTTGCGTGTCGCGCACATGTTCGCCAGCTTTTGCTTTTGCTTTGATTCCGTGTTCAAGTGCAAATAGGGCGACGAGGTTTATATCGGGGTGTTGCTGCAGGGCGGCGATTGTTGTGGTGCCTGTTTTTGTGCGTCCGGTGGGGTTGGTGATCAGGCCGATCCGTGCGTCTGCTACCAGATGGGTGTGGTGTTCCAAAAATACATCTACACCCATTTGTAGCTCCTGTTTTTGCGAGGTGCAGTTGAGACAGATGGAAAGAAAGAGAATGGCGGTACACAATCTACCCATTTTTACGCTCTTCAGATAAAAAACGGGCAGTTGCTCGCAGGCGACTGCCCATCTTGTTACATAATCCGATTTTGCTTTTTCTATACGGTTTCAACGGTTCGCGCCAGTTTTTTCCATTTGCCAAAGGCTTTCCAGTTGATGGTTTCGCGTTCGCCATTGCAATTTAAGATGCCTGCTTGCAAATATTCTCTGATTCGTCCTTTAACCTGTTGGGGAGAAATGTT
>JAPPIE010000094.1:12276-14711 GCA_028874765.1 Gemmatimonadota bacterium
GGCAATGGCGCGTGGTCATTTGTTTCGTGTTGCCACAGGCGAATGCGAGCCGCGATTTCGCGCGCGCGGTCGCGGTGCGCCGGATCGTCAAAGAGGTTGGTTTCTTCATAGGGGTCGTTGTTCAGGTCGAATAATTCGCACTGGTCGCCGGCACATAAGTTGAGTTTCCACCGGTCTCCGGTTACGGCACAGCGCCAGGGTAAGGTGGCCATGAGGTTGATTTTGGGGTTGCCCAGGTTGCGGTCGCCAATGCCGTTCCATTCCATGAATGCGGTGTGATTGCGCAGGTCGGCACCGCCGGTTAAGACGTCGGCACACGGGCGACCCGGGAGGGTTGGGCGCTGATTGGCGAGTTCCAACAGGGTGGCGATGAGGTCCGCGTGTCCAAAGACGCCGTCGATGCGCTTTTGCGTCTGGGTGAGCCACGGGACGCTTAAGAGCATGGGGACGCGCGCGGATTCTTCGTAGAATGCGCGTTTTTCGAACATGGCGTGGTCGCCTGCCATTTCGCCGTGGTCGCTGGTGACGGCAAAGATGGTGTTTTCCATTTGTCCGGTTTCTTCCAGTGCCTGTACCATGCGGCCGATGGCGTCGTCGATGATTTTTACGTTGCCGTAGTATTGCGCCCGCAGTTTTCGCCAGGATTCTTCGTGTCGCATGTCGTGGCCTTCAACCCTGTTGCTGAGGTAGTGTTCTGCGCGGGCGCGGTTGAACAGGGCGTGTCCTTCTGGTTTTTTGATGAAGGTGGGGCCAACGGGCAGGGCATCGGGGTCGTACATGCCGTCATAGGGGCCGGTCATTGGGGGGTGTGGCTCAAATGTGCTGAATACGAGGAGCCACGGGCGGTGTGTGTTTTCCCGGATGAATCGCTCGGAGTGGTTGGCGATGAAGGTGCCCATCTGGTATTCTGCGGGGAGTTGGGATCGCTGGCGCGGTGAGAAGATGATTTCTCCGGTGGCGCTGTTGTTTTGGGGTTCTATGCCCTGTTCTTTCATCCAGTAGTAATAGCTGCTGAAGGGCAGGCCGGGGCGGGAGTATCTGTTGCGGTGGTCGTCTTCTGTGCTGATCCATTCGTCAAAGCCGTGCTGTCGCACGGAGTCGTCGCCGAGGTGCCATTTTCCAAACATGGCTTTTCGATAGGTGTCGGGTAGCATTTCTGCGATGGATGGGATTTCGTCGCGCAATATGTCCCGGTTGACCATGCATTCGTGGTTGTGCGGGTACAGGCCGGTCATGAGGGATCCGCGCGCGGGGGTGCATACGGGTTGGGTGACGTAGGTGTTTTCAAAGACGAAGCTGCGTTCTGCCAATGCGTCTTGATGCGGCGATTGTATCCAGTCGTTGCCGTAACACCGCAGGGTGTCCGTGCGCTGTTGGTCGCTGATGAAGAGCAGGATGTTCGGTTGTTTTGGCATGGGTTACTCCTTTTTGTGGGTGAGGTAATTCGACCAGTTGCAAATGCGAATATTGCCGTAATCGGGTAGTGTATCTCCCTGATAGATCAGTGTCGCTGTGTCGGCCTGGGAAGCAAGTGTGTTGAGTGTTTTTATTAGACGGGGGCGAAAGGTCACGGTTTTTTTTATTTCGACAAAATGACGGGTTTGTCCCATGTCAATAACGAGATCGACCTCTACGCCATGACTGGTTCGGTAAAAATAAAATTCGGAACGTCGATTGGTGTGTTTATGGTGTTTGAGGACTTGAGATAGGATATAATTTTCAAAGAGCGCACCAGCCATCGGTCCGCGATCATACATTTCTTCAGTTCGAATGCCCGTGAGAGCGGATACGAGTCCCGTGTCGTAAAAATATATTTTTGGGCGTTTGATGACCCGCTTGCCGAAGTTCCGAAAATAAGGGGGCAGGAGAAAGATGACATAGGACATTTCTAATATGGAAATCCACCGTTTGACCGTGGGCATTGTTACACCCAGGTCACTGGCGAGGCGAGACATGTTGAGTTCCTGTGCTGTCTGTGCGGCGAGCAACTGGATCAAGTTCCGAAAGTCGCGCAGATTGCCAATTTGTGCCACGTCTCGCACATCGCGGGCAAGGTAGGTCTCAATATAGGAGGCATACCAGTCGTCGGCATTGCGATAATGGCGCGTGACCAGTTCGGGATAACAGCCGCGCCATATCGCTGTTTCACAAAGTGCTTTGGGCAGTTCTCGATGATCAAAGGGGAGAAGTGACAATAGACCAATGCGCCCCGCCAGACTGTCCGCTACATTTTGCATGAGCAAAAATTGGCTGGATCCGGTGAGTACAAATTTGCCATAGGTGTTGCGGTCCCGATCAACGGCGAGCTTGATGTGGTTGAATAGTTCGGGGGCTTTTTGAACTTCGTCAAAGATAACGCGGTGGCGATACATTTGCATAAATTTTTCGGGGTCGTCTTCAAATAATGCCAGTTGTCTTATGTCGTCAAAGGTGAC
>JAPPIE010000115.1:0-5857 GCA_028874765.1 Gemmatimonadota bacterium
TCATATTGGCGAGAAACATAAAAACTCCTTAAAAGCTGTCTTAAAACGAATTCTGACCCCTCCCCCGGCCCCTCCCCGATACGGGGAGGGGAGACATAATCCCACTGTTAGAAAATATAACACAACCAAAAAAGAGAAACTATTTTCCATTACCCCTAACGCACAGCATTGTTTATCTAAATTATTTGTTTTATATTACACATAACAAAACATCCTGGAGGAATCTATGGAAATGGAAAAAGCATTAAAACTCACGTATCAGGGCGAACCCCTGGGCCACTCGTCGGACGACTTTGGCGGCTTACGCGCATCCAATGACGCGATAGATGATCGCGACGAACTCCACCGCCGAATGGCAGAGAATGGCTATTTATTTCTCAAAAATCACCTGAACAAAGACGAAGTATTAGCCGCTCGGCAGGAAGTCATGGATCGGCTCATGGGCGCGGGTGTATTAGACGAACGCTATCCGGCAATCGACGGCATTGCAGCTTCAAAAAAGAAAATTGACGGACGTGCAACCGGATCGTTTATGCCCCTGCTCGCGCGCAACAATCCCCCCCTGGACAAAGTAATCCACGAAGGCCCGATCATGTCGTTTTTCGACTTCTTTTTAGACGGACCTGCGCGCTACTTTGACTACACCTGGTTTCGAGCCAAACAGCCCGGACTGCACACCGCCACCAATCCCCACTGCGACATCGTCTATATGGGCCGCGGAACAAAAAACCTCTACACCGCCTGGATACCCTATGGCGATGTACCCTCCTACATGGGCGGATTGATGCTACTCGAAAACTCACACAAATTACACGATCTGAAAGCGGGATACGGCTCAACAGACGTCGATCTGTACTGCGAAAACAAAGGCGATGCCCAGGAAATTGTAGAACGCGCACGCGCCGAAGGACGGAACTTGACCAATCAAGAGCGGGCTGCTGTAAAGTGGAACTCGACCGGATCGTATTCCTCTAATGCGATAGCCACCCGCAAAGAACTGGGCGGACGCTGGCTGGTATCGGAATACGAAATGGGAGACCTGCTGATATTCTCAATGTACACACTCCACTCAAGCTCCGACAACCACTCCAAACAATACCGCATATCATCCGACACGCGATATCAACGCGCATCGGAACCCGTTGACGAACGCTGGATCGGCGACGACCCGCCCGCCCATGGGATTCGCGCCAAACGCGGAATGGTGTGTTGAGTGAAACTCCAAAACAACGACATCATCATCGACGACAACTTTCCGTGTAGCAGTGCCGGAGAAATGCGAATCATAGAATCCGGCATAAGCGAAATCGGATACAAAATAGAAGAAATCCCGCAATGGTTCCAGGACCTGTTAGACGAACTATTCGACGGCGCAGGCGTACCCAAAGAATACATGGCCCATGTGCGCGTGCGTCACCTCGGCAACCGCGCAAAACGAGTAATATTGCGATTTCTACTCAGCAAAAAAGGCGCGAACTACATGTATCCCCCCTGGTGGATCTGGCGAGAAAACACGGGATGGGCGTGGGTACCCTCTGAAAACACGGACTTTCACCCGGCAGAACACATCGACATATCCGTCCACATCCAACCCGGAGAAACCCTCCGCATCGCATCTGCCCCCTATGAAGACCCATCCCTCGTCTGTGAAAAAGCCCGGCAACTATCCCAACAATACGACATCTGGACCTACCGGGAAATCGGCCACTCTGCCCAGGGACGACCCATCTGCGTATTGGAAACCGAACCCCGCGACCTGACGCTACTCGTCGATGCCACAATGCAATCGTGCGAACCCGTATCCTATGGCATCTTGCACGTAGCCCACAGCTTGACCATCCCAACCGCACGCACACAGCGATTATTAGATCACATACAATTCTGTCTCATGCCCATCACAAATCCCGACGGCGTTTGCGAAGGACACAGCGTAACCAATGCCATAGGCGAAGTCCCAAAATTCGGAATCAACCACCTCGTAGAAGGCAAAAGCGCGCCCAGAGAAACCGCGGCACTGTGGCAGTATTTCCTCGACAAAAAACCAGATGCATCCATAGAAGTCCACGCCCACTTTACGCGACCAGATTTCACGCGAAGCATTGGCATGCACGACAAAGCATCCATGCCGCGCCATCTACGGGCAAAAGCGGAAATCCTCGAACAAGCAATCTTCGAAAACTACCACGTCAAACCGCTGAAAAATCGGAAAGTATTGATCGACCCCCGACAACCCGAACACAACGTCTATGGCGACAAACACATATGCGAACAAGCTGGCACAATCCGCACCTTTTTACAAGCCATTCCCGACAGCATTGACGCGCACAACGCCGACGTCAAAGAAATGGTAGAAACCGTCGCCCACGCACTCATCAAATGGCGGGAAACGGGTGCAGCATAGAGGTATAACCTATTTACGGAGGAAAACCAATGGCAACACACCTTTCCCCAGAAGAACAAGCCGAAGGATTTGAACTCTTATTCAACGGCAAAGACCTGAACGACTGGAAAATTATCGGACCGGAAGAAGGTTGGGAAGTCCAAAACGGATTGATGGTATGCAATGGCGAAGGCAGAGGATGGATACGCCCCAAAGCCAAGTACACAGACTTTGTATTGCGCCTGGACTATCGAAACAGCGCGGGCGGAAACAGCGGAATATTCCTGCGGACGAGTGAAGAAGGACGCCCCGCCTATCAAGGGATGGAAATACAAATTTACGACGTACCGCACGACCCACTCAACAACAAATCAAACGGCGCCATCTACGACGCGGTCGCCCCCACGTCAGATCCGTCTCATCCAGCGGGAGAATGGAACGCAATTGAAGTATCCTGCCAGGGAACAATGGTAAACGTCATCATCAACGGACGCGAAGTCATATCCTGTGACACAGGCAAACACCCGGACCTCAAAGACCGCTTAAAAACCGGATACATCGGCCTTCAAAACCACCGCAGCCCCATTGACTTTCGGAATGTACGCATTAAGGTATAATATTCATGCCTTAAACATCGCCAGCACCCGATCAAACGCCTGAGCCGTCTGATCGATATCCGCATCGCTGTGAACAGCAGAAATCACACCGCCGGGCCAGGGCATCACATCGACCCCCTCTGCAATCAAACCGCAGCGCAACTGGTGAATCTGCTTCATCGAAATCCCGCCCTTGAGAACCGAATGGGGCACTGTACCATCGTAAATATCCGAACACGTGTACGTCTGATCCTCGGACAACGGCAAAAATTGAAACCCCGAAAACTCGCCGTACACGAGCCAGTTCATCCCACGTCTCTGAATCACATCATTGAGCGCACTTCTCAACACCTCGCCATTCCGATTGGCCCGGTCGGTAATCTCATTCTCCGCAACAATTTTAAGCGTCGTCAACCCCGCACGCGCTGAAACCGGATTCGAATTAAACGTACCCTGGTGTGGCACGCGGTATCTGTCATTCCACGAAGCATCGTCGCGATACGTCATCACATCGAGCAAATCCGCGCGACCAGCAATTGCGCCACCGGGAAAACCACCCGCAACGATCTTCGCAAAAAGAGCCAAATCCGGCGTCACCCCATAATATTCCTGAGCACCCCCGGGCGCCACGCGAAAACCCGTAATCACCTCATCAAAAATGAGCAACACCCCGTGTTCTCGGGTCACAGCGCGAAGCTGGCGCAAAAACTCGCCCTGCGTGGGCACCCGCCCAAAACTCGCACCCGTCGGCTCCAGAATAACCGCGGCAATATCATCCCGACTCTCAAGTGCCCGTGTGACCTGATCGATATTATTCGGCTCACACAACACGGCATTCTCGATATGATCCTCCGTAATACCGCTCGGCGGCGTACCGTCAAAACTCGTCGAAGCACCAAAAGCCACCTGATCGTGCCACCCGTGAAAATTCGTCGTAAAACGCAGAATCTTCGACTTATTCTGAAAAGCGCGCGCAACGCGTAACCCCAAAAGACTCGCCTCTGTCCCCGACGACGTAAAACGCACCTTATCCGCGCACGGCACCATCCGAATAATCTGCTCTGCCCATTCCAGTTCTAACTCGTGCGACGCCCCGTAATGCGTCCCCCTGCTCAACTGCTCCCGCACGGCCTCGGTCACCTCCGGATGATTATGCCCCAAAATCAGCGCACCGTGCCCCCCAAAATAATCGACATATTCACACCCATCCACATCCCACTTGCGCCCACCCTGTGCCCGGGCAACAGAAAGCGGATAGGGCTTCAAATAGCGCGTATCGTGCGTCACCCCACTGGGAAAAGTCTCCCGCGCCCGCTGGTACAAAGCGCGTGACCTTGGCGTCTTTGCCATATATTTTTCGATCAACAAATCGCTCATCTTTTGTCCTTTCAGTTTTTCAGTATCTACACAATCTCCCACTATCTGTAAAAGATACGATTCTACGCATGTGCATGCAATACGAATACTGGGGCTGAGCTACGCATGCGGGACGGCACGGGGGCCGTCCCCTACGATGGTATTGTTAATCCAGTAGGGGCGCCCCCCTGTGGTCGCCCGCTCACCTTGTTACCCTTCCTGTTACACTTGCACACATTTATAAACCTCATTATACTTGTTTATCGCATATATATATTTGGATGAGTCCGAATCCGAAGGAGAGGTTCATGCATCTCGCGCTGGAGAACAAAGTCGCTATAATTGTGGGAAGCAGTTCGGGAATGGGAAAAGCGACCGCGCGATCTTATGCCCAGGCAGGTGCCAGCGTGGTACTGGCAGCGCGAAGCAAAGACAAATTAGACGACCTATCAGCAGAAATAGGAAACCGCGCAATCTCATGTCCCACAGACGCGCGGGATATAAAACAGGTAAACCACTTAATCCAGACAACACTGGATGAATTCGGACAAATCGATATTCTCGTGTACGCCACGGGAACAAACATCCCGGACCGCAGCCTCGAAGTATTGACCTATGAAACGTGGGAAATGATGATCGGCACAAATCTGACCGGTGCATTCAACTGTACAAAAGCGGTATTGCCCGTCATGCGAAAACAGCAATCGGGCCTGATCATCTATCTATCTTCCGGATGCGTACAATCACCCGATGTCTCTGGCGTCTCTTATCAGGCATCCAAACACGGCATGTCTGGCCTGGCGCACGGGACATTCCAGGAAGAACAGGAAAACGGCATTCGCACCACAGTAATCTTCCCTGGATTGTGCGACACGCCCATCGTCTTGCAGCGCCCCGTACCTACACCCCCAGAAGTCATGGCCAAAGCATTAAAACCCGAAGACGTAGCCGATGCATGCCTGTATGTGGCGACCACGCCCGCCCGTGCTCGGATACCCGAACTCATTCTCTTACCCGCGGGATTGTAATACCAACCTTCAAAACCTCGGGATATTCCCATGTCTATCTCCAAGCCAGAAGGCACAGCGCATCTCACGCAGGCGCAGGTCGCGCAATTTGTGAATGACGGATTTGTCATCGTCCCGGGACTGGTCAATCCGGACCGCGTGCGCGCGGGACTAAAAGAACTCAAAAATAAAACCGGCATCGTGCCAGATGAGTCAAAAACATGGCCCAAAGACAAAAATGGCATGCATGTAACTCAGGAAGGCATTGCAATTGATCGGACCCTGTGTATCTCACCCAAACTGAAAGCCATCGTGCGTGAACTCGCCGGACCAGCTATCACCAATGAGCCGGGATTAAGCCCCATATTGCGATTTCCGCAGCCGGGACCTAAACAATTTGAACCGGGCGGCGCGCATATCGACGGCACGCGCCAGGGCAATGGCCTCACGATCTATCCCACCCACTTTCTCCTCCTCGTCATGGCCTATCTCACAGACACGGATGCACACGACGGCGC